>JBFYZH010000116.1:0-6377 GCA_041309605.1 Candidatus Krumholzibacteriota bacterium
GCTTTCCTCAGCTCTCATCAGGATCAGTATCTGGGCGAGCGATACGGTCTCCGGCCTCTTCTGAAGTTCGTTCAGGTGCGCCCTGTAATATTCCCGGACGTCATTGTCCGTGACCTGCACCTCGCCGCGGATTTCCGCCCTGACAAGTCCGTCGACGAGTTGCATCGACCTGATCTTTTCCTTCCACATCATCTTCAGTTGCGCCAGCGTAAGCCCCGCCTTCTCGAGTTCGCCGTTGAACGCGTCATCCCCTCCCAGGGCCCTGATGTTGTCCTCGATAGCCATGTCCACTTTTCCATCCACCTCCGTGTCCGGGACCTCGATCCCGATCTTCTCGGCGTGGATCGCCATGAGCATGTTGGCCACCAGCATGTCCATCACCTCGCGCCGTTTTTCCCTTTCCTCGGCCGGCGTAAGGGTTTCCTTCTGCAGTTGCATGAGAATTCTCTGGTACTCCATGTCGAACTCGCTCTGCAGGATGGCTTTGTCCTCGACCACGGCCACGACCCTGTCGACGATCTCTCCTCCCGCATCCTGGCCCGGCGCCCCGAACGACGGGCCGCACAGAACTGCCGCGGCTGCGCAAGCGGAAAAAATCGTTTTAGTGCCCTTCACCATTTTCCTCCATTGACAGGGTGTCCGGCGTTGCCGAAGTATCCCCCGCCGTGAAACCGGTCCCGCCAGGAGCCTCCGGTGCGGTTCCCTGCTCGTAGTTTTTCGTATAGAATTCTATGTCGGCTGAGCGCATGAGGGATTCGAAAAATTCCCCGTACGCCTTTTTTCGCTTTTCCATCAGAAGGGTGCTGACGATCTGCTCCCTCACCTCGGCGGGCGACACTTGCACACGGGCCTCCCTCGCGTCCGCGAGATACAGGATATGATATCCCAACCCGGACTGCACTATGCCGCTTGTCTCGCCGGGCTGCATCCCGAAAACGACATTCTCGAATTCGGGCATCATGTTTCCCTTGGTCAGGTACCCGAGATCGCCGCCTCTTTTCGGGACAGGATCCACGGAATACTTGTTCGCCACCCAGGCAAAACTCCTGGATTTCAGGAGTTCCCTTGCGTTTTCCGCCTCTTCCATGGTGTTCACGAGGATATGGCTGACCCTGTATTCGCAGGTATATTCCTTCTGGTTGTTCCGGTAGTATTCCTCGATCTCGTCTTCGGTGACCCTGACCCGTTTCTGGAGTTCGACAAAAACGAGATGATCGGCCAGGAATTCCTTTTCCAGCGTCCGGATCCTCGTTTTGATCCCCGGATCGTTCTGCAGCCCGCGCCTGATGGCCTCGCGGTAGAGCAGTTCTATCTCAATCCAGTTGCGGACGAAAGCGGCCTTTTCCTCAGTGGAAAAAGGCGTCCTGTCGGTGTTGGGGAGCGCCGTCTCGAGCTGTTTCTCGGTCAGAATCTCGCCGCCCACCCTCACGATTCGACCCGGCGTCGTGGCGGGAACCTCGTCTCGACCGCCCTTTCCGCAACCGGACATGTACATGGCCGCGAGAAGAAACCCCAGAGAGAACGCGCGCACCCTCATCCTTTTCAAAAGGCCACCAGCTTCCGCTATAGCTTGGTCCTGTTCATGTTGGCCTTGGCCAGGTTTTTTTCGTTGATGCTGATCTTGTACCCCTCGGACCAGCCTTTCAGTTTCTCCTTGAGCAGGGCTTCGCCCTTCTTCTCGGTCAGTTCCCGCTTGATCGCGGGGGATGCTTCCTCGTAGGTGGGCAGTTTCCCGGGCTCGATCTGGAGTAACTTTATTATGGCAAATCCGCGCGATATCGGGAACGCATCCGAGATATCCCCCGCGGCGGCAAGCGAAAAAGCTATCCCGTCGTATTCGAGATAATTACCCTCAAATACGAGCCCCGTCTTGCCCATGTTTTCCTTGATCGTCGGATCCTTGGAAAATTCCCTGACCAGCTTGTCGAAATCCTCGCCTGCCTTGGCCCTTTTCTCGACCATGGCGGCAACTTCGTCGTTTTCGAGAACGATGATCTGGTAATCTCTTTTTTCCTTGGTCTGGATGTATTCCTTGTTGTTGTCGTAGTAATCCATCATTTCCTTGCCGGTTACCGTCACTTCGTCCTCGATCTGGTCCTGGTAGAGCTTGTAAACGAGAAACTGTTCCTTGCGGTTATCCAGATTCTTCTTCACCGAGGGTATGTCCAGCACCCGCACCACTTCTTCGGCATAGACCGGAAGAACCTTGTCGTAAATGACCTTCTTGAGGAGTTGAACGATGGTTTCACGCCCGTACTGGCGACGCGGTCTCTCGACCAGGGAGGCCCGCTTGTAGAGTTCGATAAAATCTCGGATCGTGTATGCGCCATCGTCGTACTGGCAGACAAGCATATCCAGATACTGCTCTTCGATTACGGGTACAGGGGCATTGTCCCTGGTTACCCTGTAGTTCACGATTTCCTCGAACGGCACGTCTTCGGGCAGCGCGTTGTAGACAATGTTGACCGCGTCGGTAAAGAACTGAAGATGTATCTCGTTTTCCAGTTTGGCCTTGAGGACGTCCCGTCCCTTGTATTCCATTATCCCCTTGACGCGCCGGGACGCGTATTCCCTGTCGAGCTCGGGAACGATCTTTCTTTTCTTGTGAACCTTTATCAGCGCCCATCCTGTGTCCGTTCTTACGGGCGGCGAAACGTCTTCCTCGGACATCGTGAATAGAATTTCCTCCACCCACCAGTGGATCCTTCCGACAGGCGAACTGCCGACAAACCCTCCGTTCTCCGCCGCGGGGCCGAGAGAATATTTCTTCGCCATCTCCGCGAAGTCCTCTCCGGCCATAATCTTCTCCCTCAGATCGAGGGCATCCTGTTCGTTGGCGAGAATGATCTGGCTGAGAGTATATTCGTAATGCATCTCTTCCCAGTATTTATCGATATCCGCCTCGGTCATCGTTATCTTATTCGTGATCGCCTGCTCCCAGAGCGCCGTGATAAGGAAGGGGCCCTTTAACTGGTTCCAGAATTTGAGGAACTCCTCTTCCTTTTCGTACCCGAGCGCCTCCGCCTTCAGCGCCATGATTTCCTTGTTGATCATGTGCTGGAGAAGCTCCTTTTTCCCGTTCATATCGGTGGTTTCGGGAAGATACTTGCTGTCGAGGGTTTCGGCCGTGGTCTCGAAATCACCTATCGTGATCGTCTTATAATCGACCTGGGCCAGGATTTTGTCCTTCCTGTCCGTTTTCGAGCATCCCGCCGCCAGGATCATTGCCAATCCCGCTATAAGCAAAATTGATTTCTTCACTTCGGACTCCTTTCTGGTGTCACGTCCCGGTACGATATTCGATGACCCGGCAAATCCCCGCCTCGCGGGCGGAATGAAACGCCGGTTGGTCTTCACCTTCCGCAGGTTGAACTATTAAACTACCTTAATTAACATAAAATTCCAGTAAATTCAACAAACTTTCAAGATCCTTCATGCCCGGCAGGGCTTCCAGGCCGGTATTCCCCTCGCAGTGCGACCCCGGGGGCGTCCCTTCGCGGCTTCGCACCGACAGGGAAAAACCCTTTTCCGTATGAAACGTCAATCGTCCCTCGAACGCGGCCGCCAGGTCCGAAAGCAGCTTGCGAGCGGGATTATTCCCGGCCGCAAACCCCACCCTCATCATCCTTTTCGTCATCTCGACCGTCTCCACCCCCGCGCGCGCCGCCCTGACCTTGAGTTCCACCATCTTGAGCAGGTTACGCGCGGGCTCCGGAGGAGGCCCGAACCTGTCGACGAGCTCATCCATCATCGCTTCGATCTCCGCCGGGTCCGGCTCGCGCGTGAGGCGCCTGTAAATATCCATCCTTTCCTCGGAGTCTGTTATGTACTCCTCGGGAATATAGGCCGGCAGGGGTATCGAAATCTTCGCGTCCTTTTCCTCCTGGAGAACCTCCCCCCTGATCCTTGAGACCTCTTCGCGTATCATTCTGGAATACATGTCCAGCCCCACGGCGTTGATCTGCCCCGATTGCTGATGTCCCAGGAGGTTTCCCGCGCCCCTTATCTCAAGGTCCCTCATCGCTATCCTGTATCCGGCGCCCAGGTAATCGAATTCGCTTATCGCCTGAAGCCTCCTGACGGCCGACGCCGCCAGCGAACCGTCCTTGGGCACGAGCATATAGGCGTACGCCTTTCTGTCGGACCTTCCGACCCTTCCGCGGAGCTGGTAGAGCTGGGCCAGGCCGAAACGGTCGGCCCTGTTTATAATGATCGTGTTGACGTTCGGGAAATCGAGGCCCGCCTCGATGATCATCGTGCAGATAAGCACGTCGAATTTTCTCTCCAGGAAATCTATCATGATCTTTTCCAGATCGTGTTCCTTCATCTGCCCGTGGGCGTGGGCGATCCTCACCTTCGCGGGAAGGAGCCGGCGAAGGAAGCCTTCCATCACCTCGATCGACTGGACCCGGTTGTGCACGAAAAAGACCTGGCCCCCGCGATCGATCTCGCGCATTACGGATTCCCTGATCCTGTCGTCGTCGAACGGCAGTATCTCGGTGTGGATCGGCAGCCTGTTGCGCGGCGCCGTGTCGATGACCGATATGTCACGTATCCCCGAGATCGCCATGGAGAGGGTCCTGGGTATCGGAGTCGCCGTCATGCTCAGCACGTCGACGCTTTTCTTCATCATCTTGAAGGTCTCCTTGTGTTTCACCCCGAACCTGTGTTCCTCGTCGATGACGACCAGGCCGAGATCCCTGAAGGCCACGTCCTTTGAAATCAGCCTGTGCGTGCCGACGACTATGTCGATCTTCCCCTCGGAGATCTCCCTGACCGCCTTTTTAATCCGGGCCGGCGGAACGAACCTGCTGAGCATCTCCGTTCTTACGGGAAACCCGGCGAGCCGTTCCGTAAACGTCGCATAATGCTGCATGGCAAGGACCGTCGTGGGAACGAGGATCGCCACCTGTTTTCCTTCGAGGACGGCCTTGAACGCCGCCCTCAGCGCGACCTCCGTCTTCCCGAACCCGACGTCGCCGCACAGAAGCCTGTCCATCGGCCTTGTCGACTCGAGGTCCGCCTTCACTTCGATGGTGGCCTTGAGCTGGTGAGGCGTCTCCTCCCAGGGGAACGAAGCCTCCATCTCGTTCTGCCACGGTTTGTCGGGCCCGAAGGCGTACCCCTCGGCCACCTGCCTGGCGGCGTAAATCTCGAGCAGGTCGTGCGCTATCCGGCCAGCGCTCTTTCTCGCTCTTTCTCTTACCCGGTTCCATGCCCTGCTCCCCAGGTCCGCAAGCTGCGGCGCCACCCCGTCCGCCGCCACGTATTTTTCCACCATCCTCAGCTGGGCGATCGGTATGAAGAGCCTGTCCGAGCCTTCGTACCTGATATCGAGACATTCGGTTTTTCCGCCCTCGATATCGAGAACCCGCATTCCCATATACCGCCCGATCCCGTGACTGACATGAACCACGAAATCCCCGGGCTGGAAATGTGACGGGTCGTAGGTAAGCGACCTGTTCCTCGCGCGGGGAGACTGCCAGGGCTTGTGGAACCTTCCGAATATCTCCTCCTCGCTCAGGAAGACAACGCCGGCGTCGGGCCATCTGAATCCGCTCGAGATGAACCCCGACGGGAAATCCACATCGAGCTCCACATCCGACAGGATATCCTCGGCCCTCTCTCTCTGTATGGCGCTCGAACAGAATATGAGAACCTGGCGCTTACCGGCGATATCCTTCATGATGTCCGAGGCCAGTCCCTTGAGGTTCCGCCTGTAATCCCCCGGGGCGGACGTCGAGAAGGCGATCGCTCTTTCAACCGGAAGCCGCCTGAAATCGATCCTTTTTTTCCCCGTTGCGAACCTCTCCATTTCGGCGGAGGTCACGTACATTGCGTCGGGTTCGGGGTAACGATGTTCCTTTTCCCTCGATCTTGTGTATCTCTGGGTTATCTCTTCCCTGAATTCGCCCGTGACAGCCTCCACGTCCTCGGTGTCGAAGGTGATCAGGAGCGGGGAGGTGTCGAAATATTCGAAGACCGGAACCACATCGTGCACGATTGACGCGTAATGCTCCATCCCGTAAAAGAGTATCCCGTCTTCCATCCTGTCGGCCACGATCATCCTGCGCTTGAACTCCTCCCCGTCGCCGGCCCCTTCCGCGAGAAAGGCTCTGAGCCGCCCCAATCCCTCCGCGTCCGGAGCGAGGTGGTGCAGCGGGCGCACCCTGATCCTTTCCAGGGTCCCGATGGACCGCTGTGTCTCTATGTCGAAACGCCTGATGGCTATGATTTCGTCCGAGTCAAACTCCACCCTGAAGGGGTCTTCCGACCCGACTTCGAAGATATCGAGTATCGCGCCCCTTATGGCGAACTGCCCCTTGGACTCCACTATCCCGTGTCTTTCGTATCCCAGGTGCACAAGCTTTTCGGCC
>JBFYZH010000117.1:0-2834 GCA_041309605.1 Candidatus Krumholzibacteriota bacterium
GCAGGGCTACTTCGTGTACGACTCGAAGAAAGCCGGTTCGGTGACGGTATCACATCTCAGGTTCGGTCCGGAGCAGATACATTCTCCGTACCTTATCTTCAGCGCCGATTTTGTGGCCTGCCACCAGTTTCCTTTCATGGAGAGGATAGACGTCCTGAAGTCGGCGAGGGAGGGAGCCACATTCCTGCTCAACACCCCGTTCCCCGTCGAGGAGGCCTGGGACCGCCTGCCGGCTAAGGTGCAGCAACGGATCATAGACAGGAAGCTGAAGTTTTACGTGATAAACGCGGTCGAAATCGCGAGAGGGCTGGGCCTCGGAGCCAGGGTAAACACGATCATGCAGACGGCGTTCTTCGTCCTGAGCGGCGTCATACCCAGGGATCAGGCGATAACCGCGATCAAGAATCATATAAAGAAGACGTATGGCGGCAAGGGCGAAAAGATCGTGAAGATGAATAACGCATCGGTCGACAGGGCGCTCGATAACATTCACGAGGTCAAGGTTCCCGCCAAAGCCACGAGCAATATCCAGATGGTTCCTCCGGTTCCCGACGACGCGCCCGAGCATGTGAGAAACCTCGTTGGCAGAATGATAGCGACCGAGGGGGACGATATCCCGACAAGCGCTTTCAGCGAGGACGGGACATTCCCCAGCGGTACAACCAAGTGGGAGAAGAGGAACATCGCCCTTGAAATCCCGGTATGGGAACCGGATATATGCGTACAGTGCGGCAGGTGCGTGATGGTCTGCCCGCACGCCGTGATAAGGTCCAAGGTATACGATCCGGCCCTGCTTTCCGGCGCTCCGGCGACATTCAAGTCGACCGACGCCAGGGCGAGTGAATTCGCCGGGATGAAGTTTACGATTCAGATAGCCCCAGAGGACTGCACCGGGTGCGGCAACTGCGTGGAAAACTGCCCCGCGAAGAGCAAGGAAGGACCGGACAGAAAAGCAATCAATATGGCGAAACAGCCTCCCATCAGGATGCAGGAGAAGGGGAACTGGGAGTTCTTCCTGGACATTCCCTATATCGAGCGATCGAAACTCAAACTGGACGCCATCAGAACGGTCCAGTTTCTCGAGCCGCTGTTCGAGTTCTCAGGAGCATGCGCCGGTTGCGGGGAAACCCCATACATAAAGTTGATCACCCAGCTTTTCGGCGACAGGATGTTCGTCGGGAACGCCACCGGTTGCAGTTCGATATATGGAGGGAATCTTCCCGCCACTCCGTATACTTACAACAAGCAGGGAAGGGGTGTTGCCTGGAGCAATTCCCTGTTCGAAGATAACGCGGAATTCGGTTTCGGGATGAGGCTGGCTCTCGACAAACAGAAGGAATTCGCCGTCGAACTGCTGATGAAGCTGTCGTCACGGATCGGGGACAAGCTGGTCGGCGAACTGATAAATGCCGACATGTCCGACGAAGCCGGGCTCGCGCGGCAGCGCGAGCGGGTGAAGGCGCTCGTCGGAATACTCAAAGGCATCAGGACGGAAGAGGCGATAAATCTGATCGGGCTCGCCGACGTGCTTGTCAGAAAGAGTGTGTGGATACTCGGCGGTGATGGTTGGGCTTACGACATCGGCTACGGAGGACTGGACCACGTCCTGGCGCAGCAACGCAACGTGAACGTGCTGGTTCTCGATACCGAGACTTATTCCAACACGGGCGGCCAGATGTCCAAATCGACGCCGATGGGCGCCATAGCGAAGTTTTCGGCCGGCGGAAAGAGGACTCCCAAGAAGGATCTGGCGATGATGGCGATGTCCTATGGATATATATATGTCGCGAGGATCGCCATGGGCGCGAACGAGAGCCAGGCAATAAAGGCGATCATCGAGGCTGAAGCGTATGACGGGCCGTCCCTGGTGATCGCCTATTCGCACTGCATCGGCCAGGGCATCAACATGAAAAAGGGTTTCGAACAGCAGAAGAAGGCGGTAATGTCAGGCCACTGGATACTGGTAAGGTACAACCCGGCTCTCATAAAGGAGGGTAAAAACCCTCTTCAGCTAGATTCCAGGGGTCCGAGCATTCCGCTGGAGGAGTACATCTACGCCGAGAACAGGTACAACGGGCTCAGGAATCTGGCCCCTGAAGTCGCCGCGTCATTGCTGGAGGAATCGCAGGCCGACGTGATCCGCCGGTGGAAGACCTACGAACACTGGGCCACGATGCCGGGATCGAAAGAGTAGCGGGATTGTCCGCCAGGAGCGGGACAGGGACAGGCGTGCAATCCGCCGTTCCGGTTTTCACGGACCTGATGGTCCTTTTTTACAAAAAGGTACTTGATTCCGGGAGCCGCCGGTTATTATTTAGGGTTGACATAAACGGGCTTCGACGGTAGCATCCGGAACTCGGATTGTGACTTTGAACCGCTGAATGAATGATTTATTTTTCTATTTAACACCGCAAACCGTACGGGAGGTCGCAGATGACGGAACAGAAGAAGACGATAACTTCGATGCTGGATGAAAAAAGGCAGTTCAAGCCCCCGGTGGAATTTTCTAAGAAAGCCCACGTAAAGAGCATGAAGGAATATGAAGCTCTCGCGAAAAGGGCGGAGGATGATCTGGAGGGGTTCTGGGCCGATCAGGCAGGGGAATATGTTCATTGGTTCAAGAAATGGGACAAGGTCCTCGAGTGGAATCCTCCCTTCGCCAAGTGGTTCAAGGGCGGGAAAACGAACATTTCCTACAACTGTCTCGACAAGCATCTCGAGGACGGCCGCGCAGACAAGACCGCCATCATATGGGAAGGCGAACCCGAAGGCGATTCGAGGAAATTCACGTACAAAGAGCTTCACGCCGAAGTCTGCAAGTTCGCCAACGTGCT
>JBFYZH010000118.1:0-6169 GCA_041309605.1 Candidatus Krumholzibacteriota bacterium
ACCGGGCAGATCTCCGGTCGAATCCGCCTCGACGATCTTCGTCGATACGCGGATTTCCGATCCCGTCATTTTCATGATGAGCATGTTCAGGAAAACATCGTCGATCCCGCCGACCCCCTTGCTCTTGACGAGCAGCAGCAGCCTGTCCTTCTGGAATGGCTGCATGTTGGCCATGAGCTCATCTATGGCTTCGCCGGAGATCCTTTCGATGATCTCATAATTTGTGATGAGCCTCTCGCCCGTTCCCCCCGGAGCGCTGAGCGCGGGAAGGGCGGTAAACAGAAATGCCAGACATAATGGACATGCTATCCTGGATATGATCCCGTCATTCCTGATAAACTTCACCGGAGACCTCCATCTGAAGTTGATTAATGATATCCATTATAAACGTCCGGGACGTACGAGTTCCGGCTTAACGTGAATTATATTGCGGAATTGCGTATAATTGTCAATTGAAATCTACTCGATGGCGGCGAAAAGGTCGAAGGCTCCTGCATCGATCACCCGCGCCTGCACGAAGCTTCCGGCGGTGGCAGGCGATCCGGAAAGGTATGTCAGCCCGTCTATCTCCCAGGCCTGGCCGTAGTACCTCCCCGTACCCCAGATATCGCCCGATGGCCTGTCGTTGTCATCCAGCATACCGTCGACAAGCACGGTCAGCGTTTTTCCGATCCTCGATATCATCTTCTCCTGCGATATTTCCATCTGTACATCCGATATCTCGCCAAGTCGGGACTTGACGATGCAAGGATCGATGCGCCCCCTGAACCCGGCGGCCGCGCTCCCTTTCTCCGCGGACCACGCGAACGCCCCGACATGGTCGAATCGCTGCTGCTCGATAAAGTCGATGAGTTCTATGAACTCATCGTCGGTTTCGCCCGGGAAACCGGCCATAACCGTCGTTCTGAGGACAAGATCCGGATTGCCCGATCTCAGGATCGCCAGTATCCGCTCAAGATCCGCCCTTCGATACCTCCGCCCCATCCTTTCCAATATCCTGTCGCAGGCGTGCTGAACAGGGAGGTCCAGATAGGGAAGTATCTTTCCGTCATCCATGAGCCTGAGGAACCGTTCGGGATCCATGTGCGCCGGGTGTAGATACATCAGCCTGATCCATTCGGGCCCCCCGATCGACGAAAGTTCGTCGAGCAAGTCGTAGAGATCCCCGCCTTCAGCGATGTCCGTTCCCCAGGCGCCGGTGTCCTGGGCTATCACGACCAGCTCCTTCACGCTCATTTCCGCGAGCATGACAGCTTCGGAGATGATTTCGCCCCGTGCCCGGCTTGACAGTTCCCCACGTATCCCGGGAATCATGCAGTAGCTGCAGTGATTGGAACAACCTTCCGCAATTTTCAGATAAGCGAAGTGCCGTGGCGTGAATAACCTTCTCGCGATTCGGCCATGTCCGGGCGGTTCCCCGGCCGGCATACTTTTTTCGGGCTGCCCGATAAGCCTTTCCGCATGGATCGGAAGTGAATCCATTTCCGGCACCGCAAGAAACAGGTCGACTTCGGGAAAGAGCGATCGTAGCTTATCCCCTTCCCTGGAAACAAGACACCCGAGTACGGCCAGCTTCTGCCACTCCTGCCTGCCGGACGCCACGCGGAGTATCTCTTCGACCGACTCTTCCACCGCGATGGAGATGAAGGCACATGTCGTAATAACGAGAAGCCCGGCCCCTGCCGGCGAATCGGCTCGCTTCCAGCCGCACTCCTCGAGCCTGGCTGCCGCCTTTTCGGCGTCCACGAGATTTTTCGGACATCCGAGATTGAAAAAGAAATATGTCCGGAGAGCGGCGGAGCGGTCAGCTTCCTTCATATTCCTCGCGCCTCACCAGCACTTCCCTCGCCTTGCTGCCTTCGAACGGACCCACGACGCCGGCGTGTTCGAGCATATCGATTAAACGGGCTGCCCGGGCATATCCCACCTTGAGCCTTCTCTGGATCAGCGATATGGAACCCTGCTGGTGCATGATGACCAGTTCCCTCGCCTGATCGAAGAGATCGTCGTCGATATCGGCGTCGGCATCGAGGTCGGGCGAGCTATTCCCACCGAGATCCATGTTCACGCTTTCGCCCTGGAAACTCCTCCAGTAATCGGCAACGTTTTCGGCTTCCCTCTCCGAAATGTAGGCGCCCTGTATCCTGACCGGCGACGGAAGGTTCTTCGGCAGGTACAGCATGTCTCCGTTTCCAAGCAAAGCCTCGGCGCCGTTCACGTCCAGGATGGTGCGTGAATCGGTCTTCGAAGTTACCTGGAAGGCTATCCTGCATGGGAAATTCGCCTTGATAAGTCCCGTGATCACGTCGACGGAAGGTCTCTGGGTCGCGAATACCAGATGGATCCCCACCGCCCTCGCCATCTGCGCGAGGCGCGTGATGGGGGGATATATCTCGTTTCCCAGTGTGACCATTATATCCGCCAGCTCGTCTATGACGCATACGTAATAAGGCAGACACGCCACCGTCTCCCCAGTTTCGTTGTTGACCAGTTTCTCCGATTCGGCCCTTCGATTGAAGCTCTTTATGTTCTTCACGCTGAACTGGGCGAGCAGCTTGTATCGCCGGTCCATCTCCAGAGTCATCCAGTTCAGCACCTTCAGAGCCTGCCTCGCCTCGGTGATGACCGGATGGAGCAGGTGCGGGATATTGTTGTAAGTGATGAGTTCGAGTCGCTTCGGGTCTATGAGGATGAACCTGCAGGTCGACGGCGTATGATTGAAAAGAAGGGAACAGATTATGGCGTTGATACAAACGCTCTTGCCGCTACCGGTCGCTCCGGCGATCAAAAGGTGCGGCATCTCGGCTATGTCAACGAAGACCGGTTCTCCGGTCACGTTCTTTCCGAGACTCACCGTCAGGCCCGGCCCGGTCTGCGGGAAATGTTCCATCATCTCCTTCAGCACGACGAGTTTCGGTTCCGGGTTCGGGACTTCTATCCCGATCGCACCCTTTCCGGGAATCGGCGCCTGTATCCTGAGCGCCCTCGCGGCGAGAGCCAGCGAGATGTCATCCGACCTGTTCGCTATCTGGCTCACCTTGACCCCGGGCGCCGGAACGAATTCAAAAGTGGTGACGACCGGTCCGGGGAGGACCTTCTGCACCTTTCCCCTGATTCCGTAATCCTCCAGTTTGCTTTCTATCACCTGCGACCTGGCGATCAGCTCTTCCTTGCTGAACGAAACTGCCGATTCGTCATAATCGTCGAGAAGCGACAGTTCGGGAAGAGGCGCGTTGTCAGCCGGGGTCGAAGGCGCTCCGGACGGCCTCGGCGATCTGGGCGCCGTCCTTGGCCGCGGAATGGGGACAGTGACCTGCGGCTCGTGGATGTCAATCTCCATGGGTTCATCCTGCGGGATGTCCGCCGCGACCGCCTTGTCGCTCTTCGCGGAACCTTCGTCGATCCGCTTTTTCACGCGCGCTTTTCGCGCCCCGCGACGGGACGGCAGCCGCCAGTCCATTTCCGCCAGAGCGGACGAAAGATTCTTTACGGAAACGAAGAACATCATCGTCATCGTAACGACAAGAGAAGCGATGATTATTATCAGCGACCCGGTCCTTCCGGAAAGAAGTTCGAGAAACTCCATCGTCCTGAGCCCAAGCCACCCCCCGGCCCGGACCGACCAGGTGGCGGAAAATACCGCGGCAAATATCCACGAAAGGATGCCGAGGCATACGAGTCTCCTGATGTCGTTTCGGAACCTCAGGCCGGTGATTGAAACCCATCCCCAGTAGAGAAGGAAGAGCGGGAAAATCCACGATATGACGGGACCGGTGGAATTCCTCGCCACGCCGGCCAGTATCGCGCCGATCGGCCCGCACAAGTTCCGCGCTTTCAGCAGGTCGTCCCAATCCCTCGCGTCCCACGAGTAAAGAGCCACTCCTATGAACAGCGCTGCGGCGACAAGAACTATCCCGGTCGCCATCCTTCCTCTGCTTGCCATGATTCTCTCTTTGTTTCTCTACCGATCCCGTCCGCCGGTTCCCGGAGGATGGTCACGTCGTCCAGCCACCGGCGGCGGTCAGCTGCGGCCCTCTATCCTTCTACCAATGATTTTCTTCAAGGTAAAGCAGTTTTTCCTCGCGTCCCCTTTGAGAATACGGGATACGACCGCCACTCCGCTGGCTCCCGCGTCGAACACTTCCTCCATGTTATCGATCCCGATCCCGCCTATACCGACCACCGGAAGCGACGTTAACGCGCATACATCGGAGATAAACCGAGGACCGACCGTTTCGATATCCTGTTTTGTGCCGGTCGCGTAAACGGCTCCAACGCCGATATAGTCGACCACGTCCAGGGGCGCCTTCGACAGTTCTTCCATCGAGCCGATCGAAAGCCCCAATATCCCGCCCGGCCCCAGTATCGACCTTGCCGCCAGAGGATCGATGTCCGTTGAGCCGATATGAGCTCCACCGGCTCCGCTCTCCACGGCCAGTTCAGGGTCGTCGTTGACGATCAGGGGCACCCCGGCCGCGTCGCAGATCCGAAGTACCGCGAGAATATCCGTCATCATCTCGTTTCTGCCAAGTTTCTTTGCCCTGTACTGAATTATGTCGGCGCCCCCCGCCACAAGCGCGGAGGCGGTCACGCCCGATTCGCCCGGCCCAGTGTATTTCCTGTCGATAAAAGCGTAGAGGAAGGGAGGCGGGGGAAGTTTCCCGTGTATCCCCGGCTGCCCTGCAAAGGATTTTTCGACCGAGTACAAACGGAAACGCAGACTCTTGAAACGCGCCGCGGCTCCGGTATCGACGAGCTTTCCGAACTCCTCGAGCACCCTGAGGGATTCCTCGGCCCTGAGAAAATTCGCCCTGCGAACCGAATCGAAGGAATCCCTGCTGCTTTCCGATTTCGTCGTTAATATCGCCCCGACATCCCCTTCGCCGTTTCTGAACCGTCCCGGGCTTGATAAAATGCCCTCCACCGTGTTTCTCAAGGCGTGCCTGATATCCTTGATTTCGCGGAAAAGATGATCGTCTTCAAGGGAAAATCTCGCTATTTCCTCTACCACCCTCAAACCCTCGGCGCACCGGTTCGCATTGGCGTCGATGATCCTGAAGACGACAAGGGATCTTTTCTCGTCGGGCCCTTCCATCGTCCTCCAATGTCCCGCAGCGGGCCGGAACGTCTCCGGGGCGGCCGGAACATCAACCCGAAATCTTGCCGTCCCTGACCTCTGGAACAATCGCCGATATGTCGACACTCGAACAGTAGTCGAGGTCCCGGCCGTAACCCGATCCGAGCAGCTGGCGTCCACGTTCGCATTTTTCGAGAAAATCCCGTATACTTCCGCCGAAGGCGCGCGCGAGCAGCAGGGCGAGCATCGTCGCATCCCCCTGCCCGTCCGGGGTGTCCGTCGATACGACCCGGTCGGCGAGCATCCCAGCGCACAGCAGGTCCTCGGCCGCGAGTTTGCCTGAATTTCCCGAACATACGATCGCTATCTCTTTTTCGCCGCCGAGTACTCCGGCGACCGCGGACAGGTTGTTGAAGGAGCAGATCATCAGGCGCCTCGCCCTCGAAGAAGCGACTATCGCCCTGGTTCCGTTAGACGTTGTCATGATGATCGTTTTGCCTTCTATCCTTTCGCGCGAAAATTCCGACGGCGAATTGAACAGGTCGAAGCCCTCTACCGGGAGCCCCTTCCATTCACCCGCGAGGAGCTTGGTCTTTCTTTCGCCAGGCCTGACCAGCCTCGATGCCGTCTCGATATCCTCCACCGGGATTATCATCCCGGCGCCGTTTTCGATCCCGGCGATAATAGTCGATGTCGCCCTCAGCACATCGATCACGACGACCGCGGATCCCTGAAGGAGGTCTTTATCCGTCATTTCCCATACCGGATAGATCTTGACTGCCATTTTCTTCCTTTCAATGCCATCGCACTCATTGCTGTATGCGGTCTATAAAGGAAGTGTCGAAATCACCCCTGATAAAGGAGGCGTTTCGAAGTATCCACAGGTGGAATGGTATCGTGGTGGGCATTCCCTCGAT
This sequence comes from Candidatus Krumholzibacteriota bacterium, assembly GCA_041309605.1. Taxonomy (GTDB): domain Bacteria; phylum Krumholzibacteriota; class Krumholzibacteriia; order Krumholzibacteriales; family Krumholzibacteriaceae; genus JALOPX01. The sequence goes on from JBFYZH010000118.1 coordinate 5,995, forward strand.
GACGCATTCCTCGAGGGAACGAATCATCCTTCTTCGCGCCTCTTCCCTGTCTTGTCCCCATGTTATCACCTTGGCCAGAAGAGAATCGTAATAAGGCGGCACCGTGTAACCGTCGTAAAGATGCGAATCGACCCTGACTCCGGGTCCGCCCGGAGGATGATAAAAGGTAATGGTT
>JBFYZH010000119.1:0-29597 GCA_041309605.1 Candidatus Krumholzibacteriota bacterium
AGGAGGCAGGTTATGACCTTGTATTGCTTGTATTGTCGGAAGGTATCGTTTTCGATAGCCGTATGCGTGCTGCTCGCCGTCGCCTGGCCGGCGCAGGCCTCGTTCTTCGACATCTTCCAGGAAACCTGGGCAGCGGCGCCTCCCTACCCGACCGGTACGCCGGTCCGTGCTTATGTGCTGGAGGATATCGGCGGCGGCCTGGTTCCGTTGCAGACCATGTCCCAGGGATTGTTCGACGCCGGCGCCGTCGGGGGCTCGCAATACTCGACGCTCTGCACCGGCAGCGACGGCAATCCTGAGCCCAGCTTCATCGGGCCCTCGTCGTTCTTCGATATCTTCCTCGAGTCGGCCACCGTGCCGCCTCCGCCGGAGACGGCCGTCTCGAGTTTCTTCGACGTATTCACCGAGATAAGCATCGGCGACAGCGGGCTGCGCGGGCAACTCATGCCCATCAACTTCGCCTACCCCTCCGGGGATGCCCGCCGCTGGATCGATGTACAGTACCCCGGTCCCGACAGCTTCTTCGACGTGTTTCTGGAGGTTGCGCTTCCCGAGGCGCCGGGCGCGGCCCTTCGCTACCACGCCGCCTACCGGCTGAGCGACGAAGCCGTTGCCGCCGGCGGCCTGTTCGCTTCACCGCCCATCGTGCAGCTTCGGCAGGGAATCGACAGTTTTTTCGATGTGTTCTGCGAGGTCGGCCTGGCGCAGTCTCTGCCGGCCGGTACAAAAGCCCTGACGGTCACTACTACCGCCGCCCTTATCACAGGGCCGGTCGGGACGCAGTCGAAGACATGGGGCGCGCTGAAGGATTTGTCAAGGTAGGACGTTTTCGACTGTGCCGGGCGATTCGGCCGCCCGGGGCTCGCCCATGAGAGCGGCCGTTCTTCTATGACGCCGCCCGGGCGATTCCGCGATGCGATACGCGTTCCCATTCCCGCTTCGATGTAAAACGATTAAAAGCTTGCATTCCGCGTCCGCATTGTATAAATTCGATTTTCCGTGATCTGAAAGGAGGCCGCATGTCGACCGAAGCGCGTCATAACGGAATACCCGCGACTCTTGCCGACGGTATCCTCGAGAATACCGGAGTGCCGGTGGCCAAGTGTTACCAGTGCGGCAAATGTTCGGCAGGGTGCCCGCTGGCGGCGGACATGGATTATCCTCCGAGCCTGATTCTGCGCATGTTGCAGACGGGCGATGCCGGGCTCGAAGAGAAGGTGCTTCGTTCATACACGATATGGGTCTGCCTGACGTGCGAGACATGCATCGCCCGATGCCCGATGGAGATCGAAATCCCGAAGATGATGGACTACCTCAGGCAGGAATCTCTTCGCCGAGGCACGACAAACCCGCGCGCAAGGGATATCATCCGGTTCCACCGCTCCTTCCTCGATTCGATAAAATTTACCGGACGGCTTTATGAAATGGGATTGGTGGTCGACTACAAGGCCCGTTCGCTGCACCTGCTGCAGGATGTGCATCTGGCCCCGAAGATGTATTTGAAGGGGCACCTGCACATATTGCCGGAGCTGATCAAGGGCCTGCCGCTGATGCGCCGGATTTTCAGCAAAACCTCGCGGCGCGGCGGGGAGGCGGCGGGATGAAACTGGGATTTTACCCCGGGTGCTCTCTCGAGGGCTCAGCCCGCGAATATGCCGAGTCGGTGATCGCCGTGGCCGGCGAGGCCGGAGTGGATCTCGAGCAGGTTCCCGACTGGAACTGCTGCGGCGCCACGGCGGCCCACAACATGAATCGCAATCTTTCGCTGGCGCTGCCTGCCCGCATACTCGCCAAGGCCGAAGCGGCCGGGATGAAGGAAATCGTGGTTCCGTGCGCGGCCTGCTACAACCGGCTCAGCGTCACCCGCCACGAACTGCTGGAAAATGAATCTCTGCGGCGGGAAATATCCGCCACGATCGAATATGACCTTCGCTGCGACGCGGAGATCCTCAACGTCCTGCAGATGCTCGACAGGCATGTCATGCCCGCGATCGGCGATAAAATCCGCGTTCCGTTCGCCCGCCGCGTCGCCTGCTACTACGGATGCCTGTTGGTGCGGCCTCACAAGATCCTGAAATTCGACCGCCTCGAGGACCCGCAGAGCATGGACGCCATCATCAGGAAGATCGGCGGGGATCCGTTGGACTGGGCCTTCAAGACGGAGTGCTGCGGCGCGGGCCTTTCGGTTTCCGCCACCCCGCTGGTGGGCAAGCTCTCCGGGCGGATTCTGGACGACGCATCGATCCGCGGCGCCGAGGCGGTCATAGTGGCCTGCCCGATGTGCCACTCCAACCTGGACATGCGCCGCCCCCACTGCGACAAGGCGATGAAAAAACATTACACGATGCCCGTTCTGTATATCACCCAGGCGATAGGCCTGGCGCTCGGGATCGATCCAAAAACGCTCGGCCTGCATCGCCACATGGTGCCGGTGAAATTCGAAAAGCACCCTGCGGATGCGGCCTCTGCCCGGCCCGCGCCGCCGGACGCGGTCAAGGAGGTCTGACCTTTGTCGCGCATCGGAGTTTTTATCTGCCATTGCGGCGAAAATATAGGCGCCACCGTCGACTGCGAAAGGGTTGCCAGGGCCTGCGCCGGGATCCCGGGAGTCGTTCACAGCGTCGATTACAAGTACATGTGCTCCGATCCGGGCCAGAACATGATCAAGGACGCCATACGGGACCACAACCTCACCGGCGTGGTCGTCGGCGCCTGCTCGCCGCGCATGCATGAACCGACCTTCCGCCGGGCCTGCGAAGAGGCCGGTCTCAATCCTTTCCTTTGCGAGATGGCCAACATTCGCGAGCATTGCTCATGGGTCCACGAAAAAAGCGAAGTCACCACCGAAAAGGCGATCGACCTGGTGAGGGTGATCGTCGAGAAGGTGAGACGCAACAAGCCTCTTTTCCCGATCAAGGTGCCCGTTACGAAAACCGCGCTAGTGCTGGGCGGCGGCATCGCCGGGATACAGGCGGCCCTGGACATCGCCAACGCCGGACACAAGGTGATCATGGTGGAGCGCTCCCCGTCGATCGGGGGGCATATGTCCCAGCTTTCCGAAACCTTCCCAACGCTCGACTGTTCGCAGTGCATCCTGACTCCGCGGATGGTCGAGGTGGCCCGGCATCCGAACATCACGCTGCACACATATTCGGAGATCGAAAGCCTCGACGGGTTCATAGGCAATTTCAAGGTGAAGATCCGCAAGAAGGCGCGCAGCGTCGACGAGAAACTCTGCACCGGGTGCGGGCTCTGCACGCAGAAGTGCCCCACGAAAAAGATTCCGAGCGAGTTCGACGCCGGGCTCGGGATGAGGTCCGCCATATACGTGCCGTTCCCGCAGGCGGTGCCCAACAAGCCGGTGATCGACCGTCTCCATTGCACATTCTTCCTGAAAGGGAAGTGCCGGCTGTGCGAAAAGGTCTGCCCCACGCAGGCGATCCGATTCGACCAGGAGGATACGATTGTCGAGGCCGATATCGGCGCCGTGGTGCTCGCCACGGGATTCGACATCAAACACGCCGATTTTTTCCCGGAGTACGGCTACGGCGCGTACAAGGATGTTATAGACGGCCTGCAGTTCGAAAGACTCGCTTCGGCCTCGGGGCCGACCCTCGGCGAGATCAGGCGCCCCTCCGACGGCCGGAAACCGGAGACGGTGGTATTCATCGCCTGCGCGGGGTCGCGCGATCCGGCCAAGGGGATCGAGTACTGCTCGAAGATCTGCTGCATGTACACGGCCAAGCACGCGATGCTCTACCGCCACAAGGTCCACGGCGGCAAGGCCTATATTTTTTACATGGACATCCGGGCCGGCGGCAAGATGTACGAGGAATTCGTCCGCAGGGCGATCGAGGAGGACGGCGTCCGGTACGTTCGCGGCCGCGTCTCGCGCGTTTATGAACGAGAGGGCAAGTTGATCGTCCAGGGGGCCGACACGCTGCTCGGCGCGCAGCCGGTGGAGATCGAAGCCGACATGGTGGTCCTGGCGACAGCCGCTGTTGCCAACGACGGCGCCGAGGAGCTGGCGCAGAAGATGCACGTGTCGTATGACGCCTACAAGTTCTTTGCCGAGGCCCACCCGAAATTGAAACCCGTGGAAACCAATACGGCGGGAATTTTTCTCGCCGGCGCCTGCCAGGCTCCGAAGGATATACCGGAGTCGGTGGCCCAGGCCTCCGGCGCGGCGGCCAAGGTCAGCGCCTTATTCTCGCAGGACGAACTGACCCGCGAGCCGGTGATCGCCGTCGTCAACCGATGCGCGCCGCCCCTCTACTCGACATGCGTCGGATGCTTCCTGTGCCAGGCGGCCTGCCCGTACCAGGCGATCGAAAAAGAGGAGATCCGCGCGCGCGACGGCAACCTGATAAAGACCGTGGCAAAGGTCAACCCGGGCCTGTGCCAGGGCTGCGGCACATGCGTGGCCGTCTGCCGAACCAAGGCAATAGATCTGCAGGGATTTTCGAATGAACAGGTTTTCGCCGAGGTCATGGCCCTGCTCAACAGGAGTGAAGCCAATGCCGGAATTTGAACCGCGGATAGTCGCCTTCGTCTGTAACTGGTGCACCTACGCGGGAGCCGACCTTACCGGCACGAGCCGGATCAAGTACTCTCCGAATGTCGAGGTCATCCGGTTCCCGTGCACCGGGCGCATCGACTTCATGCTTTTGCTCAAAGCTTTCGCCGAGGGAGCCGACGGGATCATAGTCTCCGGCTGCCACCCCAACGACTGCCATTACACCTCGGGCAATTTCCACGCCCGGCGCCGCTGGATCCTCTTCCGCGGCCTGCTCGATTTCATGGGGATCGATGTGCGCAGGGTGCAATTCTCCTGGGTTTCGGCCGCCGAGGGAGCCAAATGGGCCGATGTGGTCAATACGACGGTTGAAGCGGTGCGCAAGCTCGGGCCCTACGACAATTACAGGCAGATAGCCCGCTCCGGCGGGGTCTGAGGAGGTTCCCGTTGGAAGAACTGAGAAAAAGGGCCGGAAATTTACTCGAGAGCGGACAGGTCAGGGTGGTGATCGGTTACGGCGAAGGGACCGGGAAACGCGTTCGCGCCGTTTTCATTCAGGATGCCGGGCAGGCGGATTGCCTGATCTTCGACGAGCGCTGCAGGCAGAACCTCGCCCTTTACCTTACGCGGCATGAGGTGAAAAAACTCGGCAAGCCGGCGATCGTCGCTTCGTTGCCTGCGCTGAGGGCCATTCTTCAGCTGGCCGGCGAATGCCAGATCGCCGAGAACGATATTGTCGTGCTTGGAATAGGTGAGGACGGCTCCATGCTCGATCTTCCCGACTTCGCCGCCATCGAAAAACATGTCGCCTCGACCGTGCGGGAGCCGGATCCCGCGGAGAAGGCGCAGTTCGACCTGGTGCTGGCCATGTCCCTGGAAGAGCGATGGAAATACTGGCAGGAGCAGCTCTCGCGCTGCTTCAAATGCTACGCCTGCCGCCAGGCCTGCCCGATGTGCTATTGCTCGCGCTGCACGGTCGAGTGCAACCAGCCGCAGTGGATTCCGGTTCCCTCCCATGACCTGGGCAACCTGGAATGGCACGTGATGCGCGCCATGCATCTTGCCGGGCGCTGCGTGGATTGCGGCGATTGTTCGCGGGCGTGCCCGCTCGACATCCCGCTCTACCTGCTCAACCGGTTTTTGATAATGGACATAGAATCCCGGTTCAACCAGCGCGCGGGGACGACGGCCGCGCTCGATTATGCCCTGTCGACCTTCCACCCCGACGACAAGGATGACTTCATCAGGTGAGATGATGGAAATGGAAACCAGACTGCTGAAAAAAGAGGCGCTCGCCGGTCTGATCGAAAAAATAAACGCAGCCGGCAGAAAAATCTACGCCCCCGTGAGGGTCGGCGATCGCGACGAGTTTCGCCCGGTCGATTCCGCATCCCGGATCGATCTCGGCTGCATCCAGACGACGCAGTCGGCCAAGGAAGTCCTCTTCCCGCGCGTCGAACGGATACTTTCGTTCAGCCGCCGGGACGGCGCGATGGAGACGGCCGATCCCGACCTGTCGATCCTTCCCGAGGTTGTTCTCTTCGGCCTGCATCCCTGCGACGCGGCAGCCATCGGTTCGCTGCGGGCCATCTTCACCTGGGACACGCAGGACGCGTTCTTCACGGCGCGCCTGGAAAGGCTCGCCGTGATTGGTCTGAGCTGCGCCGAGGCGGACGAGTACTGTTTCTGCACGTCCGTCGGGCTCGGCCCGGGAGCCACCGATGGAAGCGACATCCTTCTTACGAGGCTTGCCTCGGGAGATTTTCTGGCGGAGATTCTCACCGAAAAGGGCAGGGAGCTGGCAGCGTTGTCTCCCGGCCTCTTTTTATCCCCTCCCGCGGGCGCGGACAAGTCCTCCGCGCTGGCCGTGGTCGAAGCCTCCTTCACCCGCGAGCAGGTGCGGGATCGCGCGAAGGCCGGATTCGACGAAGACGCCCTCTGGGACGGCCAGGCCCTGCGCTGCCTCGGTTGCGGAGCCTGCGCCTATGTCTGTCCGACCTGCGCCTGTTTCGACATCCAGGACGAGGGAACGACAAACCGCGGCGTGCGTCTTCGCTGCTGGGATTCGTGCGGTTTCGCCGCTTTCACGCTCCACACCTCCGGCCATAATCCGCGCGAGGAGCAGGGACCGCGCTGGCGCCAGCGCATCATGCATAAATTCAGCTATATGCCAGAGCGGCAGAACGTCTTCGGCTGTGTGGGCTGCGGCCGTTGTTCGCGCGCCTGTCCCGTGGACATGAACATAAAGGAACATTTAATCGCCCTCCTGGAGGCCCGGTCATGAGCGACGCAAACGTCTACAAACCCTCCATCATGCGCATCGAAAAGATCACCGAGGAGGCGCCGGGAGTCAGGACTTTCCGTCTGGTATTCAACGATCCCGAGGAGGGCCGGACGTTCGATTTCAAGGCCGGGCAGTTCGCCGAGTACTCGGTTTTCGGCGAAGGCGAGTGCACCTTCTGCATAGCATCCTCTCCGACGCGCAAAGGGTATATCGAATGCACATTCCGGCAGGCCGGACGCGTCACATCGGCTTTATTCGACCTTGAGGCGGGGGATACGATCGGGTTCCGCGGCCCATACGGCAACATCTTTCCCATGGATGAGTGGAAAGGGAAGAACCTGTTGTTCATCGCCGGCGGCATCGCCCTGCCGCCCATGCGCTGCCTTATCTGGAATTGTCTCGACCTGCGCGACCGGTTCGGGGACGTGACGATCCTCTACGGCGCCAGGACAGTGGCCGACCTCGTCTACAAGCATGAACTTCGCGAATGGGCGGGGCGATCCGATGTCAAGGTGGTCACCACCGTCGACCCGGGGGGAGAGACCCCGGACTGGAAAGGGGAAATCGGTTTCGTCCCGGCGGTGCTCGAGCGCATGGCCCCTTCAAGCGTCAATACGATCGCGATCGTATGCGGCCCGCCGATCATGATCAAGTTCACATTCCTGGCCCTGGCGAAGGCGGGATTTCTCCCCGAGGCGATTTTCACCACGCTCGAAAACCGCATGAAGTGCGGTATCGGCAAATGCGGCCGCTGCAACGTCGGCCCGGTTTTCGTCTGCAAGGATGGCCCCGTTTTCACCTTCGCCCAGATCAAGGATCTTCCCCCGGAATATTGACCCGGCCGGCGCCCGCGTCCGGTTTGTGCTGGAAAATGGCCGGCGATTCGGATAACGTGCCGGAAGGCGCGGCCGGAACGCGGCATCGCGCCTTGTATCGCTCCTTCAAGGGGGTGGAGTCGTGTCCGGATTTTACAGAACAGGCAAAAAAACTGCGGGCCTGCCGCCGGGGACTCTTTATTACGGAGGCGAGAAAAGGGACGACGGGGTCGTGGTGACCCTCATCGACTACAGCGAGGAGACATTCACCGAGAAGGTCATCGAAAGGATAGAAGACTGTTTTCCATTCAGGGACGAGCCGACGGTGACGTGGATAAATATAGACGGGCTGTACGATATGGAATTAGTCGAAAAACTGGGCGAAAGGTTCGGGATACATCCGCTGATTCTTGAAGACATAGTGAGCGCGCATCAACGACCGAAGATGGAGGAATTCGACGATTTCATCTACATCGTTCTCAATATGCTTTCGTACGATACCTCCAGGAACCTGATCGTATCGGAACAGGTCAGCCTTCTGGTGGGATCCAACTACGTTATTTCCTTCCAGGAAATACCCGGCGACGTGTTCGATCCGGTTCGCGAAAGGATACGCGGGAAAAAGGGGCGCATCGTCAGGTGCGGAGCCGATTTCCTCGCGTATTCGCTTATCGACGTGATAGTGGACAACTATTTCACAATCATAGAAAAAACGGGCGATCGCGTGGAGATCATGGACGACATCGTTCTTAACAATCCCTCTCCGCAAATCCTCCGCGAGATACAGTCGACGAAGCGCGACGTGCTCTTTCTTCGAAAATCGGTGTGGCCGCTCAGGGAGGTGATAAGCGGGCTCGAACGTGTCGAGTCGAATCTGGTGAACGCGAATACAAAGGTTTATCTGAGGGATGTCTACGACCACACGATTCGCGTTATCGATTCGGTGGAATCCCTCCGCGACATGATAGCGGGCATCGTGGATATTTACATTTCGAGCATCAGCAACAGGATGAACGACGTGATGAAGGTGCTGACGATAATATCGACGATTTTCATACCGGTTACTTTCATAGTGGGGGCCTATGGGATGAATTTCGAATTCATGCCCGAACTCAGGGTCAGGTGGGCATACCCGGCGGTCTGGGGGGTGATCGTCCTCGTCATGACCGGCATGGTGGTTTATTTCAGGAGGAAACGCTGGCTCTGAGGATGATCCTCGCGTCGGCTATCCAGCAATTCGAACCGCTGCACATGACCGGGTTGAGATCGATCGATTCCACACGCGATTCGAGTTCCATTACAAGGCGCGAAAAATCGATGAGCGTGGACGTCAGGCGCCGCATGTCCACCGGCTCGCTTCCGCGGAATCCCTCGATAACCCTGCGGGCGACCAGCGAAGATACCATCGATTTCACATCCTGCTCCGTCAGGGGCGCCATTCTGATCGCCGTATCCCTGTAGATATCCACGCCGATTCCGCCCATGCCGAGGAGAATCACGGGCCCGAACTGTTCGTCGTTCTTGGCGCCTATGATGAGTTCAACGCCGGAGAGCATCTTTTCCACCACGATGCCGGCAAAACCTTCCAGCGCGCTGAAGCGTTGGTAGGCATTCTCGAGTTCCTCGGGGCTTTTCAGCCCGAGAGCCACCCCTCCCACGTCCGACTTGTGGAGTATATCCGGCGAAACGACCTTGGCGGCGACCGGATAACCGATGGCGCCGGCGAAGAGTGTCGCCTCGGGCGCGCTCCTGGCGACTGCGAATTCCGACACGTCCAATCCGGCCAGCTTGAAGATCTTTTTCGCGTCCGGCTCGAGAACCCATCCGTCGGAAGCCGACCGGTCGAGTATTTTTACGATCTCGGGGTTCAGCATGGATTGCACCTTTTCATCGCCTCGACCATGAGGATCGCGCCGTCTATCGAGTGGGCGACGGGAACGTTGTTGAGCTGGAAGCCCTCGATTATCATCATGTATTTCTCCACGTGCGGGACATACGCGACGACAGGTTTTCCCGTTTCCTTGTACAGCTGGCTCAGGCGCGCCCCCACGTCGGAGGTCACCTCGGGAAGATAGGGAAGAAGAAGCACGAGGATGCAGTCTATATTGTCGAGCCTGCTCAGCTCGCTTGCCGCCGTTACGAAGTCGTCGTCGTGCGAACTGCCGGTAAGATCGATGGGGTTGGCGACCGATACCAGCGGCCGGATTTTTGGGGAGAGTTTCATTCTTATCATCTGCTGAACGTCCGGCGGCAGGACCGGCACCTCCAGCTCGGATTCAATGCATTTGTCCACAGCGACCGCTCCATGGCCGCCGCTCGCCGTTACTATTCCGACGCGGCCTTTTATCGATCTGGGATAACAACTGAGGGATTCGCAGAAAGAGACCATCTCGTATTCGTCGAGAGCCTCCACGACGCCGAACTGCCTCATGACCGATGAAAAGACCTTGTAATCGCCCGCTATCGACGCCGTATGGCTGGATACGGCTCTTCTTCCCGCTTCGCTTTTCCCAGCCTTCATCACGATGACCGGCTTCGGTGACCGGCTGGCCGCGGTCACGAATTCCCGGCCCTGGCCGGGGCCGAAGCCTTCGATATAGAAGGCGATAACTTCCGTCATGTCGTCGCGGGCGAAGAATTTCAGCAGGTCGATTTCGCTTATGACCGCCTTGTTGCCGAGGCCTATCGCCCTCGAGAGGCCTATGCCCTGGCCGGCGAATTTTACCATCTGGTCGACGAGGATCCCGCCGCTCTGGCTTACGATGGCTATATTGCCCGGTTCGGGCCTGACCATCCGCTCGCTGGGGAGAAAGAACGAATCGACGAAGCCCGGGGAATATATTCCCAGGCAGTTCGGTCCGATTATGGGAAAGTCGGCCTGGGCGGCGAGGGCGATCAGTTTATCCTTGAGATCCGTTCGCCCCGTCTCGGCGAAACCGCCGGAGATGATGGCGGCGCCGCCGACCCAGCATTCTATGCATTCCTCAAGCACCGACGGGACATTATCGGCCCGGACCGCTATGACGGCGAGGTCGATCCTCTCGGGGATTTCTTTCATATTCTTGTAGATTTTTTCCCTGTAATACTCGCCGCCCTTGGGATTGACGGCGTACACCTTCACCGGGTAGCGGAAAAGGTTCTTGTTGTATATGACATTGGCGGCGTGGCGCTCGTTGCTTTGCGAGACGCCAATGACGGCCATGGTCTTCGGCTCGAACAGGGTGCGAAAATCCAAATTGTCCTCCCGGAAATCAAGACCCGACTAATCTGCAACAATTGATGAAAAGTGTCAAGCAGATAGACCGCCCGCGAAAGGGCGTACACGCCGCGGCAACAGGCGCGATCTTCCGCGACTCCGGCCGCCCGGCCACTCGCGGCAGGTTCGGGCTCGGGCCCGCTTCTGCCAGCCCTCTACGGGATCGGAACGGCGCTTCCCGTTGTCGTCTTCGCGATTGTCTTGGCGATCCTGATAGCGACGGGGGCGCATTACGTGGTAAGGTTGTTTCGGCGCGTGAGCTGTTCGAAAAGCGGGTGCGAATCGTCACGGGCGTCCTTTTCATCGCTACCGGCGTCCGGTTCTCCGCCCGGTATTTTTTCCGCTGTTTCTAGACAAAGATACGGCGACGGGAAAGACAGGATGTGAATATATATGAAACTGGCGGCGTTCATCATGGTATTGTCGACGGTCACGGCGGTTTTTTTCGCCTTCTTATCGGCGGGACAGGAGAAGGAGATGGAAGAGCGGGAATATTCGGGCCGCATGGAAACGGCGACATTCGCCGGAGGATGTTTCTGGTGCACGCAGGCCGATTTCGAAAAGGTCCCCGGCGTGATCAGGGTCGTATCGGGCTATACGGGAGGTCATGCGAAAAATCCGACGTACGACGAGGTCTGCTCGGGCGTGACGGGGCACCTCGAGGCGGTGCAGGTATTCTTCGATCCGTCAAGGGTGAGCTACGGCGAACTTCTCGATATATTCTGGACACATGTCGATCCGACCGACGAAGGCGGGCAGTTCGTCGACAGGGGGCCGCAGTACGGCAGCGCAATATTCTATCATGACGGGGAGCAGAGACGGCTCGCCGGGGAATCGAAGAAAGCCCTCGGCGCTTCCGGCGTCTTCGAACGCCCTATCGTCACACCGATAAGGGCTTTTGAAATTTTTTACGAAGCGGAAGGCTATCATCAGGGGTACAACCGGACCTGTCCCGTCCGGTACGAAATGTACCGTTCCGGATCCGGAAGGGACTCGTTCCTCGAAAATAAATGGAAGGGCAGGGAGTTCGACACCGCCTCAGACCCCGCGGGTGGCGCCTGCGGCGGCGGAACCGTCGAATCCCGGGGCACCGGAAGGGATTTTAAGAAGCCCGGCCCGGCGGCGCTCGAAAGAAAGCTGACTCCGCTGCAGTACATGGTGACGCAGGAATGCGGAACGGAACCTCCCTTTCGAAACGAATTCTGGAACAACAAGCGGGAGGGGATCTATGTCGACGTGGTGACCGGCGAACCGCTGTTCAGTTCGCTCGACAAGTTCGACTCCGGTTCCGGATGGCCCAGTTTCACGAGGCCCCTTGAAACGGAGAATATCGTGGAAAACGCCGACACCAGTCATGGAATGACGCGTACTGAGGTGAAAAGCCGCGGCGGCGATTCGCATCTCGGGCATCTTTTCACCGACGGCCCGCGGCCCGCGGGCCTGAGATATTGCATCAATTCGGCGGCGCTGAGATTCATACCGAGGGAGGATCTCGAGAAGGAAGGGTACGGGGAGTATCTGAAACTTTTCAGGTAGGGCGGCAAGCCCCCCCAAACCTGCCTGTCGAGGCCGCCCGTCCGGAATGTTCTGGATCGGGTCCTCGAAGTCTGGTATCGTGCGGCGGGATCCGTTTCGCGGCCGGATTTTCAGATTTCAGCTCCGCCGTAAGGCGAGGCCGCGCGAGCGCTATGGTTACCGGAAAGGAAGACCGACATGGCCCGATATCTGCTGTCGATACTGTTATTGACCGCCATTTTTCCCGCGGCTCTTCCGGCCGCTTCGGAGGATGAAATCGCCGAAGCGTACCGGTCGATCGACCCGGTTGACGTTTACGCCTGCTGCAGGAAGATCGCATCGGACGAATTCGCGGGGCGTCTCACGGGACACGAGGGGTATACGGCCGCCGCCCAATGGGCGGCCTCGAAGTTCAGGGAATGGGGGCTCAGGCCCGTATGCGAAAACGGAGGGTATCTGCAGGCCTATCCTTCGCCATATACGGTGGTGGACAGGGCGGAAATGATCCTTCATCTCGCCCGGACGGGAGCTGACGGGACACGGTCATGCAGGGATACGGTTCTCGCCGCCGGGATGGATTTCATCCCGCAACTCTACACCGACAGCGGCAGGCACGAAGCGGGTCTCGTATTCGCCGGATGGGGGATATCCGCTCCCGATCTCGGCTGGGACGATTATGCGGGAATCGATGTCGAAGGTCGGTTCGTCGTATGTTTCCGGGGGACCCCGGAAAGGGAAGGGTACGAATTCGAACCGTACGACGAGCACAGGAAAAGGATGGAAACGGCAAGAGCAAAAGGGGCCGTCGGTCTTTTGTACATATATCCCGAGCCGATCGCCAATCCGAACGGCGACTGGCTGGAAGGTTTCACGCCCGCCATAATCAGCGAGAAGGCCGCCGACCTTTTTCTCGCCGAAAGGCAGTCGACCTGCACGGATCTCAGGGAGGATCTGTCCGGATCGAAATGCCCCATATCGTTCGAACTGGATGCGACGATATCGTACGACGTGGCTTCAAGGCATTTCCCGAAAGGCACCGGCTGGAATATCGCCGGTTATATCGAAGGATCGTCTCCGGATTCCAGGGACGAGTGCATCGTTGTCGGCGGCCATTTCGACCATTGCGGGCTGCACATGGGGATGCTTTTCGCCGGTGCCAACGACAACGCGAGCGGGAGCGCGACCGTGATGGAGATCGCCGAGGCCTTTTCGATTCTGAAGAGGCCGCCGAAACGATCGGTCATGTTCGTCCTTTTCGGAGGGGAAGAAAAGGGCCTGGAGGGTTCACGTTATTTCGCCGGCAACGTCCCCGGCGGATTCGATCGTGTCGACGCGATGTTCAACTTCGACATGACGGGCGAGGGGGAAGGCACGAATTGCGGTTACACGAGCGATCCTCCCGCGCTTCTCGAAGTGCTGAAGGACGCCGATATGAATATCGGGACACTCAGAAGGACCTGGCGGATAGATCACATCGGCGTGAGGTCGTCCGATTTCGCGCCCTTTTACCTCAAGGGAGCCGCGTGCGTGGCCTTCTTTTCGAACGGTCCCCATCTGCATTATCACGAGACGGGGGACACGATCTACAGGATCAATCCGGAGATAATGGCGGATATAGCGAGGCTCGGGTTTCTCGCCGCGTACAAGTGGGCCGACAGGTAATATCCGCGTCGCGCATTTACGGGGATCCCGTCACATAATCTTTTCCAGGGAGATGCAGATCGTTTCGAGCAGTTCCCGGTCCTCCCATGTAAAGGGGGAGATTTGGTGTGAATCTATATCCAGTTCGCCCGTCACCTCTCCCGATTTGAATACCGGTATTACGATCTCGGCCTTGACGCTGGGGGAGCAGGCAAGATAATTCGTCTCCCTGGCAACGTCCTGAATGATGATCGTTCTTTTTTTTGCCGCAGCCTGACCGCAGACTCCCTTGCCGAAGGGGATGCACACGTGATCCGTGGGACTGCCGTGGAAGGGACCCAGTTCCAGGAACCCCTTTTTCCGGCCGACCAGGTAGAAACCGACCCAGTCGTAATAATCGATGCGGTCACAGAGAAGGTCGCAGACCGCCTGAAGCCTGGTCAACGTATCGCCGGGACCTGCAAGTATTGTTTCGACGTCCGTTTTGATCTTGTCGAAAAGGGCCTTCTTATCCGCCATCGATTCTCCTTTGACCGATTATCGAACGCCTGCCCGTCCGGCTTGATCGATATCTCGGAGGGGACTTTCCGTTTATACCATGGCGGAGCGGTGAAGTCGATAAAATATAAGCCGTTGCGCGCCGAAAAATTCAGGCGCCAAAAGAAGCTTACCAAGGTTCCCGGTGGATATTTCAGAATTTATTTGACCGGGAAAAGGAATCTATATAATGTTCCGGAGTATAAATGAACTAATCAGTGAGCATGGTCAGCCGCCGCACGGCCGGCGGCCGTCCGGGAGGGAATGGCCGTTTTTTTCCTCCATCGGACCGATCAATACAATGCACATATGAAAGGAGTCGTTGATGATCGAGATCAAAGATCTGACAAAATATTATGGTGATCTATGCGCCCTCGATCATGTCAGCCTGACAATCGAAAAGGGGAAGATTCTCGGCCTTCTCGGTCCGAACGGCGCGGGCAAGACGACGGCGATGAGGATACTCACGGGGTACCTTTCGCCCACGACCGGCACGGTCATCGCCAAGGGATTGTCGATCGGGGATGACATGCTCGCGATCAAAAAGATGATCGGGTACCTGCCGGAATCGGCGCCGCTCTACCAGGATATGCTGGTTTTCGACTACCTGTCCTACGTAGCCGAGATCCGGGAGCTCGGTCCGGACGAAATGATCGCCAGGATAAAGGAGCTTTCCGATATATGCGGACTCAGGGAGGTCATGCACCGTTCCATCCACGAACTTTCCAAAGGGTACAAGCAGAGGGTCGGACTCGCCCACGCGATGATGAGCGATCCGGAGATCCTCGTACTCGACGAACCGACCTCCGGGCTCGACCCAAACCAGATCGTCGAGATCCGCGACATAATTAGGAAGATCGGCAGGGAAAAAACGGTCATTCTTTCGACTCATATCCTCAGCGAGGTCGAGGCGACATGCGACAGGGTCGTCATAATCAACCGCGGGAAGATCGTCGCCGACGGCAGCACCGACGAAATCAAGAAAAGTTCCGAGTCCGAGTACTCCCTTTCGATGAAGCTGCGGGGGGCCGACGAGAAGAGGGCCAGGGAGATTCTTTCGCCGGTCGATGGCGTGAGCGAGGTGCTCGTCGAAGGCCCGGCCGGAGCCGAGTTGTCGTTGAGACTGACGTGCGACACGCCCGAAGATATCAGGGACAGAGTTTATCGGAAGATCAGGGAGACGGACTGGGTGCTGCTGGAGTTCAGGCAGGAATCGAAGAGCCTGGAGAAGATCTTCAGGGAACTGACAAAGGAGAACTGATGATGGGTACCGGTAATATCGCCTGTATTTTCAAAAGAGAGTTCAAGGTCTACTTCATATCTCCGATCGCGTACGTGGTGATCGCTATCTTCCTCGTTCTCTCAGGCTGGTTTTTCTTTTCGACCTTCTTTCTCTACAACCAGGCGCAACTCAGGGACTTCTTCTCGCTGCTGCCGATAATACTGGCCTTTATAGTCCCGACGGTGACGATGCGCCTCTTCTCCGAGGAATTCAACGTCGGCTCGTACGAGATCCTGGTGACGCTGCCGGTGACCCTGCGCGACATCATAGCGGGAAAATTTCTCGCGGCCGTGGCCTTCGTCTCGATCATGATGGCGCCCACACTGAGTTACGCCATAACGACGGCGTCGCTGGGCGATCTTGACTGGGGGCCGGTCGTCGGCGGATACATGGGGTCGGTTTTCCTCGGAGGGACGTTCAGCGCCATCGGGATCTTTTCGTCGTCGCTTACGAAGAACCAGATAATCGCCTTCATCGTCGGCATGGTAATCTGTGTCGCTCTCACGCTGATAGACAAGCTCCTTTTCTTCCTTCCCGGATCGTTGCTCGGATTGTTCGAGTACATGGGGGCGGATCACCATTTCCAGAACATAGCCAGGGGAATACTCGATTCAAGGGATATCCTTTATTTCGTCAGCCTGATGTTCATCGCTCTCTACGGAGCGCATCTGGTTGTCGAAGGGAAAAAGTAGGGAGGACATGATGATAAAGGGAAGAAAATTCGGCAAATATTACAAGTTCCTTCTCTACCTGTCGGCGGTGGTGCTGGTCAATATCGCGGGGATTTCGCTGTTTTTCAGATTCGATCTCACCTCGAACAGGCTGTACTCCCTATCGGAGGCGAGCGAGAAGGCGGTATCCACCCTTTCCGAACCGCTCACCATCAACGTCTTTTTTACCAAGGACCTTCCGGCGCCTCATAACAATACGGAGCGGTACCTGCACGATCTCCTCGAGGAGTACTCCGCTAATTCCAACAGGTATTTCAACTACAGGTTTTACGATGTGAGCGCGGAGGAGGGGGATATCGGCGAGAAGGCCAAAAAGAACCAGGAACTTGCGAGAAGCTTCGGTATCTACCCGGTGCAGGTGCAGAATATCGAGCAGGACGAGGTCGCTTTCAAGAAAGCCTATATGGGAATGGTAATGATCCACGGAGACGTCGTGGACAAGATCCCGTCCATAACGACGACGGAGGGGCTCGAATACACGATCACCTCGAAGATAGAAAGGATGAACAGCAAGATAAGCGTCCTTTTCAACCTGCAAAATCCTGTCGTTATAAAACTGTTCCTGTCGTCGTCGCTGGGGGAGATAGCTCCAAGGCTCCGGCTGGGCGACTTGACGCAGATACCCGGCCAGGTCGAAAGGATCGTCCAGTCGCTCAACGACAAGTATTACGGCAAGCTGTCATTCTCGTCGCTCGATCCTTCCGCGGACGGATCCCTCGAAGGACAGGTATCCTCGTACGGCGTTCTCACCCTCAGGTGGCCGTCGGGGACCGGGGCCGGGCAGTACGCCGCCGAAAAAGCCGGATCGGCGGGGATCGTGGTCGAGAGCGGCGGCAGGCATGCGGCCATCCCGCTTATCGACGTAATACGTGTGCCTCTTTTCGGAACGCAGTATCAGCTCGCCGATATGAACACGATGGGGGAAAGGCTGTCCGAGGTCGTAGACGACGTGCTGGATATAAACAAGAAGATAGGGTATCTCTCGGGTCACGGGACCCTTCCGGTCGATGAGATGCCGCAGGCCGCCGGGCAGCAGGAAAGCCTCTCCAATCTCAACAGCCTCATTTCGGAGGAATATTCGCTGAGCAACGTGACCATGGAAGAGGGAATACCCGACGGGATAGACTGCCTCATCATCGCCGGTCCCAGGGAGGAGTTCGCCGATTATGATCTCTTCCAGATCGACCAGTTTCTCATGAAGGGCAAATCGGTCGCTCTTTTTCTCGATCCTTTCGAGGAGATCGACGTCTCGCGGGGCCAGCAGATGAACTATAACCAGGGACCCGTCTACATGCCTATAAATACCGGCCTGGAAAAACTGCTCGCCCATTACGGAATCGAGGTGCCCAAGTCGTATGTCCTGGACGAAAACTGTTTCGAACAGAAGTTGCCGCAGGCCTATGGCGGCGGCAAACAGTCGATATTCTTCGCCCCGGTGATCAAGGAGGAGAAGATAAACGGCGGCCTTGCCTTCATGAAGAATATAAAGGTCCTGATCTCGATAATGACCTCTCCTGTGGTTCTGAAGGAGGATCGCCTCGCCGGGGCGGGTCTTGCCGGCGAATACCTTTTCTCCTCGTCCGACAGGTCGTGGGAGATGACGGGACGGATAAACCTGAACCCGATGTACATGAGGCCTCCGGACGACCCCGGCGAGATGAAGAGCAGGTCCCTGGCGGCGATCGTAAGCGGCGAATTCCCGAGTTATTTCGCCGGCAAACAGGTCCCCGAAAAGCCCTCGTCGCAGGAAGCCGATTCCCTGTCGGCGGGACGCGCCGGAGAAACTGAGGGCGCGGGCGTCTCTCCCGAAGGGATAGAGGGGGAACGTGAGATATTGGAGAAGGGACGGCCCGGGAAACTTGTCGTCGTGGGTACGGCGGAGCTTCTTAAAAACAACGTTCTCGACGAGGGGGGCGAATCCACGAACGCCACGTTCATGATGAATCTTCTGGATCATCTGAACGGTCGCGACGAATACGCGGTGATGAGAAGCAAGATGCAGCGGTACAATCCGTTGCGGGAGACCTCCGGAGCGGTCAAGACCTTCGCCAAGAGTTTCAACATCGCCGGATTGCCGGTTCTCGTCGCATTGTTCGGCGCGGCCGTCTACCTGAGGAGAAAATCGAGAAAACGCGCAGTGGAGTTGATGTTCAGAAAGTGACTTTCCGGAGGAGACGATCATGAGGATAAAGAAGGAATTCATCGTTCTTGCCGCCGTCATCGTCGCGCTGTCGCTGTACCTGGCGCTGAAGACGGGTGACAGGACGCACTACAGCCTCCCGGAACTCCCCGCGCTGGAAAGGGAAACGATCACGAAGATCGTCTTCTCGCGCGGCGGAGGCTCCGTCGTTCTGGAACGTTTCGGCGACGAATGGAAGATCAAACCGGAAGGGTTCAGGGCGGAAAAGGGAGCGGTCGACAGGATGCTCGACGCGCTTGCCGGATTCTCCGTCGGCGCCCTGGTGGCGGAGTCGGAGAACTACGCCATATACGACCTCGATGGCGAAAAAAGGATAAAGCTCGAAGTGTATTCGGGGCCCGAAGTCTCGCTTGCCGTCGATATCGGAAAGACGGCTCCTACACACATGCACACGTTCGTGCGCCTTGAAGGTGTGGCCGGTGTATACCAGGCCGGAGGAAACCTCAGGAATACCTTCGAAACGGACGCCTCCAGGCTCAGGGACAAGACGGCGATGTCGTTCAACCTCCAGGAAGTCGTCGGAATGAATATCATGAGCGGCGACGGATCCCTCGATCTGGCGAGATCGTCGCCGGTTACGGAAGCGGCGGGCGAAAATGATTCCCTGCCGGTTCCCCCCGATGCGTACGATGCGCCTCCGGTCGCCGTCTGGATGACCTCCGATTCGAGGAACGCCGATTCCAGGGCCGTCGATCAGATACTCAATTCTCTTTCGAATCTCAAGTGTGAAAGCTATCTGGACGGCAGATCGAAGGCTGATATGGGGGTGCCGGTATACACGCTCATGATCCGCGCGGCGCAGACCATAACCCTGTCGATATATGAGATGGAGGGGGAAAAGTACCCGGCTGTTTCTTCGCAGAACGAATACCCTTTTCTGCTGCCCAAATGGCGGGGGGAACAGATTATGAAGAAACCGTCCGATCTGCTGGAGAAGGAGGCGGAAAAGGGGGCGCGGTGACGAGCCGGCGGGAAATCGTGAAGGCCTTTTGCATTTACCCTGAAAAACCGTTTTAGGGACGGCCCGGATCGACATATTTTTTCAAAAGGATGCATTTTTTTCTTTGCGTTCGGCAATTTATGTGATAAACTCCCTTCGACTGTATGAAAACAGGGAGGGCTTCGGGCGATCCCGGTCATGGGAAACCCGTCCTTCTGATTTTAGACAGCGGGTTTGAAAAATGGGCTGAAGAAGCCCGCTGGGTCGCTTCCCACTCCGACCGATACCACACCTTAAGTCGGAGGTTGGCCATGGGAAGACGAAACCAGATCCAAGGTGACGGTTGGTGATATCCTTGGCGATATTGAGTGGCCACGCTCTATTAGCCTGCGGGATATTTAGGGTGAAAATCCTTCCGAGACAACAACCGTCACCTCCCTCTTTTTTTTCTTTTTTTCTTTATCCCGATTTCACCGGATAACATCGAATCGAACGATATCGCTGGACTTGTCACTCGATTTTGAACGATAATCCGCCCGTGTAAATGTGATCCCACGATCGTTCGGGCGTCCCGCAAATGATGCGTGTCCGGCGAAGGAAATTCATGGCGAAAAGATACGGATTCTCGATCGTCGCGGTTATCGCTCTGCTTGCCGCCGCGCCCGATCCATGCGGGACGCCGGCGGCGGTCGATGCCGATTATGCCGGGCTGGTGGATCCTTTTACGGGTACGGGAGCTCACGGGCATACATATCCCGGCGCCTCCCTGCCGTTCGGGATGATACAACCGGGTCCCGATACGCGCCTCTCCGGCTGGGACGGGTGTTCCGGTTATCACTATTCGGACAGTCTCGTATACGGTTTCAGCCACACGCACCTCAGCGGCACGGGATGCTCGGATTATGGCGATGTCCTTTTCATGCCCTCGACTGGGACCCTGAGATTGAACAACGGCGCCGACGGAACGCCCGGTTACAGGTCGGTCTTCAGGCACGAGACGGAGGAGGCCGAACCGGGATACTATGCCGTCACGCTGGATGATTACGGCATCAGGGCCGAATTGACTGTGACGGCAAGGTGCGGCTTCCACAGGTATACCTTTCCTGATACGGGCGACGCGAATTTTTTGATCGATCTCTCGCACAGGGACAAGGTGATCGATTCGGGCATCTCGGTATCGGGCGCGGCGGAAGTGGAGGGATTCCGCCGTTCGGAAGCCTGGGCCCGGGACCAGCACATATATTTTGTCGCCAGGTTCTCCAGGCCCTGGCGATCGTGCGGCATCGCGGTGGATGACGATCGCCGCGACGGCCTTCTCGAATACCGGGGTGGAAAGAACGTTAAGCAGTATTTTTCCTTCGACGCCGAAGGGAAGGGACCGCTGATGGTCAAGATCGGTCTTTCGGCGGTAAGCGTCGGGGGGGCGAGGAAGAACCTGGACGCCGAGATCCCCGGATGGGATTTCGACCTTTGCAGGAAGAATGCTCGCGGTGTCTGGAACGAGGCCCTCGGCAGGATAGCGGTCACCGGGGGAACACTGCGACAGAAAACGACGTTCTATTCGGCTCTCTATCATTCGCTTCTTGCCCCCAACCTCTACATGGACGTGGACGGAAAATACAGGGGGAGGGATTTGCGTATACATACGGCGGACGGATTCGAATACTATACCGTTTTTTCGCTGTGGGACACCTACCGAGCCGCACACCCGCTGTTTACGATCATAGAGAGGCGCAGGACTGTCGATTTCATAGAGACATTTATCAGGCAGTACGAACAGGGCGGTCTTCTGCCCGTATGGGAACTGGCGGCCAACGAAACCGGTTGCATGATAGGGTATCACGCGGTTCCCGTGATCGCCGACGCGTACGTAAAGGGGATCAGGGGGTATGACGAGGCCAGAGCGCTCGAGGCGATGAAGCACAGCGCGACGCGCGACCATCTCGGGTTGAAATATTACAGGGAAAACGGATTCATCCCGTCCGAGAGGGAGGGCCAGTCGGTGTCCCGGACGCTCGAGTACGCGTTCGACGACTGGTGCATCGCGCAGATGGCGGGCGCCATGGGCCGCGGCGGCGACCACGACTATTACATGCGGCGCTCACAGAACTATAAGAACGTCTTCGACCCATCGACCAGGTTCATGAGAGCGAGGGTGAATGGAGGGTGGATCGAGTCCTTCGACCCCGACGAGATCAATTTTCACTACACCGAGGCGAACGCGTGGCACTACGGCTTATACGCGCCCCAGGATATCGCGGGACTGATAAGACTTCACGGAGGGGCGGACGGGTTCGACGGCAGGCTGGACGAACTCTTCACCCGCGGCGGCGCCATGAAGGGGCTTGAACAACCCGACGTTTCCGGCCTGATAGGACAGTACGCGCACGGCAACGAGCCCAGCCAGCACATGGCGTATCTGTACGATTACGCGGGCAGGCCGTGGAAGACACAGAAGAGGGTAAGGGAGATCATGGATACGATGTATTCGCCGGGACCGGAAGGTCTCTGCGGAAACGAGGACTGCGGCCAGATGTCCGCGTGGTATGTTCTCAGCGCCCTGGGCTTTTATCCCGTCACGCCGGGACAGCAGGCCTACGCCATCGGCACGCCCCTTTTCGAAAAAGCCGAGATAGACGCCGGGGGCGGCAGGAGATTTACGATCAGAGCCGAGGGCGTATCGGAAAGTAATATCTACATTCAAAGCGCCGTATTGAACGGGAAGGACTGGACCAGGTCCTGGATTTCCCACGCCGATATCGTCGCCGGCGGGGAAATGGCGTTCAGAATGGGGCCGCGGCCGGCCGAGGCACGGGGAGCCGGGGAGGGCGATATTCCTCCGTCCTCGATCGAACGCCGCATCGTATGCCCCGCGCCGTTCGTCAGTCCTTCGGCCGCGACCTTCACGAAATCGGTGGATGTGACCCTTTCCTGCCTGGATGCGGACGCACGGATCCATTATACGCTCGACGGCAGCGAGCCGGATCTCGGATCTAAGATCTATGGCGGGCCTTTTACCGTTTCCAGGGACGCGGTCGTAAAGGCCTTCGCTTCGAAGGATGGCGCGGAACGCAGCTTTACCATGACAAGCGGCTTTCGGAAGGTGCCGGGGGATGCCGGGATAAAACTGTTTTCGGCGTACGACCCGATGTACTCCGGCGGGGGGGATCTCGCCCTGGTGGATGGAATAAGGGGGCGTGGGGATTTCCGCACGGGCGCCTGGCAGGGTTACGAAGGGGTCGATTTCGAGGCGGTCGTCGACCTCGGCTCGGCGAGAAGGATCGGTTCGATCGCGGCGGGATTTCTCCAGGACCAGGGATCGTGGATCTTCATGCCGCGATCGGTGGAATATTCGGTGTCGATGGATGGCGCGCTGTTCGAGCCGGTGTCCTTCCTGTCCAACGATGTGCCCGATGAAAAAGAGGGCCCGGTAATGAAGGATTTCATCGCGGGCGGTCTCGATGTCGAAGCGAGGTTCGTGAGAGTGGTCGCGAAATCAGCCGGCGTATGCCCCGGATGGCATCCGGGCGCTGGCGGCAAGGCGTGGATATTCGTCGACGAGATAACCGTCGAGTGATCCTTGAGCGGTCCTGAAGAGGAGGCATGGATGGTTGTTTTCAGCTTTCTTGACTGGTTCTGGCTCGTCGCGTTCGTCGTGCTGATGGTTGGAAGCGGCGTGAGATTTTACCGCCTCGGCAAGAGGTCGGAATCCGACTTCTTCCTGGCCGGAAGGGGGTTGCCGTGGTGGCTTCCCGCGTCGTCGGTGTACGCGACACACACGGCGACGGACACCCCGATGTGGGTTTCCGGCGTCGTGTACAGGTTCGGTCTTTCGGGGCTGTGGTACACCTTCTACGCCGCGTGGTGCGCGATAAGCGCCTTCGTGTCGGCGAAGATATTCCGCAGGTCGCTCGCCTACACCCAGGCCGAATGGCAGTCGCTGAGGTTCGGGGGGATGTCGGGCGAGCTGCTCAGGGGCTGGGTTGCCGGGTGGCAGGTGTTCATCAACATGTTCGTCCTCGGGTGGGTCGGCATCGCGATGGGCAAGGTCTGCATGTTCATGTTCGGATGGCCGCTGTGGATCGGGCTTATCGTGTTTTCCTCGGCCTGCGCGATATACGTGCTGGCCGCCGGGTACTGGGGCGTCGTGATGGCCGATTTCCAGCAGGGGATAATCGCCTTCATCATGATACTGATAGTCTCCTTCTGGGGTATCCATTCGGCGGGCGGCGCGGGGCATGTCGTCGAGAGGCTCCACGAGATGGGGCAGGCCGGGAAGCTGAATCCCTTCAACTTCACCGGTTTCTTCGGCGGGGATTTCCCCGCGGCGTGGTTTCTCACGATGCTCTTCATCGGCATACTCGGGGGGCTCGGGATGGGAACGGCGATAGACTGGTTCCCGGAGGCGCAGAGGATACAATCGGCGAGGACGGTAAAGGACGCGTCCTGGTGCATCTGGGCCGGGTCGGCTCTAGTGATCTTCAGGAACGCCGTCTGGGCGGCGGCGATACTCGCCTTCTTCGTCATGTATCCCGATCTTCACGAGGTGAGGGATTACGAGATGGCCTGGTTCAGGCTGGGCTTCGAGAACCTTCCATCCGGGATGCTCGGATTCTTCTTCGCAGCGATAGTGGCGATACACATATCGACGATCTCGACGCACTTGAATCTCGGGGCCGTCTATATCACGAGGGACCTCTACCATCATTATATGAATCCAAAGGCCCGCCAGGAACAGCTCGTCTGGGTGGGGAGGATAGGCACGGGCATTCTTCTCCTGGGGTCTTTCATATTCGGTTCGATAATGGAGAATATCACCGAGTGGCTTATCTTCGCGCTCTGGATAATGGCCGCCGGGATCTGGCTGCCGGGCATCCTTCAGGTGATCTGGTGGAGGTTCAACGGGTGGGGATATCTTTCGGCGTGGGTATCGAATCTCGTTTTTTCATGGCTGGTGGTCTGGGTGCTGCCCGCTTTCGGAGTGCTGCCGGAATTGAAGGATTACCATCAGTTCTGGCTTCTGATGCTTCTCGGGGCGCTGGTATTCATACCTGTGACGTTTCTCACGAAACCCGAGGATATGAACAAGCTGGTCAGGTTCTATGTCATGTCAAGACCGATAGGCTGGTGGGGACCGGTCAGGCGGGAAGCGGTCAGACAGGGATTGATCGAGGAGGTATAGATGTCGTTCGTGAAAAGGGACTGGACACCGCGGCAGGCCGAAGAATGGACGAAGGAGGATACGATAACGGTCATCATTTCCCCCCTGATATACATGATGATCCTCGTCGGCGGGGCCATGAGCGCCCTTTTGATGGCCAGGGGCTTCGTGATTTTCGGCCTGGGGATCGTCCTGATGATCGTCATGATAAATATAATCAACCCGAAACTGTCCGCGATATCGAAGGGGTTCGAGGAAAAGCAGAAGGGATATATCGAGGAGCTGGAGAAGAAGGTCCGGTGGGAGGATTGATCGTTGGATCGTTCTACGAAAGAGGAAGGATAAAATGGGAAATGAACTGAAGATGGTTTTGGGAATGTCGCTCGCTTACGTGACGTCGTTCGCCGGGCTGGCGCTCGCCTGGCATTCGTGGAAAAAACACCATGGGAAGAGGGGAGAGGACAGGCGATGAACAAAATCGTTATCGGGACCGTCGTCCCGGCGGCGGTCTTCATAATCTCGTATATCGCGACAGAGCTTCTCTACAGGCACTTTTCGAAAAAAGGGGGAGGCTGAAAAGCGGAGCTTCCAGCCGCCCCCTGTCCCTGCCGGCCCGCCGCACCGGGTCATGGCGCCCCGTATCAATCCCTTACGAGAAGGCTTCTCGCTATCCTGGTGTGCATCCTGCCGAGCCCCTTGGCCATGTGCATCGTGACGAAAAGCCAGAATACGCCCCAAACCACGACGAGCGGCATGATCCAGCCCGGCGTGTAATAGACGGTGTCGTGTATCTGCGCGAACGGCAGATCGAAAATATATTCAAGCACCGGCCGCAGTATCCACCACATCGCCAGCGAGAAGTTGATGATGACAATGTCGAAATAAATAAGGCCGAGCGGCATCATCGACACCATGTAGAGTATGCTTTTCCATGTCATCGGATCCTTTATCAGGGACATCAGTCTATCCTTCCACGAGAGTCCCTTTCTGGCGAAGATGGGACGCCTCGGCATCCTCACGCCCAGCAGCGCTTCGAGGATCCTGCCCTCGACATGAGCTATTCCCCTTACCGACAGAAGGAAGATTCCAAGGAAGGGAAGGCCGATTATCAGGACGATCAGGCCCGCCGACAGGGACAGCCCGGTGACCGCCCAGGTGAAGTAGAATGTCCCCGTGATGATGGAGAAAAGCATGTAGAAGATCGCCCCGTAGGCGGCCGGATCGGTAAAAACGCCGAAGAAACGGCTCGAAGCCGATTTTCCGGCCGCGCCGCGCGTTCCGGGAACGAGCCTGATTCTCGATTCGATCTGCCGGTAAGCCGATGCGACCTCCTCGGGGGAGCCGAATTTTTCGATCTCCGCGCCGATAGCTTCCGAATCGGATATCCCCGGTTTTTCCTCACGGGCGAGTTCGAGGGCCGTCCAGAGATGTTCCTCCGCGTCGCAGAGAGCGTCCTGTATCGTCGCGGGGTCGGCATCGGAAAGGGACGCCTTCAATCGCCCGAGGTATTCATTGATCAGTTCAGACATCGTGGTCTCCTTTCAGTATCGCGTCGACAAAATTCCTCGTTTCCTCCCATGTGCCGGTCCAGTCGACCAGCGTTTCCCGGCCGGATTCCGTAATACTGTAGTAACGGCGCGGAGGGCCCGAGACGGACGGTTCGACCCTGCTCGCCAGCAGGCCGCTTTTTTCCAGGGAACGAAGGACCGGGTAAAGCGCCCCCTGTCCGATATCCGGACTGCCGCCCGCTCCGGAATCGATATTTTTCGTTATCTGGTAACCGTACATCGGGCGGTCCGCCCTGCTCAGGATGCTGAGCAGTACCAGCGAGACCGTTCCGGATTTGAGTTCTCTCTGGAACTTCTTTTTTACTGCTTCCGTTTCGTTCAAATCGATCACCTTCCCGTCGATTGAGAGTTTTCCCGGAGCCTTGTTAGCTGCGGGAGCTTTTCCTTTCCCGCCTACTATTGATTCTTTAGTGATCCACATTTAACAGCGCTATTAAACTAATACTACTGTTATATTCGTAATAGTCAATGGGAATGTTTCAAAGAATATGAAAAAAGATAAGATTGTTTCTTTTTTCTCTTGTGAAAGTGCAAAATGAACGTATATTCACAAAGATTGTTCACAAAATGAACGAATATTCATTTTGTGAACAATTATTATTCAGGAGGAAACGAGATGGATGATAGCAGAGATGAATCTGACCGTCCTCCGAGGCGGGAACGGGAAAAGATGCGGCATCGGGAAGAGATCCTCGATGCGGCGGTGGAGATTTTCGCCCGCCATGGCTACGAGGGTACGAGCATGCAGCAGATCGCCGATCTTGCCGAAATTTCCGTCGGGAAACTATACATGCACTTCGAGGGAAAGGAAGCGATATACAGGGAGGTTCTGGGCAGAATAGTCAGGGGTATCGAGGATGCCTGCTCGGCGGCCATCCTGCCGGGAATGACCCCCCTGCAGAAGATCCGCGCGCGGGGCAGGGCGGCCGTGGAATATTTCCAACGCTACCAGGAATTCATCTGTTTTTATTTCGAGATGAATCCCGAGGGAAGCTACCACGTGGGACGATGCGCCGATGACGCGCACTCCGAGATCTTCGCGCAGCTTCTCAGGGAGGCCATCGAACAGGGCGAACTCTCGGGCGAGATCGATCCATTTGTCCACGCGACGATGATAGAGGGCGCGGCGCACAGGCTTCTCGAGGTCCTCGTCGGCACGAAAAGGGACGATCTTCCGCAGGTGGACGAACTTATAGACAGGATTTTCTTGAGGCCCTTCGAGATAAAAAGGAAAGAGAACGGGAACCAGAAGGAGAATGGATGAGAACCACAAGATCACGTCTCGGCCTGGCCGCGCTGGCGCTGGGCGTCGGCCTGTTAGCGGGAGGACCGGGCCGGGCGGAAGAGGAGAATATGGAGCTCTCCCTCGCAAAAGCGGTAGGGCTCGGCCTTGAAAACGACGAGTTGCTCCGGCAGGCGGGAGAAGCGGTGAAAGGCGCGATGGCGGGAGTGAGGGAAGCGAGGGCCGGCCGGCTGCCGTCGATCGCGATAAACGGCCAGTACGCGCGCAACATAAGAAAACCGGTGATGTTCCTTCCGTCCGATATGGCGGAGGCCTTCGGCGGCGTCACGAAGATAGAGCTCGGAGAAGACAACGATTTTTCCGCGAACGCCCAGCTCACTTACAACCTATGGACAGCCGGCAGGCTTTCGGCAGGCATAGGCGCCTCGGGAGAGATGCTCGAAGCTATGCAATATCAACGGACGGCCACCGCCGAATTCGTGCGGTTCCAGGTGATACAATCCTTTTACGACGTGCTTCTTGCAAACGAGAATCTTCGCATATCGGAGAAGGCGCTCGGGGAGACCGAAGAGGTGCTCAGGATCACGAGAGCCGGATTCAACGAGGGGACCGTCAGCCGGTTCGATCTTCTAAGGGCCGAAGTCGAATATGAAAACCGTCAGCCCCGGCTTGTCCAGGCGAGAAACGGGGTCGAACAGGCCTTTATCGTTCTTCGCCGCAGGTGCGGACTGCAGCCGGGCACTCAAATCTCGCTGACCGATTCGCTGAAGGCTGTTCATCAGACCGGGAGCATCGAGGAACACCTGGCCATGATGAGATCGGGAAATTCGCAGATAAGGGCGCTCGAACACCAGGTTAACGCGATGAGACAGAATCTGAGGTTCGAGCGGGCCGAGAGGTTGCCGGTCCTGCAACTCGGGGCGAATTACCTGCTCCAGGGGCAGTGGTCGGAGGATTTTATTCCCGGCACCCGAAACCTTGCGAGATCCGCGGCGGTGACGCTGGGATTCCAGATACCGATATTCGACGGGTTGAAGGCAAGGTCAAGGATCGACAGGGCCAGGGCGGACCTGAGAAGTTCCGAGATAGAACTCGAGAGGATAAACCGCGAGAAAGAGATGGCGGTGCGGGCCTCGTGGCTGCTGCTGGAGGATGCCATAACCGCCCTTGGAGGAAGAGAGAGAGCCGTCGGCCTTGCCGAGGAGGCTCACCGGCTGGCGCTGGTTAGACTCGCGAACGGGCTGGCCACGCCTGTGGAAAGGCTGGACGCGGAACTGGCGATGACCGCGGCGAGAGCCCAGCTCGTGCAGGCGCTTTACGCCTGCAATATCGCAAAGGCGCAGCTCGATCTGGCGGTTGGATCGGATGACGGCGGAAAACCTTTTACCTCCTCTGAAAGGGAGAATGAAAATGAATAATCCGGGCGAAAAGAAAAAGGGGCATGGAAGGTTGATACTCTGGGCAGCCGTCATTCTGGCGATCGCCGCCTTTGGAGCGAGGTTCGCCGCGTTGAGCGGACAGAAGACGATGGACAGCATCTCCTCGATTCAGGAGAAGGAGGGCATCCCGGTGGAGGCGGTCGCCGCCGCCAGGGGGGATATCACGGTCCGGACGACGCTCGCGGGAACGGTGGAGGGAATAGTTCAGTATTCCATCGTATCGACCAATTCGATCCAGGTGATGGATGTATTAAGGCGGGAGGGGGACAGGGTCCGCGCGGGCGATGTCGTGATTCGTCTTGAGAAAGCCGCCGCCAATCCCATGCTGCATTCTTACGAGCGTTCGAGAGTCCTTTACGAAGACGCCCTGAGGGACGCCCGCAGAATGAAGGCTCTCTATATCGAAGGCGCCGTGTCGGAGCAGGTGCTCGACAAGGCGGAAATGGCCCTCAAGGTCGCCGAGACCGAT
>JBFYZH010000120.1:0-2693 GCA_041309605.1 Candidatus Krumholzibacteriota bacterium
TTGAGAGGCCGTCATCGGTGGAAAGCAGAAATTTCTGGCTCTTATCCTCGTTCGAGGCTACACTGCCCGTTACGTCGAGCGAGGATATATGGAACATCTCGCCAAGCCTGTTGCGCAGAGGGATGGAGAGGTTTGACATCCCGGAGAAGCTGGCTGCTCCCTTCTGAAAGAGCCACTGCAGAATCTGTCTTTTCCGGTGACTTTTTTCCCCCATGCCTTCAAGAGCCAGGGACAATTCGGCGGTCGTCATGTTCTTTATATTGATCTTTTCCACCGGAGACTCCTTTTGCGTGAAATGATAAATAATGCGGACGGGTTATCCAAAACAAAAAAAGAACAGCCGGGATGCATAGATCTGGGCAGCAGTTATTTCAGGCTTCTGGTGGTCGGGACGGATCCATCCGGCGACCCGTGCGTGCCGGTCCCATGCCACGATGACCGGAGGTATATCGGCTGGGGCGATTATCTGGTCGATGGCGGAATTATCCCGCCTCATTCAATCGACAGGGCGTCCTCACTGCTTGGCGAACTGGTCGTGGAGGCTGCAAGGCATGGCTGCGACAGACCTTGGATCGTGGCGACCAATACGCTGCGCAGCGCTGAAAATTCGGCCGCGATAATATCGGTCCTCAGACGAAGCGTTTCACCGGACTTGAGAGTCCTTTCACAGGAGGGCGAAGCTGCGATGAGTCTCAAGGGGGCCGCCTCGCTCTACCCGGAATCCGGCCTTCTCACGCTTGCAGATCCAGGCGGTACGAGCACGGAGATAGCCTGGGGAAAAAACGGAGTCATGGAAGGTCACAGCGGATTCGATCTCGGCACGCATACGGTGCGGCGAATGATCCGGAATCTATCACCACGTTGCGGGGGCCTCACCCGGCCCGTGCGGCTTGAAAGGACAGTTTCCCGGCTGATCGGAAGGATACTCGAAGAAGGTGCGGAGGGCGTGAAGAAATACGAAAACATGCTTTCTGGCTTGCCCGAAAGGCGGGAAAGCCCTAAAATTCTTTTTACAGGAGGGACCGCGGTCAGCCTTTCGCTCCTGTGGCGGTTCATGCAGAGACGGCGGCCGGGGCTTGTGGATAGAGACAGGCTTTCCACCGGCGATCTTGAGATCATCGCAAGAAGGCTGAGCCTGCTGGTCGCCTCGGGACGCGAAAAAAGGTTGCCGCTGTCCCGGGAGAGGCTGACGCTTCTCTTTCCCGGTCTTTTGCTCGTAAGGTCTCTGGCGGAACATCTCGGGACCGAAACGTTCGACATAGTCAGCAGGGACCTCAGATGGGGGATAATACTCTCGGGCGGGGTCATACCGGAAGGATACCTGGCAAATGAGTAAACAGGTCTTGATCGTGGACGACGAGGAAAGCATACGCACTTCTCTCGATAAACTTCTTACGTACGAGAAATACAGGACGTTCACCGCCGCCGACGGAGAAGCGGCGCTGCGGACCGTAAATGGCGAGAGGCTGGACATCGTTCTCCTCGACATCAAAATGCCGGGAATGGACGGCCTCGAGGTCATCCAGAGGATCAAGGAACTCCAGCCCGACCTGCCGGTCGTGATAATCTCGGGCCACGGGACCATTTCCACCGCGGTGGAAGCGACAAAACTCGGCGCGTTCGATTTCATTGAAAAACCGATCGATCTCGAGAGACTTCTGTTGACGGTGAGAAACGGAATCAAGCAGGGGGAATTGTCTCGCCAGAACGTCAGGCTCAGAAAACAGATGAGCGGCAACACGGAGATCATCGGCCGGCACAAGTCGATTCTGGATATCATGGAGACGATAAAAAGAGTCGCGCCGACCAACGCGCGCGTTCTGATTATCGGAGAGAACGGCACCGGGAAGGAACTGGCCGCGAGGAAGGTCTATGAACTCAGCGGCAGAAACGAGAACGCGTTTATAGAAGTCAACTGCGCGGCGATTCCGGAAGAGCTCATCGAAAGCGAGCTCTTCGGGCACGAGAAGGGTTCCTTCACCGGAGCCGTTTCCCAGAGGATAGGAAAGTTCGAGCTTGCCGACGGGGGTACGCTGTTCCTGGACGAAGTCGGGGATATGAGTCTTTCGGCGCAGGCAAAAGTTCTGAGGGTACTGCAGGAATCGGTCTTCGAAAGGGTCGGCGGAACTGATACGAAGAAGGTGGATGTCAGGGTCGTGGCGGCTTCCAACAAGAATCTTCTCGAGGAAGCGGGGAAGGGGAATTTCAGGGAGGATCTTTTCTACAGGCTGAACGTGGTTCCCATCGCGATCCCGCCGCTGAGGCACAGGCGAAGCGACATATCGATACTGGCGGAATTCTTCATGGCAGGTATCTGCGGGGATCTGGGTATAACCCTGAAGAAGCTTACTCCGGGCGCTCTCGCAGTCATGACCGGATATTCCTGGCCGGGTAATGTCAGGGAACTGAGAAACATGATAGAAAGACTATGCATACTGGTCCCAGGCGACACGATCGGCAGTGAGGATCTGCCGGTCGTGGAACTTTCCCGCGAGAACAAAGGGGAAAAGGATCCATTCAACGCCAGGACCTACCAGGACTTCAAGGATTTCACAGAAAAGGAGTTCCTGGTCAGGAAACTGAACGAGAATGGCGGGAACGTTTCGAAGACGGCGAGGGAACTTGGGATGCAACGCAGCAACCTTTATAAAAAACTCGAGAAATACGGTATAGATCTCAAGAGTGAAAACGAC
>JBFYZH010000121.1:0-32125 GCA_041309605.1 Candidatus Krumholzibacteriota bacterium
TTATTGGACACCGCGAAATTCCTGAAAAAGATCCAGGCCGAAGATTTCTACCGCGACCAGCTGACTCACAGGCATACGATAACGGCGAGACAGGCGCGGTTTGGGAAACTCAAAAAACCCCTGCCGGGGCAATTGAAGGCCGTCCTGGAACGTACAGGTATAAACCGGCTCTATATACACCAGGTCGAGGCGGTGGAAGCGCTGCGCGAGGGCAGGAACGTGGTCGTAGTGACGTCGACCGCGAGCGGGAAGACGCTGTGCTACAATATCCCCGTTCTCGAAAGCCTCCTGGAGGATCCGGAATCGAGGGCGCTCTACCTCTTTCCGACCAAGGCCCTCGCGCAGGACCAGCTGAGGGTCATCAACAGGTACGCGGGTCCTGAAGGGATCGATTTTCGCGCTGGTACATACGACGGGGACACCCCGGCGCCGCTGAGAAGAAAGCTCCGCGACGAGGCGCAGGTTCTCCTTACGAATCCCGACATGCTCCATTCCGGCATTCTTCCAAATCACTCGAAATGGGCGCCTTTTCTGACGAGGCTGAAGTTCGTCGTGACCGACGAGATTCACACCTACCGGGGAATATTCGGCTCGCACGTTGCCAATGTGATAGGCAGGCTTTCGAGGATATGCGAGCACTACGGGTCGAATCCCGTTTTCGCCGCTTCGTCCGCCACGATCGCCAACCCCGGCGAACACGCCGAAAGGCTTCTCGGGCGAAAGGTTACTGTGGTCACAAAAGACGGATCGCCGCGCGGCAGGAAGTACTTTCTCATGTGGAATCCGCCCACGATCGATATCGCCGATATGGAAAGAAGAAGCGCGAACATCGAGGCGGCGGATATAGTCTCGAGGCTCGTTCTGGACGACGTCCAGACCATAGCCTTCGTCCGCGCGCGGGTCGTAAGCGAGGTGATCACCCGCTACACGCGCGAGAAACTGGGCGAGCGCAGGGCCTCGATGAGCGATCTGGTCCATCCATACAGGGGCGGTTACCTCCCCGAGGAGAGAAGGGAGATCGAGAGGCGCCTCTTCGAAGGAGAACTCAAGGCCGTGATAAGCACAAACGCCCTCGAACTGGGCATCGACGTGGGGTCTCTTCACGCCTCGGTGATTGTCGGCTATCCGGGAAGCATCGCCTCGACGTGGCAGCAGGCCGGCAGGGCCGGCAGGGGGGAGGAGGACGCCCTCGTGTTCTTTCTTCCCTACAACATGCCGCTCGACCAGTACCTGGTGCGGCATCCCGGGTATTTCTTCGGAAGGTCACCCGAGAACGCGATAATCGACCCGTCGAACCCGCATGTTCTTCTGGGGCAGATGCGCTCCGCCGCCTTCGAACTTCCCCTTGCCGCGAAGGAAGTGGAGGATATGGGGGAGTACGCTCCAGCCATCGCCCGGTTGCTCGAAGAGGAACGGGAACTCAACTTCGTCAAGGGCCGATGGTACTGGAGGGGGCAGGGATATCCGAGCGCCTCGGTCAACCTCAGGAACATTTCGCCCAACATCTATACGATCATAGACGAATCGGACGGCAACAGGGTTATAGGGACGATAGACGAGGCGAGCGCATTTCAGCAGGTCCATCCGCAGGCCATTTACCTGCACGAGGCGGAGACATACTTCGTGCGCGATCTCGACATCGAAAAGAAGATGGCGTTCATCGAAAGGACGAACGTCGATTACTACACGCAGTCGATCACCGAGACGCAGGTGAAGGTCGACCGCGAGGAGAAGAACGCCCAGTGGCGGGTCAGCAGGATCGCCTTCGGAGACGTCTCGGTCACCGACCTGACCTTCATGTTCCGAAAGATCAAATTTGGAAGCCGGGATTCGATAGGGTACGGCAAATGCGACCTTCCGCCGCAGGTCCTCGAGACCGTCGGGCTCTGGATCGTGCCCGCTCCCGAGATACCGGCGCTCGTGCGAAAGTGGGGAAGGGTCCCCGCCGAGGGGCTTCTGGGCCTGTCGAACGTGCTCCGGGAGGTCGTGCCCCTTTTCGTGATGTGCGACCCGCTCGATATCGGCACCACGGTCAATTCGAGATCGACGGGCAGCCCGGCCCTCTACATCTACGATAAGTACCCGGGAGGTCTCGGATTCGCCCTCAAGGCGTACGAAATAATCGAGGAAATAATGAGCGCGGCCCATGAACTGATCACCACGTGCGGCTGCAGGCGCGGCTGTCCCTCCTGCGTCGGATCGCCCATACCCCCGTTCGCCCAGCTCGATCCCGATACAGGCGGAAGGGGCATGATCCCGGACAAGGAGGCGGCCCTCGTGATGCTGCACTATCTTCTGGAGATCGAACCTTACGAGCCGTCTCCCCCTGGAGACGCCGACGGCGGAGCGCAGGCGCAGCGCCCCCATGGAAAACCGCTTCCCGTGGAACTGGAAGGGAAACTCCGCCAGTCGCTGCTGAAGAAGAAGGAGCGGAGGTGACCGGTATCAGATCATATCCCTGTCGAAGTAGCGTTCGATCGAGCTTTCCCCGCAGGTAAGATCCTCGATCAGCGAGGAAACCGTGAAGAGATGGTCGAAGGCGTACTTGTTGAGCGACGGGATCATCCTGGCGACCGCCTCCTGAGAAAGATATTCCGGCACGGCTTCGCAACCCTCGAACTGTTCCATGAAACAGGCCATTATCGCCGATCTCCTGTCGTATGGCCCGACGAGGTCGGCCGATAGTTTTGTCCTCTTCCTGATCAGCTTCCTCGCAGTTTCGGGCAGGCGGTAGTAGAGTTCCCTCGCGTGAAAGTACAGAAGGTACCTGTTGCCCGATACGGGCATGTTCCAGTTGGCGTTTTTTATCGAAGCCGCTTGCGGCGAGATGTGCAGAAGGAATTCCCGGTAGAGGCGATACCTCGATTTGATGCGGTCGGGGCAATTCATCACGTAGTCTATGACCTTCGGCGAATTGAAGGGAGCGACTGTCCAGAAGAAGAAGCGGTTACGGTCCTCTCCCTCCGCGGTCCACTTGAGATCCCTGCCGCAAATGATGAAGTGAAGATACTTGTCCGACATGCCGTTCTCGGGGCAGGAGGCCAGGTAGTCCCCGATGGAATCCCTGATCCGGACCTCGGACAGCCCAGTGATCTCCGCGACCTGGGCGAGGGTCAGGATCGAATTGCGGGATATCACGTGGCCGGTCAGCTCGGGCGTTCCGGCCAACTTTTTATACGGCCTGTTGTCGGGAACCGTCAGACCCCCGCCCTCGCCCGTGAAAAATGTAATACGCTCGCCCCACGCGTCCCTGATCATGTCGAAGAGTTTCATCGAGAAGCTCATGCCGAGGAAATTACTCCCGTTCTTCATTCTCAACAGCCTCAGCACGTCTCCGCCGGAGGTCGGGCCGAGAGGGAAGAGCCTCCAGGGTACCTCCAGGGTCCCGGCGATCGTTTCGGCGATTTTGACGTCGGCCTCCGCCGTCCTGAAATGATCGAGGAATGTGGCGCTCTGGAAGGGTATTCGCTCCGCGACCAGGGCCGACGCGACCGCCCTCGAATCGAGTCCCCCGCTCAACGAAAGTACGTTCACGTCCGTTGAATCCGCCCGGTCCCGGCATGTTTTTCGGAAGATATCCACCAGCTCCGCGGCGCATGTTCCGACATCCCTGCCGCCGCCGCGCCGTACCGAGAAATCGAACGTATGGAGCCGGTGGAAGCTTATGCGGGCGGCGTCGCCTCCGGGCGGGCGCCTTCCATCGGACTCCCGTCCCGAATCCTCCCCGGAAGCGGGACGCGGATCTATCGTTATCAGGGTCGCGGGATCGAGGCGCGAAATACCCTGGAAGAAGGTTTTTTCCCCCGGCATGAATCCCAGGAGCAGATACTGGGCCATCGCCAGGCGGTCGAATTCGATGCCGTTGTCGAGATTCGTGATGAACCTCGATTCCCGCGACAGTGTCAACCGGCCCGAAACGCTCCTGTAATAGAGCGGCAACCGGCCCAGCGCGTCGTTGAGTATGCAGATGCCGCCGGTTTTCCGATGCTGGATGAATATGACGAAATCGCCGTCGGTCGCCAGAAGCCAGTCCCTGACCTTTTCTTCCGACAGGGGCGCTTTTCCGAACAGAATATTCGCGAGATCACTCAGTCTTGCGTCGATGCCCGGGGCGGTCTCTCCGTATATCATCCCCTCAAGGCATATGAAATACTCGTTGTTTTCGTAAATCGCGACGGGGTACTTGGGGTGATATGTGGCGCACAGGAAACAGCCGCGCTTGGATATAAGCGTTTTGAGAATGAACCATTTCTCGTGAAGGAGCGACCTTGCCGAATGCAGCAGAAGGTCCTCTTTCCGGTCGAGATTCCCGGCCGGATCGAAATAGAAGTGTATTCCGGGCATTTCCTCGCTCCATGTGCAAATTGCCGTTGCCACATTGTAGACATGAAGGTCCGCGATGACAACAGGTAAGATTTCACGGCCGGGCATGACCGGCGGGCGGCGGCCGAAAAACCCGGCAGGCGGGGCTTTTCATCAACGCGCCACGCGAGAGCGCCACGCGTCAATTGACATGGGGCGGTCGTTGTGTTACCTTACCGCGGGTGGATTTTCCGATGTTGCCGTGGATACTGTCCGCCCGAGGAACTCCGTCGTTTTCTTTAACCTGGGAGGAGCCCGATGAGGGTGATCAAGCATTACCGGATACACACGGGCACGTTTGCATGGATACTCCATCGCCTGTCCGGCCTGGGATTGATCTTTTACCTTTTACTTCACATATGGGTGATCAGCCATCTTTCGGGAGGAGAAAGATCGTTCGACCGGATCATGCACGCTTTCACCAGTCCCTTTTTCAAGTTCATGGAAGTGGGACTGGTCGGAGTGATACTCTATCACCTGTTCAACGGTCTCAGAATAACGCTCGTGGATATCGGCGTGATGATCGAGAGACAGAAAACACTTTATGTGGCGGCGGTTGTGGTCTGGCTGGCGTCGTGGCTTGCGGTCGGCGCTGCCATGATCTCCCGCATGGGCATTCCGCCGCAGGGTTAAAGAAAGGGGGAGCGGTATGAAGTTCAGGGAATCAACGGCCTCCGGCGGCGCTCTTCCGTGGCTCCTGCAGAGGATTTCGGGCGTTTACCTCGCGGTCATTCTCCTGATCCACGTGATAAACCTTCACGTGCTCATCGGCGGGGAGATCACCTATGCGTCGATAGCGCAACGGGTGGCGACGCCGCTCTGGAAGACCGTGAACATCTCGTTTCTCATCGTGGCGCTGTTCCACGGCCTTTACGGCCTGTGGATAGTTCTCGACGATTACATACATAAAGGATGGATGAGGGTGTTCATATACGGAGTGATCGCCGCGATCGCGCTTGTCTTCGGAATCTACGGGACCCTCACAATGATAACATTCCAGTACGGAGGTTGATGGATCATGACATTCAAAGATCCCGAAAAAATTCACGACGTTGAAGGAGTGGACATTCACAACGTCCACCGTCACGACGTGGTCATAGTCGGGGCCGGCCTTGCTGGAATGAGAGCCGCGGTGGAAGCGTCGAAGGAATACGACGTCGCGGTGATCAGCAAGGTCTTTCCCACCCGTTCGCACAGCGGCGGCGCCCAGGGCGGAATAGCGGCATCCCTGGCGAACGAGGAAGAGGATCACTGGGAATGGCACATGTTCGACACAGTCAAGGGGAGCGATTACCTCGGCGACCAGGACGCGATAGAGATTCTCGTCAAGGAGGCTCCGACCGTGGTCCGCGAGTTCGAGCATTTCGGGTGCCCGTTTTCCAGGACCCCGGACGGCAGGATAGCGCAGAGGATGTTCGGCGGCCACACCAAGGATTTCGGCCGGGGAGGGCCCTCGCTGAGAGCTTGTTACGCCGTCGACCGTACGGGGCACGCCCTGCTGCACACCCTCTACGAGATATGCCTTCGTAACGAGGTTCGCTTCTACAGCGAGTTCTTTTCGCTGTCGCTGATCGTCAGGGACGGCGTCTGCAGGGGTATCGTGGCCTGGGATATCGTCAACGGCGGCGTGCATGTATTCCACGCGAAGACCGTCATGTTCGGCACGGGAGGATACGGCAAGGTCTTCAAGATCAACTCCAACGCCATGGCGAACACCGGCGACGGTCTTTCCATGGTCCTGAGGGCCGGACTTCCGCTGGAGGACATGGAATTCGTCCAGTATCATCCGACCGGTCTCTACCTGCAGGGGATACTGGTGAGCGAGGCGGCGAGGGGGGAGGGCGGATACCTGATCAACGACAAGGGAGAGAGGTTCATGGAGAAGTACGCCCCGTCGAAGATGGAGCTCGCCCCCAGGGATCTCGTCTCCAGGTCGATACAGACGGAAATGAACGAGGGCAGGGGGATAGGCGGCGGCGCCTGCGTTTATCTGGATCTTCGCCATCTCGGCCAGGAAAAGATCATGAAACAGCTCCCGCAGATCCACGAGCTTGCCTGGAAGTTCCTGCACGTCGACTGCATCAAGGAGCCGATACCGATCCAGCCGACGGCGCATTACTCGATGGGCGGCATACCGACGGACAACTTCGGACGCGTCCTTGCCGACGGCAGGGAAACGCCGGTGCACGGTTTCTACGCCGGCGGCGAGTGCGCCTGCGTGAGCGTTCACGGCGCGAACAGGCTCGGGACAAATTCGCTTCTCGAGGCCTCCCTTTTCGGAAGGCGGTGCGGGAAATCGATCGTCCATTTCCTCAGGGAAAACAGGTCGTTCCCCGAACTTCCCGCCGACGCCGCGAAGGACGCCCTGGCGGAGATCAAGTGGCTGCTCGAGTCGAAAGGCACGGAGAAAGCGGCGGATATAAGGGAAACCCTCCAGGTGAAGATGACCGATAAATGCGGTATTTTCAGGAATGCCTCCAACCTGAAGGAACTCGCCGGCGAGTTCGTAAAGCTCAACGACAGGTTCAGGAATATCCACATCGAGGACAGGAGCGTCATTTTCAACTACGATCTTCTCGAAGCGATCGAACTCGGGCACATGCTTGAATTCTCGGAAATCATAGTCGCGGGCGCCCTGGCGAGGGAGGAAAGCCGGGGGGCGCACAGCCGCACCGATTTCCCGAAGCGCGACGACGGCAAGTGGCTCAGGCACACGCTCGCCTGGAGGAAGGGCAGGGACCTGAAGTTCGATTACAAACCCGTAAAAATCACCCGCTTCGAGCCGAAAGAGCGCGTCTATTAAAGGAGGCCCCGGAATGGCACAGTTCAGGTTCAAGATCAATCGCTATGATCCGGATAAAAAGGAGCGGGGTCATTACGTGCAGGAATACGAACTCGATGTCCCGAAGGGGTACACGGTGCTCGACTGCCTCAATGACATAAAGTGGAAACTGGACGGGACCCTGACCTACAGGCGTTCATGCCGCAGCGGCATATGCGGCTCCTGCGCGATGACGATCAACGGGGTGAACAACCTCGCCTGCGAGTCGCAGGTTTACGCCCTCGGCAAGGATACGATCAGCGTCGAGCCGCTGAGAGGATACCCTGTGATAAAGGACCTCGTGATATCGCTCGATCCGATCGTCAGGGGCCTTCTCGCCGTAAGGCCGTTCCTGATAACGAAGACGCCTCCTCCGACCGATCAGGAACGCCTGCAGAGTCCGGAGGAACGCGATAAACTCGAGGGGCTCTACGAATGCATCCTCTGCGGGTCGTGCACCTCGTCCTGCCCGTCCTTCTGGGCGGACAAGGATTATATCGGCCCGCACGCCTTCCTGAAGGCGTACAGGTTCGTCGCGGACAGCAGGGACGAGAGCTCCAGGGAACACCTCGAAGCTCTTGACGACAAGCACGGCGTCTGGCGCTGCCACACTATTTTCAACTGTGTCGAGGCATGTCCCAAGGGTCTCAATCCGACCAGGGCGATATCCGAGCTTAAAAAACAGATCGTCAGGGACAGGCTCGGTTGATCCCGTTTTTCCACTGCGCGACCGGAAACGGATCGCCGGCGGGTGTTCCCGCCGGCGTTTTTTTACCGTGACCGGAGGAGGCGACGGTTCCGCGATGCCCCCTGCCCGGGGGGCGGTGGATCCCCGTCCCGGCGGCGGCGCTTTTGACGCGGTATCCGTGCCGGTCCGCCCGCTCCGGGACGGGCGCCGTTTTGGCTGGAAACCCCGGCCCCTTTTCCCTATAATGCCCAGGTCGCATGGTTTCCGGAAAATCTGCAGGAGGAAAGAGATGTCGGGATTCTCAAGAAGGAATTTTCTCAAGATGTCGGCGATCCTCGGCGCGGCGGGAAGTTTTCTGCCTACAAGACCGGCGCTGGGCGGGATCGCCGGCGCGCTTGCGGGCGAAAAGGCCTCGAACGCGGGCGGGAAGGGCGCAAGGCCGGTTGTCATTTCCACATGGTCGCACGGTATTGCGGCCAATGAGGCCGCCTGGAAGGTTCTCGCCGCCGGAGGAACGGCGCTCGACGCGGTGGAAGCCGGAGTGAGAGTTCCGGAAGCGGATCCGGAGGTAATGAGCGTCGGTTACGGCGGTTTGCCCGACGAAGATTGCAGGGTCACTCTGGATGCCTGCATCATGGGACCGGACGGAAATTGCGGATCGGTCGCGTTCGTCGAGGGATACAAGCACCCGATATCGGTCGCCAGAAAGGTCATGGAGCAGACCGATCACTCTATGATCGTCGGAGAGGGAGCCGAGGAGTTCGCGAGGAAACACGGTTTTCCGAGGGAGGACCTGCTCACGGAAAAGGCACGCACCGCCTGGCTTAAGTGGAAGGCGGGGATGAGCGGGGAGGACGACTGGCTTCCGACGGAAGAGAATCATGACACGATAGGGATGGTCGCCATCGGCGCCGCCGGCGACATGGCCGGAGCCTGCACGACGTCGGGGCTCGCCTTCAAGATCCACGGCCGGGTGGGGGATTCCCCGCTGATCGGCTCGGGGATGTACGTCGACAACGAAGTCGGCGCGGCGGCGGCCACCGGACGCGGGGAAGCTGTGATCAGGATATGCGGAAGTTTCCTCGTCGTGGAATACATGAGGCAGGGCCACACGCCGTCCGAGGCTTGCCGCAGGGCCATCCGGAGGATAATCGACAAGCACGATGGCAGGGCGGATTTTCAGGTCGGATTCATCGCACTAAATCGCGACGGCGCGACCGGGGCGTGTTCGATCTCCAGGGGGTTCGATTACGCGCTTGCCATCGACGGGCAGAATAAATTATATAAGGCAGAGTATGTCGTCGAGTGATTTGGTAATCCGGTCGGGAGCCATGGGTCCCGGAAGAAGGGAGCAGGATTCACGATGAAATATCCCCGCAGAATAAACCTTTTAAAAGGTATCGGCCTGGTGGCGGCGGTAGCGGTGCTTTCGGCCGTTTCATGTTCTTCCCGAGTCGACGATCCGGGCGACCTGTTCGCGAAAATGGTCAAGGCGTACGGCGGAAAGGAAAAGGTCGGCGAACTGACGTCATTTTCGGGCAGGGGATTCATGAAGAAACTCTCCTCGACCCAGGTGGCCGAGAGCTATCCGTTCGATGTATTCCAGGACGGCCAGATGGTCAAGAACAGGCTCATGAACGTCCGGGAAGGGCACCTGACCGACGTCAGGGTGCTGATCGTCGACAAGGAAGACGGTTACCAGGTTTCGGTGACTGGCGGGAAGTCGGAGATGAACAAGTGGGAAAAAAGTTTTATCAAGTACAGGTTTCCCTGCATGCTCGACTGGATACCGAAGTCGGGAATCAAGGGTGAATTGCTCGAGCGCAAGGAGGGGGAACCCGACTACAAGCTGAGGTACGAAATCGGGGACGATATAGTGACTTTCCTTATAGACGAAAAGACCTTCCTGCTCAAGGGGACTGAAGTGAGAAGCCGCAGCGATTCGACTTTTATCAGCGTGGATCTTTACGCCGAGTATCTTGCGATGGACAAGACCTGGTTTCCTTCGCGGTTCTCCGGATTTTTCGGGGGAAGACAGTATTTCGAGTATTACCTCACGCGCGTCGATCTCGGCACGAAATTCCCCGAGGGATTTTTCGCCGTATTGCCTGAGGACACGGCCGGCGTTTACAGGTCTTCGAGCGCCGACTCCGTCCAGTAGAGCGCGTGGCGTGCCGGTCAGAGCAGTTCGTTTACCTTGAAGATCGAACTGAAACTGTACCCTGCCTCCGAAATGGCCTCGGCGGCCCCTTCCTCGCGGTCTACCAGGACGCGGATGCCGGCGATGACTCCGCCCTCGGCGGCGACCGCCCCGGCGGCCTTCAGGAGCGATCCGCCGGTGGTGACGACATCCTCGAGAATAATGACCCGCAGCCCGTTGTGGATATTGCCCTCCACGATTTTCTTCGTGCCGTGCCCCTTGGCTTCCTTCCTGACAAGCAGCCCTTCCTTCGATAGCC
The DNA here is from genome assembly GCA_041309605.1 of Candidatus Krumholzibacteriota bacterium. Taxonomy (GTDB): domain Bacteria; phylum Krumholzibacteriota; class Krumholzibacteriia; order Krumholzibacteriales; family Krumholzibacteriaceae; genus JALOPX01. The sequence continues at coordinate 10,331 of JBFYZH010000121.1, forward strand.
CGCGCTCCGCGGAAAGAGCCAGGAGAGCTCCGACGATCGGATCTGCGCCGATCACCGGTCCGGCGAACGCGTCGTATTCCATGCCGGAAAAACCGTCCAGCAGGAGCTTTGCCGCCAGGTAGAGGCCCCGTGAATGCAGGGTGGTCATCTTCCCGTTGATGTAATAGTTGCTCTTGCGCCCGGAAGCGAGCGTAAAATCGCCCTTTCGTATGGAGCGTTCGATAAGGATGCGTTTGAGTTCTTCTCTCTCGTTCAATTCGACCCCCGACGGCAGATGGATGAAAAAGCCGCTGTGACCTAATTCGTGAAGAAGATAATCCCCACGGTCACCTGGATAAAATCGACGCCGTTTTCGCCGGTATAGGCGTACATTACCTGCAACGGATCGTCGCCGGACAATACATAGTGGTATTTCGCCCCGATGTCAAGAGAGAGTCCATGGCGGTTTAGCGTGTAGTAGAGGTCGACGCCGCCGTTGAAGCCGAACTCGTTTCGCGTGATTCGTCCTTCCCATATCCCAGTAGGTATCGTCGCGGTAATCGTGTACAGCCCCAGTCCCGCCCCCACGCCCACCGATATCCTCTCCGATATCCCCGTGCAGGTCGCCATGCCCAGGGTGAGGGAATAGATCCCTGCTTCGACGCTCCTGTCGGTTCCGGTATAGGCGATGTTCTTCTCCCTGTCGATGGACCGGCCGAAGTTGTGCATCGAGAGGGAGAATTCCACTCCGTACCATGAGCCAAGTCCCTCGATGAAGTGGATTTCGAGTTCGCTTCCGTGGCCGAAGCTTTCATGTACGACTTCGGAGCTTATGATCCCCCCGAGCCTTACGCCCAGTATTTCGCGGTTTTTTATTCCCTGCGACGAAGAGGAGGATGGCGCGAGGACCGCTGCGGCGACTATAACAAGCGTGCATGGGAAACGTTTCATAATTCCAAAGATAACAACGGCGGGGTCATCTGACAAGGACCAGTTTGCAGACGGCGACGACGTTCGCCGCGCCGGTCTCACGGGCCGCGGCGAGGTACAGCCCGGCCGCAACCCTTCCTCCTCCGTTGCCGGTGCCGTGCCACCAGGCGGCCGCCGAACCGTCGCTTCCGATCACGACCGGAAGCGACGCCACTTTCCGGCCGGCCATGTCGTAGATTCCGATTACGTAAGATCTGCCGGGTTCGGCCCGGCATACGATGCGGGTCGACGGGTTGAACGGATTCGGGCTGCAGGATAGCGCTCGGCCGGTTCCAGGAAGCATTTCGACGCTTCCGCGGGCAGATTCATATTTCGACGGTTTGACAAGTTCCTTTTCCAGACGATCCGGTACGACCGGTTCGATCCATGAGTGCGCCGGGAGAGGACTTTCCATTATCCCGTCCACGTTGATATGGCCGGACGGTTCGGAGGAGTCGTCCACGATCTCCAGATAGACATTCCTGCCCATCCAGGGCTCGAGATCCCAGGTCCTCAGGTCCATCGTCTCCGTTCCGCGGCCGGTTTCGCTGTAGATGATGGAACCGGTCCTGGCGTTGCAGAGAGCGGCGTAGCACCGACCCGGCATATTGCCGCCGCCGACGAGCAGCCGCATGGAACGTCCCGTCACCCTGAACGTCCCGGATCTTATCGCCCCGCGGGGGCCGTCTCCCTGAAAAGCGCCCGGAGTCATGCCCAGCATGGGACCGTCGAACCTTTCGTAAGTGCCGATCCAGCAGTTTCCCTCGAATCCGACGTCCGTGGTGTCAACGCCGCGGTAATGAAGGTTGTCACCGAACACGGGCTGCCGGTTAAACGCCGTTCCCCACAGGATCGTCCAGTCAGGATCGAGCGGGTCCCTTATCAGGACTTCGGGCGGTGCCGCGGACCATGACAGCGTATCGACGCGTATCGAGTAGAGCACCTCACCCGAAGGAAGGGCGTAGGAGCTGTGCCTGGAAAAGAGGGATCGGTCCCCACCGAGATCCAGCAGTTCGCATGCGTGCCCGTTGTCGATGATCGCCCTGTACATGATGTTCCACGAGCCGGTCAGAACCGGGGCGGACATATATGAAATGCCGCCGACTTCCTCCTCGACGAAGAATAGATGGTAGGTGCCGGAGCGCCTGGTAAGGAATGAACTTTCGATCGCGTGCCAGTTGTCGTGCGTGTAAAGAGGGCCGACGTCCTCCCAGTCGAAATACCCTCCCAGGCGGGCGAGCGATATCGCTCCTGAATTTCCCTTCGCCGTGGCGGTGTTGAGGAGGTATTGCGCCCCGTCGTCGTCGGTGAATAAATGGGGATCGCGACAGTTAGACCATTGCCGGTCGTTCCACAACGCCCAGGAAGTGTCCGGATGGTAAGGCTCGAACGTCGCGGGTGGCGCCGGTATCCAGTTCGAAAGATCGCCGGTGGAGATGGCGACATTTGTCTCCTGCGCCATCCGATCGTTGACTCCGGTATAGTACATCAGGTAATGACCCGGGATATCCTCGATGGCGACGACGTGCGGAGCCCATATCCTTTCGAACTCCGGTTCGGCCCACAGGACACGATCGAGGATCGTCCATTCCACAAGGTTGTTCGAGGCGGCGTGACCGAAACTTTTTTCGCCGTCGGTGATGTAAAAGATATGATACCCGTCCTCCGCCCTTATGAACGCGTGATCCTTGATCATGCTGCCCGGCTCGAAGAGTACCGGGCTTTCGAAACCGAAGGAGACCATCATGGAGGGATCGCCCGGTTCGTACGTTTTCAGGAGCGTATCGCGCGGTTTTTCCAGCGCGCCGGGGGAGAATTCGTCCGCCGAAACGGGTGCCGCCGGGAGAAGGACGGATACGGCCGGCAACACAAAGAGAGTGGCCCGGATCAGGGCATTGAAGATCCGGGCCGGTGGGGCGGAAAGGCCCCTCGATGGATATTCGAAGGAGGATCCGATCAAACCTGTCTCTCCCGTTCCTCGCGCAGTCAGTCCGGTCATCTGAGCACGATCATCTTTCTTGTAAAGACTTCCTTGCCTGCCTGAAGCCTGCAGTAATATACGCCGGAGGGCAGAGCCCTTCCGACGGAGAAAGATGGTGTCCATTCGAAAACATGGTAACCCGCGGTTTGCGTTCCAAGATCGTACCGGTCGACGGTCTTTCCCGCCACGTTGTAGAATGATATAAGGACCGGGACGTTCCCTACGGTCTGGGATATGTAATAGGGTATGGTGGTGACGGGGTTGAAAGGATTCGGATAGTTCTGTCCCAGCGAACTGGCCCCGACCGGTACGGCCGCTTCGGCCAGGATCGGCCCGAAAAAGGCCAGGTCGGCGGAACCGGTCTCGACGATATAGTAGTAATGGTCCGTTTCAAGCTCGTCGCACGGATCGAAATACCTGAATTCCGAAACGCTCGATCTTACGGGGCCCGTGTTTCTTTTCGTCATCAGCTCCAGCCGGCTCGAAGTGCCCCTGTAGATGTCGAACCCGGTATTCGCTTCGCGGCAAGCCGCGATCCACGAGACGACGATCCCGCCGCTCAAAGCCCGTGCCGACGCGGCCGATATCATGACGGCCGTGACCGGCTGCAGGTTCAGACTCAGCCATTCCGTGTCGCCGGAGCGTGTCTCGATGCCGGTGACCGTCGTGTCCCTGTACCCCGGGGCCGAGGCCGTCAGGTAGAAAGTGGACGCCGGAAGCGGGGAAAAAAAGAAGGTCGAATCGGCGAAATCCTCATATATCCCGACAAGGGAATGTGTCTGGTCGAACAGGGCCACGCGCGTTCCGCCGGGTACCTCTTCGGAGAGACCGGCAAGGATGACGCCCCCGATGGCGGCATCCGGCCTGTCGAGCCAGTATGCGTTTGTCGTGTCATTGAAATTGAAGTACCAGTATCCGCTGTCGGGCAGAACCGCGGCGATACCGGGAGGGCTCCAGCCGAAATCCGCTATACCCCAGCCTTCCACCAGACTCCATCCCCAGTGTTCGGGCATGTAAGAGTTGTCGGCCGTGAATTTGAAAAGGATCGTATCCGGATCGCCCGGTTCGTTTATGAACTTGAGCTTGCGCCACTCATGCGTTCCCACAGGATCCATGTCGTTAGCCGGATCGTCCGGTTCGCAGGTTATGCCGTTGAAACTGCCTACAAGCTGTATGGAAGAAAAATCGCCGGCCTGCGCGATACCCGCGAAGGGCATCACGGCGCCGCCGAGAAACATCATTACGATGAATACCCTGGCCACGATTACTTCCTTTTACGATGCGCGAACACGATGTTTTGACAAAAAGGAATTTCTTAAAATAACGGTTCAATTATAAAGAAAAACATGCGCAAAGTCAATTTCAAACCGATGCAACTTCCGGTCCACCGGCGCTGTGAGGAATGAAATATGCAGTATTCGGAAGCGAAGGTCGCGCTCTGTCGGGAAATAATTAAATCCCTGCCGTTTTCCAGGAACTTACGCGCTCCTGAAAACCGGAAGGCGTTCGTTTTTTTGCAATACGGAGTGCAATATGGAACAGCTTGTCGATCGGGAAACGTTCGAATCCAGGGAACTGTTCAACAAGGCTGAAAAATTGATAAGGAAAGGGGACTACCGGGACGCGGCGGTCCTCGTCGGCGAAGCACTCAGGATATTTCCCGAGCACCCGCTGTACATATCCGCGATGGGGTTGTGCACGGGCATGCAGGGAAACCTCTTGGACGGGGAGAAAATGTGCAGGAAAGCGCTCTCCCTTTCGGATACAAGGGAACCGCTCCTCCTTGTGAACCTCGGCAAGATCCTCCTCGAACAGGGGGCGAGGAAGGAGGCACGGACCTATTTCACCAAGGCATATGCGCTCGACAATACAAGTGCGCCGGCGGCGCTCGAGCTCTCGCGCATGGGGGTCAGGAAACGGCCTGTACTTCCCTTTCTCGACAGGAGTCATCCGCTGAACGTTCAACTGGGAAGGGTCAGGCACCAGATCAGGGTGATGCGGCACAAGGGTCTCAAGAGACTCTAGTCGCCGCGCGGGCGCGGGAAATTTAAAACCTTCCGGCAAAAAACTATTGGAGCCATCCTGGTTGCCGCGCGGGCGCGGGAAATTCCGCGCGGGGCCTTTCCGCCGGGGCGGTTGAAACCGGGATCCCCCGGGCATCCATAAAAAGCTGTGGCTTCTCCGGCCTCGTCCATTTAATATGGTCCCGGCATTTGATATGGTCGCGTAGTTCCGGTATTTGATTTTGCCGCATAATTCAGGCATTTGATGTGGAGGAAGGGGATGTCGCCCTGGAATATACGGAGTCGCCGCGCGGCGATCGCCGTTCTTGTCGCCGCCACGGTCCTTTTCACGGCCTGTTCGGGGACCGGCTCGGGAAGGGCCCCGGCGGTCTGGGACGATTCGAGAAACGAGGTGGATCTCGAAATCCTCGCCCTTATCGCCCGTGAGGATTTCACGCGCGTCGTCGAGGTCACTGACAGCCTTGCCGCCGCGGGGACGGGCGACACGAGGCTCTTCGGTCAGAGGGCGCTCGCCCTGGGCATGCTGGGAAGGGAGGAGGAGGCGGTGGCCCTGTTCGAAAAGACCATTATCGAGGATTACGAGAACTGCGAAAACCATCTCAACTTCGCGGTCGTACTCATGAAGAACGGAAAGACCGGGCGAGCCCTCACCGAGTTCGCCGAGGCTCAGAGGTTCTGCGGCGAATCCAGCCGGGCTCTTATATACCGGAATCTGGCCGTCGGCAACCTCAAAATGGACAGGGAAGGCGCCGCCCTTCAGAAAGTGGAGGACGGATTGTCTCTCGATCCGCGGGACCCTTACCTGCTCGGACTCAAGGGAATGCTGATCGCGGCGGCGAACCCGGTCCAGGCGGAGAGCCTTTTCGTGAAATCGGCGCGCGGCGGCCGGATGAACGACGATTTTCTCTACCAGCTCGGGATTCTTTTCCTCAGGACCGGCAGGCCGGCAGCCGCTCTGATGCCGCTCGAGACGATTGTCTCCCGCAGGCCTGGCGACGTGGAGGCGGCGCTGAATTATTCGGAGGCCCTGATAAGGTCGGGGCGCCTGGAGGAGGCCGAAGCCGGGCTGCGCGTTCTTGTCGCCGCAGACGCCGGCGATGAGGCCTCCGAAAAACTCGCCAGGGTCCTTTTCAGGGTGGAGAGGTTCGATGAGGCGCTCGAAATTTACCGAAATCTTCCCCGTTCGGTGGAGAACGACGACAGGATCGCGATGTGTCTGCACGGATCGGGCAGATTGCACGAGGCGCTGGCCCTCGAGCGTGAAGTGGTGAGCGCCAGGCCCGAATGGACGGTGGGGCTCATCAATCTGTCCGCGATACTCGGAGCGCTCGGGGAGGTCGAGGAGGCGAGGCGGCATCTGGAAAGGGTTCTCGAACTGGAACCGGACAACGCCACTGCCAGGTTGAACCTCGAAATACTCAGGCGGGTTGTCGGGGAAAAACGGCCATGACGGCTGTCGTTACCACCGTCAAGGCATTTATTACGACCGCCTGTGAATAAATACTTATTGAACCGTACGCCCTGTTTTCATTACAATGCGCTACTGAATGGAAACAATCCTTATCCTGGAGTCGTACCATATAAAGAGGTTCCAGGAAAGGAGGTAGGCATAATGTACTGTCAACATTGCGGAAAAGAGATCGAGGAAGGCGGGACATTCTGTGTCTACTGCGGAAAGTCCGTCCGTGACGAGAGCGCTCACCACGGAATGTACAACCACGAGTTGACAAAACTGAAGGTGCCCGCGGACACGAGAAACCCGGGTGTCGCGGCATCGATCGGATTCTTCCTGGGCTGGATCATGCTCGGCCCCATAGGTTATGTCTATCTCAGACAGTGGAACTGGTTCTGGTTGACCTTCGTTATACAGATTTTCGCGGTGCCGCTGACCGCCGGCCTTGCTTATATCCTTCTGCCGGTCGTACTGGCGATACATCAATACCAGATGGCGAAGGAACTCAATGAAATGGTCGTCGCCGAACGCGTGGAGCTTCAGAACAGCTACAGGGATGCTGAAGCTCCGCCGCGCCCTGTCGCAGGGCCTTACGGGGAAGATCCCGCGAAACGCGATCCTGACGCCTACAGAAATGACGAGTAGCCCGAAGGGATAAAAATTGGACCGAAACCTCGCCCTGGAACTGGTTCGTGTCACTGAGGCCGCCGCGCTCGCGTCGGCCCGGTTCATGGGTAAAGGGGATCCGCTTTCGGCCGACATGGCCGCCGCGTCCGCCATGGAACTCGCGATCCGCGGCGTGAGAATCACCGGAAACGTCATAATCGGCGATGAGAGTTGCGGGCCGGACTCCGCGCTTCGCAAGGGCTGCGTCGCGGGCGGGGGCGGCGAGATGGAACTCGACATGGCCATCGATCCGCTCGAGAGCAAGGCATCGCTGGCCGACGGGGGGGCCAACGCCATATCGGCGATCACCGTCGGCGAGCGGGGATCCTTCTACCAGCACAAGTACCCGTACATGGAAAAGATCGCGGTCGGAGCGGATGCCGCGGACGGCATCGACCTCAACGTCTCCGTTTTCGACAATCTCGTCAGGATCGCCGAGGCGAAAAGAGTGTATGTCGAGGATCTTACGGTTTCGATACTCAATCGCGAGCGCCACAAAGACCTGATCGCGGAGGTCCGTAAAGCGGGCGCAAGGATAGAACTCTGCCGCGACGGCGATCTCGCCGCCGCCATATCGGCCGCGTTGCCCGGAACCGGGATAGACGTCGCTATGGGGATCGGAGATTCGAGACAGGGTATACTGGCGGCAGCCGCTCTGGCGTGTCTCGGCGGAGGATTCCAGGCCCGGTTCGTGGAGAAGGAGAATGGCGGCACGGAAACGGAGAACCCGGACCTGAAGAAGATATTCGACATCGGCGACCTCACCGGAAACGGCAACATCATGTTTGCCGTGACCGGAGTCTCGCACAGCGATTTTCTGGAAGGCGTCTTGTTCAGGCCCGGGGGGGCGATCACGCATTCCCTCGTCCTGAGGGGAAAATCGGGGACGATCAGATTCCTCAAGACGGAACATTTCTTCGACATGGATCCGGATTACGCTTAGGATGCCGGGTATCGGGACCCGGGGCGCCCGTTTTCGGGTCTTCCGACGACATGGAACAGGACCTCTTTTCACAGAACGTACACCCGCCGCTGGCCGAACGGATGAGGCCGAAGATGCTCGACGATTTCGTCGGGCAGGATGAGATTGTCGGTGAGGGCCGGATTCTCAGGCGCATCCTCGGCCGGGGCCGGCTCGAATCGTCGCTTATCTTCTGGGGGCCGCCCGGGTGCGGAAAGACCACGCTGGCCCACCTGGTCGCCGGATCGGTCCGGTCGCATTTCGTCTTCTTTTCCGCGGTGACGGCCGGTATCGCCGAAGTCAGGAAGATCGTCGCCGAGGCCGATTCGCGGCTCAAGCTGACGGCTGAGAGGACGATCCTTTTCGTCGACGAGATACACCGCTTCAACAAGGCGCAGCAGGACGCCTTTTTACCCCACATCGAAAACGGAACGATCGTTCTCATAGGGGCCACGACTGAAAATCCAAGTTTCGAGGTGATATCTCCGCTTCTTTCGAGATGCCGCGTCTTCATCCTAAAACAGCTCGCGGAGACGGATGTCGTTTCCATAATGAGAAGGGCGATCGACGATCCCGAAAGAGGTTTCGGCGGCAGAAATATATCGGTCCTCGACGAGAACCTTCATTATCTCGCCCACCTTGCCGCCGGGGACGCCCGCACCGCGCTTAACGCGCTGGAGATGGTCGTCGAATCCCTCGACGACGGCTCGGGGAAGGTCTTGCTGACCCGCGAATCGATCGAGGAGGCGGCCCAGCGAAGGAATATCTTCTACGACAAAAAGGGCGAGCATCATTTCAACATAATATCGGCTCTGCACAAGAGCCTCAGGGGCGGAGACCCCGACGCCGGCCTCTACTGGCTGGCGCGGATGCTCGAGGCGGGGGAGGACCCGCTGTACGTGGCGAGAAGGCTCGTCCGGTTCGCCTCGGAGGATATCGGCAACGCCGATCCGGTGGCGCTCCAGGTGGCGGTGAATGCGGTGGAGACGGTAAGGTTCATCGGGATGCCTGAGGGCAAGCTTGCCCTGGCCCAGGTGGTCACCTACATGGCGACCGCGCCCAAGAGCAACGCCCTTTACACGGCGTACGGCGCCGCTGCGGCCGACGTAAAGGAATTCGGACCCCTGCCCGTCCCGCTGTGGATCAGGAACGCGCCGACACGTCTCATGAAGGAGGCCGGTTACGGCAGCGGATACGAATATCCCCATGACGATCCCGACGCTGTTACCGGACAGGAATATTTCCCGGATGAACTGGCTGGCAGGGAATATTACCGGCCCTTCGAACGCGGATTTGAACGGGAGATCATTAAAAGGATCGAATACTGGAAGAATCTGCGCGCCGGAAAAAAGAAAAACGAGGAAAAATAATCGTACCCGCGGGTGGCCTGCCGCGGTGGCTCATCATGCCCCGCGACGGAGCGTCGTTTCCGCCTGTTCCGTAATCTTCCTTCTTGCAATGGGTACCCCTTGAGACCTCGACCATTGTATCAAGCCCTGGCAGTCATCCGCCTATTGACTTTTCCACTCCGACATGGCATACTAGACTCTGTAAAACGTATGCTTTGAGACCTGTGACAATACATATTGGAATCGCACATTCGGGGCACAACAGAGGAGTGGCAACATGCGCGGAAGGAAGCCCCTTTACCTTTTTGCAGGCCCGTTGTTCATACTGGCGGTACTGTCGGCGGCACTTTCAAGCCCGGCCTTTGCCCAATGCTACGGATCGTTGTCGATCTCGCCGGCTTTCTTCGAATATGACTACCTCGTGAGGCTCTGTGTCCATTTCGGCGGCGGATCGTCGATCCCCGAAGATATCGTCTGCAACAGGAGCAGGATCGAAGGGGAGGATATCATACAGGTGCCGATCTGGTTCTATAACGGGCACGAGGGGGTCGGCAGTCTTGAATTCGCCATCGAATCGAACGATTCCATCATAAGCTTCGCCCCGGAAAACTGTTTCGAGATATACAGCTCCTCCTGGCACGAGTATGCGGGCTTCAACAGGATGAACGTCGAGATCGAAGCGTGCACGCCGATCTGCGGGCCGGCCCTTGCCGGGTACGTATATATCGTGCCCTCCGCAGGATCCGAGTTGACGTGGATCAATATCGTCCCGAACGCCGACAAGGGCAGGATGTTCGCCTCCGACGCGTCCGGTACGGGCCACTACATGTTCAGCCCTCATCACGGCGGCTACGTGGGGAATTCGTACCTCTACACCTGCCAGCAGCCGATCTGCGCCGAACCGAACATGCCGGTGACTTCGCTGGTGGCGCAGGCGGGATTCGCCCGGGCGGTAAAGCTGACATGGACGGCGGGGGAGGGTAACTGGACGGTCATAATGGCGAGGACCGACCGGTACCCGACTGGATACGACGACGGGCGTCGCGTCGTTGTCATGCCGTGCACACCCGGACAGCAGTTGTATTTTTTCGATACCGCCGTGCCGGATCTCGCGATTGTCTACTACAAGGCCTTCGCCCTGACGAAGGACGCGTCGGGAAATATCCTGAACAACTCGTTTGTCGAATGCTCGGCGACGGATACCGCTTTTGTCCGCAACGAGATAGCGACGGAATCCTCCTCGTGGGGCGCTCTGAAATCGCTCGGTCTTTAAGATCCCGTCCGATAAAAGGATTAAAGTCTTATTTTCCTTCTGTCGATCATCGAATCATAACGATGGAACCAGTCATGGAGGTCGATGGAAGTGGATAGCTTTAACGATATGCTCGGAGCGAAGGATATCCTGGTCGCCGAGGACGACAAGGATCTCAGGCGCCTCCTTCAATTCGACCTTGAATCGAGCGGCTTCAAGGTCAGGCTCGCCGAGAACGGCAAGATAGCTCTCGACATGATACGGGAAAAGAAACCTGAATGCCTTATCCTAGACGTGATGATGCCCGTGATGGACGGATTCGACGTCTGCAAGAGACTCAAGTCCCTCGACAGTACGAAGGACATTCCGATCATCTTCCTGACCGCCCGGGGAACGACGGAGGACAAGGTCAAGGCGATGGGGTTCAACGCGGACGATTACATGATCAAGCCTTTCGATTTCAAGGAGCTTATCGCCAGGGTCAACCTGCATATTTCCAAGAAGGACATGAAGCTCTACGACATCGAGCACGCCGGCGAAAAGGCCATGAAGAACCTGGTCTGCGATCTCTCCGAGAAACTGGCCGAGCCGCTGGACCAGTTGAGAAAAGAGCTGCTCGAGATCATGGCGAGGTCCGATGGCGACCCCGGGATCCTGGAATCGGTGAGGAAATGTGAAGCGGTGAGAAGGGGAATCAGGGATATCTTCGTCGAGATGCAGAGGGAGATCAATCCATTCTACGACCCGGAACCGGAGCAGGAGTCGGTCGAAGTATAATATCTCCGCCGGGCCTCCGCAGGCCCTCCGCTCGTCTTTGCGGGCCGGAGGCCGGCCACCCCGTCAGGTCCGGAATCCCGCCCCGATCATCAGCCCGTACAGTTCGTCAAGCCCCGACAGATGAAGATCGCTGGCCCCGAGATCGAATCCCTTCGTCACTTCCGTTTCGATCGTGACGACCTTCATGCCGGCCTTGTGCGCCGCGATGACCCCCTTTTCAGCGTCCTCCACGGCGAAGCATTCGGCGGCGCCCAGACCCAGCGCGGCGACAGCCCTCGTATACGTTTCGGGATGGGGTTTCGTCTTTTCTATTCCATCCTTGCCGATTACGGCACGAAAAAGATCCTCCAGGCCGGCCCCGGACAGCAGCGCGCGGATATCCCTGCCGTACGATCCCGAAGCGATCGCCAGAAGATGGCCGTACGCGTGGAAGCCTTCGATTATCTTCAGCGCCGCGGGGAAAAAGGGGATCTCCCCCGACATGCAGAACGACGAATAAATGGGGTCTTTTTCGACGCGGATCATCGCGGGATTGAAAGCCAGGCCGTGGCGCGATATCTCCCCCTCTGCCCCCCCGCCCTTCGATGTCCATTCGAGCCAGTATTCGTCGCGGTCCAGCGTGTGTCCCCTCGAACCGAAGACCCGGGCGTATGCCATGTAGTGGAAAGGCTCGGAATCAACGAGCACATTGTCGAAATCGAAGATCACCGCCTTCGTCCCGTCAATAATGCTCCTGAATGTGTCGAGCCTGGTCAAGCGAGTCTCCCTTTGAGCGGCCGCGCGCGGTCGCGCACGGCAGTGCGCGGCCATTTTTAATTGACCTTGCGTTCATAAGGCTTTACCCTGCCGGAGTGTAACATTCTTTTCGTTCCTGTACAAGCGGTTGCTCGCATACCGGGCGCGGATCGGGGGGAAACGGCGATCGGCATGGATCGGGAGATCTTCAAGGTGACCGAAACCAATCCACGTCTTTCGATGGATATCGAAAATCTTCTTCAATCCGCCGGTCTTTCGGAAAGAAATACGGCTGATGGCGACCTTTTTGCATCGTTCGATTCCGACGGGACGGTAACGGGAGCCGCCGCGGGCAGGCAGTTCGAAAAGGACTCGCTGCTGAGGTTCGTGGCGGTGAAAGAGGAGTACAGGAGGGAAAGCACGGGCAGCGCCCTCGTCGGAAGGCTGCTTTCATATTACGCCGGGACATGCGAAAGAACCTTCGTTCTTTCCCGGCCGGACGCGGCTGCCTTCTTCGGGCGCTTCGGTTTCGAAAGGATTCAATCGGACCGCCTGCCGGACAGGATAAGGGATTCGGCGGATCTCAGGAAGGTAAGGATAGCGTCCTGCGAGATAATGGTGCTCGATCTGCCGAAAAAATGGCCGATAGTATAGAACGTAAAGGCGGCCTGCCGGAGACCGCGGCCCGATGGATATTCCGGCCTGACGGCCGTTGCATCCTGAAGGGTATTCGGGCCCGGCGGCTGTCGCGTCCTGAAGGATAACGCGGCACGATGGTTTTTACGGCTCTCGGAAGGACAGGAACCGGCGATGCTGGACAAGGAAAAAAATCTTCCCTTCACCCTCGGCGCGAAAAGCGACAGGGGACGAAAGCGCAGGCAGAACGAGGACTATTTCGGCATCTTCGAACCCGAGAACGAGGAACTGATGACAAGCCGCGGCGTGCTGGCTGTGCTGGCGGACGGTATGGGCGGGCATTTTTCCGGCGGCGAGGCGAGCCGCATGGCGGTCGAAGTGCTGGGCGAGGCCTATTTCAAGGGCGAAGAAAAGGCTGAAAAGGTCCTCGAATCGTCCTTCCTGACGGCGAACAACGAGGTGTTCGGCAGGGTGGGGGACGGGAAGAACGGGCTGGCCGGGACGACCCTCACGGCCGTCGCGCTTTTCCCCGATCATTTCATCATAGCCCACGCCGGCGATTCGCGCGTTTATCTCGCGCGATCGGGCAGGATGGACCAGCTCACGAAGGATCACAGCCTCGTCGGGGAAATGATGCACAAGGGGATACTCAAGAGGGAAGAGGCTCGCAATCATCCGAAGAGGAACATCATAACAAGGGCGGTCGGCCTGAGGGAGGACGTAGGGCCCGATATCACGGGTCCGGCGCGGTTTGTGGCGGGCGACCGCATTCTCATATGTTCGGACGGCCTCTATTCGATGTTAAAAGACGAGGAGATCGCGGAGATTCTAGTGTCGAACGATCCGGCCGCCGCATGCAAGGCCCTCGTGGAGAAGTCTAACGAGAAGGGCGGCGACGACAACATCACCGTGATCGTCGCGATGAGAGACTGAAAGATCCGCCGTCTCAGAAGACCAGGTTCAGCGCCGCTCCGAATGTGGTGGTCCCGTCGAGCTTGATCTCGAGCATGAGCTGCAGGTCGTCCCTCAGTTCCAGTTTCAATCCGCCGCGTATCACCGTATCGGTGTCGTTCTTGTCCCCGCCGTCGCAGGATTGCGCGGCGCCGTCGCAGAAATTTCCGTCGTGAAAAAAGGCTGTGTAGAAACCGGCCGAACCGTACGGCTCCATCGGCATCGAGGTCTCGGCGATCAGCTTTCCGCTCACCATCAGGCAAAGCCCCATGACGGTTCTTCCATAGTCGCCGGAGAGCATGTGGCCAAGGGCCGCGTCGGCGGCAAGATCGACGGGAAGGGTCGACTCGGGGCCAAGAAGGTAGTACTTGAAATCGACCCCGGCGCCGAACGAATTGAAATCGTGGAACCTTTCGTAACCGGCCTGGAATCCAAGGTCGCTTCGCGAGGTGATCCTGAAGCGCGCCATCGCCCCCGTATGCACCTCGTTCTTGCCGGTCGACATGAAGAGCCCTCCCTCGCCGTCCGAGGCGATCCCCGCCGTAGTGAACTGCCCGAAGATCTGCGAATCGGCGGGGCCGGAGAAGACAAGGAGCGCACACGCCGCAAGGGCGGCAGGGAGCGTGAAGGCCGAAAAAGCGGCAGGGAGCGCCAAACGGCCTGTGCGACGGACCGTTGTTTCGACGGGGCTTCTTTTCACTTCATCCATCCTTTCGATCGGCGTTGCGCGCGACACGAGACCGGTACCCGGCTCGCTGCCCGGGTTTTGTCTGAAACGCGACCCGGGACCGGGGATTGTTCTTCGACCCGGGACCTGGTCGGGAACGTTACCCGGGACCTGGTCGGGATCATGACCCGGGACCGGGGTCGAATATATCATACGACGATTAATTTTTCAGCCTCGATTTTGTTCAGATTTTATGTTGACGGCACTATATCTGGTATGTAAACATCCCGGCGGCCCCAAGATATTGGCGCGATGTACCGGGGGCCGGTCAATATAAAAAAATTATCGGTAACTAATTGTACAACTGGAGGTTAGCATGTCTTCAGGCCGCCCCGCACCAGCAATCACGAACAACGCGCTGCGCGTTCTCGAAAAACGCTATCTACGCAAGGACGTCAACGGGAACATTACCGAGACACCTGAAGAGTTGTTCATACGGGTGGCCGCGAATATCGCTTCGGCCGAGGGGCGTTACGGGGACAACGCCAACAGGGCCCGCCAGGAAGAAAGCTTTCGTAACATGATGTTATCATTGGACTTCCTTCCCAATTCGCCGACCCTGATGAACGCCGGAGCCGAGCTCCAGCAGCTTTCCGCCTGCTTCGTGCTGCCGATCGAGGATTCGATGGAGAGCATCTTCGAGACGATTAAGAACACCGCCCTGATACATAAAAGCGGCGGGGGAACGGGGTTCTCGTTCTCCAGGATCAGGCCGAAAAACGATCGCGTGAAGACCACCAAGGGGATTTCGAGCGGCCCGATCTCCTTCATGACGGTCTTTGACGCCGCCACCGAGACGGTCAAGCAGGGGGGAACAAGGCGCGGCGCCAACATGGCGATCCTTCGCGTCGACCACCCCGATATCCTCGATTTCATCACGGCAAAGAGGGACAACAAGAAGCTCAACAACTTCAACCTGTCGGTGGGGATCACCGAGGACTTCATGAAGGCCGTCAAGAACGACTCGGACTACGATCTTTTCAACCCGCACGGCCGCGAGGTGGTCGACAGCATCTCGGCGCGCAAGGTCTTCGACATGATCGTCGAGCTGGCGTGGAAGAACGGCGAGCCGGGGATCGTCTTCCTCGACAGGATGAACAGGAACAATCCGACCCCGCAGGCCGGGGCGATAGAGAGCACGAACCCCTGCGGCGAGCAGCCTTTGCTGCCGTACGAATCGTGCAATCTCGGATCGATAAACCTGGCGAACATGACCAAGGAATCGCGCGGAAAAAGCAGCATCGATTTCAAGAAGCTCGGCGACAAGGTGCGGCTCGCGACGCGGTTTCTCGACGATGTCATCGACATGAACAGGTATCCGCTCGACGCGATAAGGGACATGACGCTCGCCAACAGGAAGATAGGCCTCGGCGTGATGGGTTTCGCCGACATGCTCGTCCGGCTCGAGGTCCCCTATAACTCGGCCGAGGCGCTCGAAGTGGCCGAAGAGGTTATGGGATTCATACAGAAGGAATCGCACGAGGCGAGCGCCGAGCTGGCCTCGGCGAGGGGCTTCTTCCCCAACTTCAAGGGGAGCATCTACGACAAGCCGGGCGCTCCGAAGATGAGAAACGCCACGACGACCACGATCGCCCCGACGGGGACGCTGAGCATCATCGCCGGTTGTTCGAGCGGGGTCGAGCCTCTCTTCGCCGTCGCCTTCACAAGGAACGTCATGGACAACGACGAGCTGGTCGAAGTCAACCCGCTATTTAAAGAGATCGCCGAGAAGGAAGGTTTTTACAGCGAGGACCTGATGAAGAAGATCGCGAGCGAGGGGTCGGTGCAGGGGATCGGGGAGATTCCCGAGAAGTGGAGAAACATCTTCGTGACGGCCCACGACATCAAGCCCGAGTGGCACATCCTTATCCAGGCGGCCTTCCAGAAATACACCGACAACGCGGTGTCCAAGACGGTCAACTTCCCCAATTCCGCGACCAAGAAGGACGTCGAGGAGGTCTACTTCAGGGCGTACGAATCGGGGTGCAAGGGGGTCACGATATACCGCGACGGAAGCCGCGAGGAGCAGGTCCTGAACATCGGCTCGGTGAACAGGGCCGAAGGAACGGCGCAGGCGGCCGGCGCGCCGCAGATGGTGACGATCGGCGAGAACGGCGAACACCTTCTCACCCCGCGCGCAAGGCCCGCCGTCACCACCGGCAAGACATGGAAGATGACGACCGGCTGCGGCAACCTCTACGTCACGATCAACGAGGACGAGCACGGTCCCTTCGAGGTTTTCACGCAGATGGGCAAAGCCGGCGGATGCAGCGCCTCGCAGTCCGAGGCGATCAGCAGGCTGATATCTTTATCGCTTCGGGCCGGCATCGATCCTAAATCGATCGTCAAGCAGCTTCGCGGGATCCGCTGCCCGAACCCGGGCTGGGAAAAGGGCGGGATGATCCTTTCGTGCAGCGACGCGATCGCGAGGGCGCTCGAAAGATATTTCCTCGAGGAGAAGACGCCGGTCGGCCACAAGGTGAAGAAGATGTCCGCCGGGTATCTCGACCAGGTTGCAGGGTTCTGCCCCGAGTGCGGCGGCCTGATGGAACACGAGGGCGGATGCGCGGTCTGCCGCGAGTGCGGTTTCTCCAAGTGCGGGTAGGCCCGTGGGGCCGGGCCGGCCGGGCGGCGCCTGGCCGGCGGCGGGCAAGTTGCGGTGTGGCGCAGAGGGTAGGGAAAACCTTATAGACGGGAAGAAGTACAATGATCGATGAAAAGACAGAGTTTCACGGTTCGTTCATCTTGGCGCCGGTGCCAGTTGTGATCGTCGGTTGCGCCCACAAGGAACTTGGGAAGAACCTGATAACGATCGCGTGGACGGGGGTGAACAGCGCCGATCCCGAAACGGTCCACGTTTCTATAAGGCCGTCGAGATATTCGTACAGGATGGTCAAGGAGAGCGGGTGTTTCACCGTGAACATTCCGACGGTGGATCTTCTTTCGGCGGTGGACAAGTGCGGGATCATCTCCGGGAAGAAATTCGACAAGTTCGAGATCACGGGGCTGACCGCAGTTCAGGGCACGAAGGTGAACGCCCCGATGATAGCCGAGTGCCCGATAAACCTCGAATGCGAGGTGCGAACCGTCATCGACCTCGGCCTTCACCACATGTTTATCGGGGAAGTGGTCGCAAAGCACGCCGTCGTCTCCTGCCTCACGAAGGGGCAGGTGGACCCGGCGAAGATCTCGCTCATTACGTACATTCACGGCGAGTACTGGTCCCTGGGCAAGCGGCTCGAAAGGTCCGGCTTCTCGCTGTGATCCGTTTTATCGATGTGCCGGCTGTTTTGTTCGCTTCGATGTGAAGGGGTTGTGCGGAGGCGGTTAAATGTTCGGGGACGAGAGAATTATATATAATAATGTGACGGTCCGTGCCGGTAGAGAAGTCCGGCATTTACGTGTTTTTAATTCGCAAGTACACGGGGAAAGGAACGATTACTGAAATATTGTTGCGCAAATGTCACGGATGCGGGCATCGCACTTACGAGACTTATAGGCCCCCGTCTTCGCAAATACCCGCCCGCAGAAATTTTATACGCAATGAACCGTCGTAAATAAACCGTTATATGCAATAGCCAAGGGATTTATTGGTTACGATATGATATACAAGAACAACAAAGCAAGTGTACTCTTGATAAGTGTTATTCTAACTTTACCTAATTGTTTGTATAATTCTAGAAAGCAAAGAATACCGACGTGGGTGCCTATGGAGGCTATTGATTCGGCGGAAGTATACTTAAATGATTGGTCTCCGTGGATTGCTCAACAAGCACGGAAAGTTTATTCAGGCGAAGAATTCAGAGAATTAGATGTAACTCAGCTTTACTTAAAATATGCATGGGAAAACGTATGTGTAGATTACATAGAGTACTCTGATGGGGACAGAATTCAAGATCATTTTTACTGTCTTGATAAGACTGGGGCAACCCTAATGCGTGTTGGATTCGGTGTATACTATAAAGAAAAAAATTTGGGGACTATTGATGTATCATTTAAATCAGATAGTACTTGGGCCTGGACTGGCACTGGTGTGAATGGTATCGATCATGAAGATTACTTAGCAGTCGTTTTTAGAGCATATTCAGATTCAGAGGGATATAAAGTATACAAGCACTGTAACGAATTCTACTATTTTCCTGAAAAAGACGGTGAAATAAGTGAAATCATGCAGTGTGGTTATTCAGGCAGAGAAGTAGATACTTATATTCATGATCCGTTATTATTCATAGCAGAGAAAAAGAAAAGGGCAATCGAATTTCATGAGTGGGAGCAATTGATGAAGGAGTATACTCCAAAATAAGCCCATGAATATCGTTGATCTTTACTTTATATTGGCTACTGCATATAACAGAGGCATATGCGCACTTGCCCGGGGCGGGCTCGGCTGTCACGGCAGCGTAGAATATCTGAAATAGACGGTTACTTGTGATAAGCTTGCGGCTGCGCCGCAAATGCTCACAACGTTATGTGAAATACTGTTATTATGGATATCGAACTAAAAACAATTCTGAATGATCTTAGCAAACGACTCAAAGCAAGAGTCGATTTGAGCAGAAACTATAAACATCCTACAGGCATAGGCGATGAGAGAGAACAAGCAATGATTGATCTATTGCGGGACACACTTCCACCACGATTCGCAATTGATAAAGGTAAGTTGATTGATTCAGATGGAAGAATGTCAAAAGAGTTCGACATTGTTATCTACGAGAAAAATGAATGTTTTACTGCTATGAAGATCTCAGGAAGAATAATTATCCCAATAGAAGCAGTTTACGGAATGATAGAAGTTAAGAGCTTTTTGAACAAAGAGAATTATGTAGATTCCATAGAGAAGTTCAAATCTATATCCGGTTTTACTAGGCACTTTGTTAAACATATATTTGATGGTGATAGGAAACTCATACCATCAGATAAAATACAATCTAAACCAGATAAACCACCCATAATCTGGAGTATGATTATCGGCTTTGATGGAGTACAATCAAAAACGCTATCAAAATATCTTGAGGAGATACAACCACCAGACTTTTTGTTAGAAATATGTATTGCAAACAGAGAGCTTATTATGAAGTGGATGAATCCTCGAGGTTTTAAAGGAATATTACTCGACGATCTCAGTGCGGGATTTATGCTATGGAGTATACTCGACTTTCTTAATGCGAATCGAAGACCAGCATATTTATTTCCTGATTATCGAATATACACTAATAAAATAGTTGATTCTATTGGACCAATGAAGGTATGGAATCATGTTGAAAAGGGATAATAACAGTACTTCACATAACAGATGAGCTTTCGTATTCGCTTGTCACTCCTGCTGCGGTGGCACCTGGGGCGCCAAGTGGACCCTCGAAAGCACGATCTTTATAATGATAATTGCTTTAAGCTCAGGTCGACTTGAAGCCGCGGCTACGATATTCTCGGGTATTCCGGTCGCGAGTTATAAATCCTATGATTTGGAGTACGGGTTTATGGTCGGAGCTCAGGTTCTAAAACCGATTTCTTGTCGAATCATGCTTGGCGGGCAGTTCGGGCTGTATCACTGGTCTGACAAACACAAGAATGTATTGATGGTCGTTGAAGCTTATCCGACTGTTCGAATCCATAATATAGTGCCCGATATCGGATTTGCTGCGATCTTCTTTCAGACCGGACTGGGCGCGATATATATTCCCAAGTGGGCATTTGGATTCAACGCGGGCATCGGCTTTACGACCGCCAATATCGGACGAATCAAGTTCGAGCTTCTTCCGACATATCATTACGGGATTGTGGGAGATGAAAGCAATTCATTCTTTTCGGTGAACATCGGGGTATTCGTGGAGAACTGAGCATAAGCGGCGATCGCTTCACATTGCTTTGTACAATTGCAAGGAGGGGGACATGAGATATAAGATTTTACCATTCGTGTTATTTGCCGTTATTCTAACGTCGGAAGCCGAAGCGAGAACCTGGTACATTACTGTGGCAGGCGATGGGGACGCTCCGACAATAAACGCGGCTATGGATAGCTGTAGCGGAGGAGATACCATCCTGGTGCAATCCGGAACTCATGTTCTTGAGGCGCCTGTGTTCCCGCCGTACACAACCGAAAGATTGTTTATTATGGGGGAGACCGATGATCCTCCGGCAATAATTGATTGCTCGAATAGTACCGTGGGATTCGTTTATTCGGGTGGCATACATGATCTGAAGCAATTGATCATTCAGAATGCCGGCGGAGCCGCTATTAATATAAATCTCTACTCGGTGGGATGGATAAGAATATCGGACAATATCATCCGGAATAATGACCAATACGGAATCCTGATAACGCAGTCATCATGCGATATTCATATTTTCAATAATCTAATATATTCAAATAATAGTGGTATTGCATCATTGGAAAGCATGGGCATGTGGGTCTGGGCTAATACATTTGCCGATCACACTGGAACGACAGGAACCGCTTTATACATCGACTCGTACACGTATACGAATACTATCGAGGCGAATATTTTCTATGATAATACGAACCTGCTGGAAGGAATGCCTTCGAATTTGATATTTAAATGCAACGATCTCTATAATAATGACAACGGAGAGGATCAATTTCTCGGGATCGACAAAAATATCGGAGTGGATCCTCAATTTTGTTCAGAGACCCCGTATATCGACGGCAACTTTTATCTTCAGAGTGACTCTCCGCTGCTGTATACCAATCATCATGATGAGGAATGCCGGGATATAGGAGCCAGGCTTTCGAATTGTGGAACGGTCGCAACGGAAACCTCGAGTTGGGGGCGTATTAAAGCGATTCATAAGTAATACAACCGTACATTACACGGAACTTGCGTTCCCAACGGCCCTGTTTTTAGTGGCAGCCGTTCTTTGTATGAGCGCTTTAGGCGAAGGGCTGAGTGGTTTGAATTGATCGATTTTAGATTTACAACGGCATGGAAAAAGAATATCGTGTCCCCGATAAGCTGATTCAAGGGCTTAGTCGCAAGCGCTCGAAACGTCAACCGCCGTCAAGGCGGACTATCAGGAGGTTGATATGGCCTGTGCGAAGAAAGCTGTAGCAAAGAAGACCACGACCAAAGCCAAAGCGGCAAAGAAAACCACCGCAAAGAAACCCAAGAAAAAGTAGGGCATAAACTGATAGGTTGATCGATCGCTGTGTTCGGACCGACAATTCTGTAAAGAGCGCTTGTGTTCCCGCTTGTCACCCTGGGTGCCGCATGCGTCCAGGGTGACAAGTTCTGCCTGCATGGCCGGTGCGTAAATAGAGGAAATATCAAACAAATCCGGAGAAGGTGGATGCAGTTATCCGATCTGGGATGGGATTCG
>JBFYZH010000122.1:0-15312 GCA_041309605.1 Candidatus Krumholzibacteriota bacterium
CAACATCGACATGGTGATCGAGCTGATAACCCCGATAGCGATGGAACAGGAACTCAGGTTCGCGATCCGCGAGGGCGGCAGGACCGTCGGCGCCGGAGTCGTGACGGAGATAATCGAATAGGCAGAGGATGGAAAGATGAGAGATCTGGTGAT
The DNA here is from genome assembly GCA_041309605.1 of Candidatus Krumholzibacteriota bacterium. Classification (GTDB taxonomy): domain Bacteria; phylum Krumholzibacteriota; class Krumholzibacteriia; order Krumholzibacteriales; family Krumholzibacteriaceae; genus JALOPX01. The sequence goes on from JBFYZH010000122.1 coordinate 154, forward strand.
ACTGGCTTGCCAGGAATGCAAGAACAGGAATTATACGACCGACAAGAACAAGCGTAAACACCCGGACAGGCTCGAGCACAAGAAGTACTGCCGTTTCTGCGGCAAGCACACCCTGCACAAGGAAACACGCTAGGAGCGTTTCCGGGTCCGGTCAGGTTACACTTCTGGGACGAGTGATCTTGCGCGGGCGGCCACGGCGGTCCGCGCGGGGCGCCGTCGATCGGAGAGCGGCATGTTTGAAAAGATCGCTAAATTTTTCGGTGAGATCAAAAGCGAGATGAAAAAGGTCACCTGGCCTACGCGCGATGAACTCAAGGAATCCACGAAACTGGTCATAGTCGCCACTTTCGTGGTGACCGTTTTCATCGGGTTCATCGACCAGATTCTTACATTGCTGATCAAAAGTCTTCTGGGGTGGTGACCCCACTTATTAACCGACAGTCAGGAAAGTAGAAGAAGGATGAACGAAGATTTGTCGAAGGACAAGGGTCCGGAAGAGACCCCTGAAGAGGATTCTTACGGCGAGGAAGAGACCGCGGAGCCCGCTTCCAGCTCCGAAGGCGCGGAATCGCCGTCAGAAGACGGACGGGATGACGATCCCGGGGATTTATCCCAGGATGCGGATGAGACCGGCGGCGCGGACGATGCCGCGGTTACGCTCGTCTTCCGGGATGAAGACGCGGACGAATCGGAACCGTTCGACGAGGAACCCGCAAAAAGGAAGGTTCGTGCCGGCGGAAAAGCGTCCGCAGGTGCGCCGCACGCTGTTGTGGAGAGCGCGGACGGCGGATCGAGGATGCGATGGTACGTGGTGCATACGTACTCCGGCAGGGAAGCCAAGGTGCGGGATACGGTAGAGCGCCTGATACAGGCCTCTGACTATAAAGACAGGTTCGGGAAGGTCCTTGTGGCTACCGAAGAGGTCGCCGAGATGAAAAAGGGCAAAAAGACGGTTTCCAAAAGGAAGCTGTTCCCGAGCTACATTCTCATAGAGATGGAAATGACCGACGAGACCTGGAGCCTGATCGAGAATGTTCCCGGCGTCACGCATTTTGTCGGCGGGGGAAAGAAACCGTTTCCAATCCCCAAGAAGGAAGTCGACAGGATACTCGGAAGGATGGAAAAGAAGGAAGGCATAATTCCGGAAGTTCCGTTCACGATCGGCGAGCATGTAAGCGTGGTTGACGGACCCTTCTCGGAATTTACCGGTATTGTCGACGAGATAAATCCGGAGAGGGGAAAACTCAAGGTCCTTGTCAGTATTTTCGGGCGCGAGACGCCGGTAGAGCTTGATTTTCTTCAGGTCAAGCTTCTATAGGGACGTCTTCGCGGCATGATCTCTGAAGAGACCAAGGAGCTGTAATTAAAATGGCCAAGAAGTCGAAGAAAAAGGTCTTGAAGATCGTCAAGTTGCAGATCCCCGGGGGACAGGCTACGCCCGCTCCGCCGGTGGGGCCGGCGCTTGGACAGCTTCAGGTGAGTTCGATGGACTTCTGCAAGCAGTTCAATGCCGCCACGCAAGGCATGACCGGAACGATCGTGCCCGTGGAGATAACGGTCTACGCGGACAAGAGCTTCACTTTCATAACGAAGTCTCCTCCCGCCTCCGAGCTGCTGAGGAAGGCGGCGGGTATCACCAAGGGTTCCGGGGTGCCCAACAAGGAAAAGGTAGCCACCATATCCATGAGCCAGGTCGAAGAAATCGCAAAGGCGAAGATGAAAGACCTGAACGCGTTCGATCTCTCCAGCGCCATGAGCATGGTCGAGGGTACGGCACGCAGCATGGGAATCATAGTGGAAAAAGGAACCAGGGAATAACCTACCGAAAGAAAGCGGTGAGGAGATGAAGCGCGGCAAAAAATATGTCGACAGCATGACGAAGATAGACCGTTCCCGGGAATATCCTCTCGAAGAGGCGGTCGACGTGCTCAAGAACATGCCGAACGCGAAATTCGACGAGACGTTCGAGTTCGCGGCGAAGCTCGGGGTGAACCCGAAGCACGCCGATCAGCAGGTTCGCGGCACGGTGCTTCTTCCTCACGGTACGGGCAAGGAAGTAAAAGTACTTGTCCTGACCAGGGGGGAGAAAGAAGCCGAGGCGAAACAGGCCGGAGCGGATTATGTCGGCTCGAACGAATTCATTGAAAAGATCAACGGCGGATGGTTCGAATTCGACGTGGCGATCGCGACGCCCGACATGATGGGCGAGGTCGGCAAGCTCGGAAGGGTGCTCGGGCCGAGGGGCCTGATGCCCAACCCGAAAATCGGCACGGTGACCTTCGATATCGCCAAGGCGGTCAAAGATTCAAAGGCCGGGAAGATAGAGTATCGTGTCGACAAGGGCTCGAACATACAGTGTCCGGTCGGCAGGAAATCCTTCGAAAAGAACAGGATTGTAGAGAACGTCAAGGCGCTCATGATCGAGCTCGTGCGCGCCAAGCCTTCATCGGCCAAGGGAAAATATATCCTGAGCATACACCTGTCGTCCACCATGAGCCCATCGGTCAAGCTGGACGTGCAGGGACTGCTTAACGATCTGCATTAGGCCGGAAAGGAGACCGGTATATGGTACAACATGCCAAGACGGAAAGAGTCAGCAAGCTGACGGATCTCCTTCGGGAAGCCAAAAGCATCATCCTGAACGATTTTACCGGCTTGAAAGTATCCGATATCTCGCAACTGCGCAGGGCGTGCAGGAAAAATGACGTCACGTTCACCGTGGTCAAGAACACCCTTGCGAAAAAAAGTTTCAGAGAACTCGGTATCGACGGGCTCGATTCGTTGCTGGACGGCCCCACCGCGATAGCGATAAGCACCGTGGACGAGGTGACCCCGGCGCAGGTATTGAAGAAATTCGTGGATGATTACGAACTCCCCAGGTTGAAGGGGGGATATGTGTCCGGCCTCGTCATCGACGACAGGGAAGTGGTGCGGCTGGCGATGCTTCCCGGCAGGGATGTATTGCTGGCCCAGGTGGTCGGCACGTTACAGGCTCCCATACGGGGATTCGTCGGAGTCCTCAGCGCTTCCCTCAGGGACCTGGCCGGCGTCCTGAACGCGATTGCGGAAAAGAAGAAAACGGCCTGATATAAACGGCGGGCCCGCCGCGAGCCGCGACCCGGCCCGGGGCGAAACTATCGTATCGAAAGTGAGGTTTGAGATGTCAGCGAAGAAAGACGAAGAGAAGAAGGTAGGAGAAGCAGCGGAAGAGAAGTCGGAAGAACCAAAAACAGAAGAAAAGAAAGAGAAGAAAGCCGTGAAAGCAAGCTCAGATAACGTCCAGAAAATAGTCGACATAGTCGAGAAAATGACCGTTCTTGAACTCTCGGATCTCGTAAAGGTGCTCGAGGATAAATTCGGCGTGACCGCCGCCGCGCCCATGGCGATGATGCCCGGCATGATGATGGGCGCCGCGGGCGGAGCGGAAGCGGTCGAGGAAAAATCGGAATTCAACGTCATCCTCAAGGATTTCGGCGCCAACAAGATCCAGGTTATCAAGGTCGTCAGGGCCATCACCGGGCTCGGCCTGATCGAGGCCAAAAAGATGGTCGAGGAAGTGCCGTCGACGGTCAAGGAAAGCGTCAGCAAGGACGAAGCCGCTCAGTTCAAGAAACAGATCGAAGACGCGGGAGCTACTGTAGAGGTCAAGTAATCTATTTTATCATAAGGTCGGCGTAAGCCGAAACAAGGGAGGGGTCGGTTCCTATGATCAAAAAGCCTGAGAGAATCAATTATGAAAAGATTCCGCAGGTGAAGGAGATCCCTCATCTCCTGGAAGTACAGCTTGCATCCTTCGAGCGGTTCCTCCAGCGCGGCTGCGCGATCGACAAGAGGGAGAATATCGGCCTCGAATCGGTTTTCAGGTCGGTCTTCCCCGTGGTGTCGACGCGGGGTGATTTCACGCTGGAATACATCGGCTACACCGTCGGTGAACCAAAGTACACGGTAGAGGAATGCAAAGAGCGCGATCTTACCTACGCGGTGCCCCTTAAGGCGGCGCTTCGCCTCGTCGTGCGCGAGAACACCGAAGGCGAAAGCGTGATAAAGGACATCATCCAGAGCGAGGTATACCTGGGCGAGATACCCTTGATAACGGACAAGGGGACCTTTATCATCAACGGCGCGGAAAGGGTGATCGTAAGCCAGCTGCACCGTTCGCCGGGGGTTGTCTTCAGCGACGACTTTCACGCGAACGGAAAGAGGCTTTTCAACTCGAGGATCATTCCGTACCGCGGCTCGTGGGTCGAATTCGTAATCGACGTGAACGACATAATGTACGTCTACATCGACCGGCGGAGGAAGATCCCGGTGACGGTGCTGTTGAAGGCGATGGGATTCGAGCCGAACAGCGCGATCATAAAGCTCTTTCACAAGACGAAGATCCATACTCTTTCGCCGAAGCCGAACAGGAAGGATTCCTCGCTCATCGGCAGTTACCTTGCCGAGGACGTCGTCAGCCGCGAAACGGGAGAGATCATCGTCGAAAGCGGCAAGGTCCTGACCGAAACGGCTCTCGACCTGATGAAGTCCCAGAAGAACTTCAAGGTGGTTCTCATCGACAAGGAAGGCAGCCTCGAGGACGACGTCATCATCAAGACCCTGGAAAAGGATCCCACTTCGGGCCGCGAGGATTCGCTTAAGAAGATCTACAACCTGATGAGACCGGGAGACCCGCCGAACGCGGAAACGGCAAGAGCCCTGCTGGACAGGCTGTTCTTCAATCCAAAAAGGTACAACCTCGCAAGCGTCGGGCGCTACAAGATAAACAGCCGTCTCGGGATAGACGTGCCCCTTGATACAACCACGCTGACCGAGAAGGATTTCATAGCGGTGGTCGCCAACCTGATCCAGATCAAGGAGACGGACGGCCCCGTCGACGACATAGACCATCTGGGCAACAGGAGGGTCAGGTCGGTGGGCGAGCTTCTGGCGAACCAGTTTTCCGTGGGGCTGGCGAGGATGTCGAGGATAATACGCGAGAGGATGACGATCCAGGAATCGGAAAATCCGACCCCCTACGACCTCGTCAACGCCAGAACGATAAGCGCCGTGATCCAGTCGTTCTTCGGGAGCAGCCAGCTCTCGCAGTTCATGGACCAGACCAATCCGCTGTCCGAGCTGACCCACAAGAGACGCCTCTCGGCCCTGGGTCCCGGCGGGCTGACCAGGGAAAGAGCGGGATTCGAGGTCAGGGACGTGCACTTCACCCATTACGGGAGGATGTGCCCCATCGAGACCCCGGAGGGTCCGAACATCGGCCTTATCACCTCTCTTGCGACGTACGCGAGGGTAAATGAATTCGGTTTCCTCGAAACGCCGTACCGCCGCGTAAAAAACGGGGTCGTGACGGACGAGATCGACATGCTTTCGGCCGATATCGAGGACAGGCATATCATCGCCCACGCGAACTCTCCGATAGATTCGAAGGGCAGATTCGTCCAGCCAACCGTGATGGCGAGGTTCAGGGGCGACTTCGTGGTCGTCGATCCGAAGGAATTGTCCTACATGGACGTCTCGCCGACACAGCTGATAAGCGCGGCCGCCGCGCTGATACCGTTCCTTGAGCACGACGACGCCAACAGGGCATTGATGGGCTGCAACATGCAGCGGCAGGCGGTGCCCCTTCTGCGGGCCGAGGCTCCCCTGGTCGGGACCGGGCTCGAGAAGAAGGTGGCTTACGATTCCGGAGTGCTGGGCATCGCGCGAAGGGCCGGCAGGGTCGAGAGCGTCGAAGCCGACAAGATCGTCATCAGCTACTCCTCGAAGAAGGACGAAGACGGTTTCGACGATTTTTCCGGATTCGGAGGAGTCGACGAATACAGGCTCATCAAGTACCAGAGGTCGAACCAGGACACGTGCGTCAACCAGAAGCCCCTCGTCGAGATCGGCCAGAAGGTCCGCAAGGGAGAGGTGATCGCCGACAGTTCGGCCACCGAAGACGGCGAACTGGCCCTCGGCAGGAACATCCTCGTGGCATTCATGCCATGGAGGGGATACAACTTCGAAGACGCCATCATATTGAGCGAACGCCTCGTGAAAGACGATGTCTATACTTCGATCCATATCGAGGAGTTCGAGACGCAGGTACGCGACACGAAGGCGGGTATGGAGGAGATCACCAGGGAGATCCCAAACGTGAGCGAGGAGATGCTGGTCAATCTCGATGGCGACGGCATAGTCCGCATCGGGGCGCATATTAAGGCCGGCGACATCCTGGTCGGCAAGGTCACGCCCAAGGGCGAAACCGAGCTTACCCCCGAAGAAAAGCTTCTCAAGGCCATATTCGGCGAAAAGGCCGGCGACGTCAGGGACGCCTCACTGAAGGCTCCCCCAGGCATGGACGGGATCGTCGTCGACATCAAGATATTCTCCAGGAAGGAACGCGACGACAGGGCCAAGAGCACCGAGAAGAAAAAGGTCCAGGAACTGATGCGTCAGCGCGACCAGGAGATCGAGCACGTCAAGGAAAAACGCCGCGAACGACTGGCGGCGCTCATGCTCGGCGAGACGACCGAAAAGCTGATCCACTCCGAAACGGGCGAACTTCAGGCCAAAGCGGGCCGCAAGATAACGGAGAAACTTCTCGAAACGATCGATGTCGATCATCTCCACTGGGGCCTTCCCATCGTGAAGGATCCGAAGGTGGACACGAGGATACAGTCTCTTATGGAAGCGGCCGCCAGGGCGATCGAGGGCATCGAGAGCAATTATGAGAAGGAAATGGAACGGATCATGCGCGGCGATGAACTGCCCCCGGGCGTCAGCAAACTCGTGAAGACATACATCGCCAGGAAGAGAAAGGTTTCCGTCGGCGACAAGATGGCCGGCCGGCACGGCAACAAGGGTGTCGTGTCGCGGATCGTTCCCGAGGAGGATATGCCGATGCTCGAAGACGGCACTCCCGTGGATATCATCCTGAACCCGCTCGGAGTCCCCAGCCGAATGAACGTCGGGCAGATCCTCGAAACGCATCTCGGGTGGGCCGCTTTCAAGACGGGATTCAAGGCATATACGCCGGTCTTCAACGGAGCAACGGTGGACGAGATCAAGAACGCCCTCAGGGAAGCCGGCCTTCCGGAATCCGGCAAGGCAAAGCTCTACGACGGGATTACAGGAGAGACATTCGACAACGAGATAACGGTCGGGTACATCTACATGCTGAAACTTTCCCATCTCGTTGACGACAAGATTCACGCGAGATCGATCGGCCCATACTCCCTCGTCTCGCAGCAGCCTCTCGGCGGCAAGGCCCAGTTCGGAGGCCAGAGGTTCGGAGAGATGGAAGTGTGGGCGCTCGAAGCGTACGGAGCGGCTTACTGTCTGCAGGAGCTGCTCACCGTGAAGTCGGACGACGTCACCGGCCGAAGCAAGATATACGAAGCGATCGTCAAGGGGGACAACGCCCCGGAGCCGGGACTTCCCGAGTCGTTCAACGTACTTATAAAGGAACTGCAGAGCCTTTGTCTCGATGTTCATCTCGATAAGGATTAAAGAGCTGGAGGTTTTTCTTGTATAATTCTTTCATTGAAAAGGATCGCAAAAAGCCCACCGACATCAAGGCGATGCGGATACAACTGGCCTCCCCCGAGGTGATCCGCTCCTGGAGTTTCGGTGAGGTGGCGAAACCCGAGACGATAAACTACCGCTCTTTCAAGCCCGAAAAAGAAGGTCTCTTCTGCGAAAGGATATTCGGGCCGGTAAAGGACTGGGAATGCGCTTGCGGAAAGTACAAGAGGATCCGTTACCGCGGCGTGATCTGCGACCGGTGCGGGGTGGAGGTGACGCATTCGCGCGTACGGCGTGAACGGCTGGGGCATATAGAGCTTGCAGTCCCGGTGGCCCATATCTGGTTCCTCAAGGGTGTGCCGAGCCGAATAGGCTATGTGCTCGACATGTCGGTGAGGAGTCTCGAGAGGATACTGTACTACGAATCCCACGTGGTCATCGAACCGGGCAATACCGACCTTAAATTCGGAGACCTGATCGACGACGAGAAATACAACGATCTTCTGGACAAGGGGTTCGAATTCACGGCGAAGATGGGGGGAGAGGCGATAAGGGATCTTCTTTCCCACGTGAATATCGAGGAGGAATCGATCAACCTCAGGGCCCAGTCGAAGGTGGAGACCTCGATCCAGCGCAAGAAGGACATCCTCAAGAGGCTGCGAGTCGTGGAAGCCTTCCGGCAGAGCGTCAACAAGCCCGAGTGGATGATCCTCGACGTGATACCGGTTCTGCCCCCCGACCTCAGGCCGCTCGTGCCCCTCGAGGGCGGAAGGTTTGCCACGTCCGACCTCAACGACCTTTACAGGAGAGTCATCAACAGGAACAACAGGCTCAAGAAACTGATAGAGATCCGGGCCCCGGAGGTCATCCTCAGGAACGAGAAAAGGATGCTCCAGGAGGCGGTCGACGCCCTCTTCGACAACAGCCGCAGGGCGCGTGCGGTCCGCGGGCAGGGCAACCGGCCGCTCAAGAGCCTCAGCGACATGCTCAAGGGAAAACAGGGGCGTTTCCGCCAGAACCTTCTCGGCAAACGCGTCGATTATTCGGGCCGTTCGGTGATCGTCGTGGGGCCGGAACTGGAGATCCACCAGTGCGGCATCCCGAAATCGATGGCTCTGGAACTCTTCAAGCCGTTCATCATCAGGAAACTGGAGGAAAAGGGGTATGTCCAGACGGTAAAGAGCGCGAAGAAGCTCGTCGAACGCGAGAGGCCCGAGGTCTGGGATATTCTCGAGGAGATTATCAAGGATCACCCCGTGTTCCTAAACCGCGCCCCGACGCTGCACAGGCTAGGGATACAGGCGTTCCAGCCCCTGCTGATCGAGGGGAAGGCCATCCAGATACACCCGCTCGTCTGCGCGGCGTTCAACGCCGACTTCGACGGCGACCAGATGGCGGTCCATGTCCCGCTGTCCTACGAGGCTCAGCTCGAGGCGCGCACGCTCATGCTGTCGGCGAACAACATTCTTTCGCCCGCCAGCGGAGCCCCGGTCGCCTCACCGTCGCAGGACATGGTTCTCGGCCTCTACTACCTCTCGATGGTAAAGAAGGGCGCAAGGGGCGAAGGGAAGTCGTTCTTCAGCCCGGAAGAGGCGCTGACGGCGTTCCGGGCCGGCGTCATCGACATCCACGCGAAGATAAAGGTCAGGATGGCCGGTGAAATGATGAGTACGACGCCGGGGAGGATTATTTTCAACGACCTCGTGCCGGAAAAACTGAGATATATAAACGATCTGCTGGACAAAAAAACGATCGGAAACCTCGTCGCTTCCTGCCACAAGGAACTCGGAAACGCGGAGACGGTGAGATTCCTCGAGCGCCTCAAGCATTTCGGCTTCAGTTACGCGACGAAGGCCGGTGTGACGATCGGCATCGACGACATTCTGGTGCCGCCGGAAAAACCCAGGCTCATAGCCGAGGCGACAAAAGTGGTCAACAGGATACAGAAACAGTACAAGGACGGAGTGATAACCGACGGCGAAAGGTACAACAAGATCATCGATACCTGGACGCACACGTCCAACGACGTGGCCGATGCGATGAGCGAAAATCTCAGCCACGACCGGAACGGATTCAACCCGATATACATGATGGCGAACTCCGGTTCGAGGGGAAGCAGGGATCAGATCCGGCAGCTCGCCGGAATGCGAGGCCTCATGGCCAAGCCGCAGAAGAGGATCACCGGCGGTATCGGCGAGATCATCGAGATGCCCATTACCGCGAACTTCAAGGAAGGTCTGACCGTACTGCAGTACTTCATCTCAACGCACGGCGCCCGGAAGGGTCTCGCGGACACCGCCCTTAAGACGGCGGATGCCGGTTACCTGACAAGGCGCCTCGTCGATGTCGCCCAGGATGTGATCGTGACGGAGCACGACTGCGGAACGATCATGGGAGGCAACATCTCGGCCCTGAAAGAGGGGGAGGAGATCATCGAGGCTCTCAGCGACCGCATTCTCGGCCGCGTCGCCGTCGACGACATCATAGACCCCCACACGGGCGAAACCATATTGGAGGCCAACTCCCTCATAAACGAGGGGATCGCCCTGGAAATCGAGGAACGCGGGGTCGAGACGGTGAAGATCCGTTCGGTGCTCACCTGCGAATCGAAGAGGGGCGTATGCGCGCTTTGTTACGGCCGCAACCTGGGGACCGGATTGCTGGTCGACCTCGGGGAGGCCGTGGGCGTGGTGGCCGCGCAGAGCATCGGCGAGCCCGGCACGCAGCTTACCCTCAGGACCTTCCACGTCGGAGGCACGGCGAGCCGAATCGCCGAGCACACGCAGAAAATGACGAACCATCCAGGCATCGTCGAATTCAAAAAAATCAAGACCGTGATCAACCGCGAGGGTCAGGAGATCGCCATCAGCCGCAAGGGCGAGGCGGTCATCAGGGACAAAAAAGACGACAGGATCAGGGCCAGGTTCGGGGTTCCCTACGGCGCGATACTCAAGGTCGGCGAGAAGGGCGAAATCGAAAAGGGCGGGATCATCTATGAATGGGATCCGTACTCCGATTTCATCATTGCCGACAAGGGCGGAAAGCTAAGGTTCCGCGACATCAAGGAAGGCGTGACGCTGAAGGAGAAGATCGACGACAAGACGGGACTGAGGCAGATGGTGGTCATCGACGACCGCGACAAGAAACTGCATCCCCATATCGAGATGCTCGACGGCAAGGGAAGGGTCACGAGCAACTTTATCCTGCCGACCGGTTCGAACCTGGCGAAGCACGACCTTGAGGAAGTGCTTCCCGGCGACTTCATATGCAGGATCCCGAAAGAGATCACGAAGACGCGCGACATCACGGGCGGCCTGCCGAGGGTGGCCGAATTGTTCGAGGTTCGCAAGCCCAGGGAATCGGCGATCGTTTCCGAGATCGACGGACGGATCGAATTCGGGCCCGTGGCCAAGGGCATGCGCAAGATCGTCGTGTCAAGCGAGAGCGGCGACGTGAGAAACTATCTCGTGCCCCAGGGCAAGCATCTGAGCGTTTACGAAGGCGATGTCATCGAGGCGGGCGACAACCTGACCGAGGGTCCGGTGAATCCGTTCGACATACTTTCGATCAAGGGCGTCAACGCCGCGCAGAACTACCTGGTCAACGAGATCCAGGAAGTCTACAGGCTCCAGGGCGTGCACATAAACGACAAGCACATCGAGGTCATCGTGCGCCAGATGCTCCAGAAGGTCGTGGTCGAGGACGGCGGAGACACGGGGTTCCTCGAGGGCGATATCGTAAGCAAGGCGGAGTTCCGCGATGAGAACGACCGCGTTCTCCAGCAGAAGGGCGACCCGGCAACGTTCAAGCCGCTTCTGCTCGGTATCACGAAGGCCTCGCTCACGACGGAGAGCTTCATCTCGGCGGCCAGTTTCCAGGAAACGACAAGGGTCCTTACAGAAGCGGCCGTGCAGGGCAAGACCGACTACCTGCGGGGCCTGAAGGAAAACGTCGTGATGGGTCACCTTATTCCGGCGGGGACCGGGCTGGCCAGGTACAGCAAGATCCATATCGACGAGGAGATCAGCGAAGAGGATCTCATCGAAAAGGAGTTCAACGAGGAAGAGATCGCATCGATGCTCGACGGGATGAAGGGGGGGGCTTCCTGAGAATGACTACGGGGGGGGCGAGGCCGGAACGATTTTCCGGCGCCGGCCCTTTCCCGTATCGGAGGCGCATCCTCTGAAACATATGTAAATTAATTACTTGACAGGAAGATATCGGGATGTTAAATTGCTCATCTGCATCCTGACCGGATGTCAGGACGCAGGAGTGTATAACACGTTAGAGCAATAGGATTTAAGAGGGTATAAAGTGCCGACGATCAACCAGCTGGTTAGGAAGGGCCGGAAGGCCCAGACAAAAAAAACGAGTGCTCCGGCTCTTGCGGCCTGTCCGCAGAAAAGGGGAGTCTGTACTCGCGTTTACACGTCGACCCCGAAAAAGCCGAATTCGGCTATCCGGAAGGTCGCCAGGGTGAGGCTTACGAATGGCTTCGAAGTCACCGCTTATATTCCGGGCGAAGGGCATAACCTCCAGGAACATTCGATCGTTCTGGTACGCGGCGGTCGAGTGAAGGATCTGCCCGGAGTCAGGTATCATATAATCCGCGGAACGCTGGATACGAGCGGCGTAGACGGCAGGACAAAGAGGCGGTCGAAGTACGGGGTCAAGAGGCCCAAGAAAACCGTGACCGCTTAGTAGTAAAGGAGTTATTTAGAATGCCGCGTAGAAGAGAAGTAATCAAGAGAGAGATCATCCCCGATCCAAAATACGGCGATGTCCTTCTTGCGAGGTTCGTAAACTATATAATGCGCAGGGGCAAGAAGAGTACGGCTGAAAGGATAGTTTACGACGCCATAGAGATCATGGAGGAAAAGACCGGGCAGAGCGGTCTTGAGGTCATGAAGAAAGCTTTGGAGAATGTAAAGCCGGTTCTCGAGGTCACATCACGGCGCGTCGGCGGAGCCACGTATCAGGTTCCGATCGAGGTGCGGGCCAACAGGAAACTGGCGCTTGCAATGAGATGGATCATCCTGTACTCGAAACAGAGGCCTGAAAAAACGATGGCGGAAAAGCTTGCGGCTGAGCTTATACTCGCCTCCAAACGTGAAGGGCCCTCGATCAAGAAGCGTGAGGATACGCACAAGATGGCCGAAGCGAACAAGGCGTTTGCGCATTATCGCTGGTAGTTGATTGCGGTATTCCGCCGGGTTACTGCTGACCTGGGGGAATCAGATAGATTTTCGTGCGGTGTTGGGTGGTTCCATTCCGGTGTCCGAGTTGCAGCAGGATATCAGAGATGGATAACAAGGGATAAAATTGATGAAACTAAAGCAACTTTGCTTTAACAGCATTATTTGCCGCAGGTTCTTCCAGTAGTACGGCTTCTTCGCCGGGACCCTGGAAGGGGCTTCGGCGAAAAAGAGGCCGGAATGGCAAGGCAGTTCCCTCTCAACAAGACACGCAATATCGGCATCGCGGCCCATATCGACGCCGGCAAGACGACCGTGACCGAAAGGATCCTTTACTATACGGGAAAGGTCCACCGCATGGGCGAAGTGCACGAGGGGAACACCGTCATGGACTGGATGGATCAGGAAAGGGAGCGCGGCATAACGATAACTTCCGCCGCCACGACCTGCATCTGGAACGACCATTGTATAAATATCATAGACACGCCGGGCCACGTCGATTTTACGGTGGAGGTGGAAAGAAGCCTTAGGGTGCTCGACGGATGCGTGGCGATCTTCTGCGGAGTGGGCGGAGTGGAACCGCAGTCGGAGACCGTATGGAGACAGGCGGATAAATATCATATTCCGAGGATAGCGTTCGTCAACAAGATGGACAGGGCGGGATCCGATTTCTGGAACGTGGTGAGCATGATGCGCAAGAGACTCGGCGCCAATGTCATGCCCGTTCAGTTGCCGATAGGTTCCGGCGAGTCGTTCAACGGCCTTGTGGACCTTATCGGCATGAAGGCGTTTCTGTACGACAGGGAAGCCCTGGGAACTAATTTCACCGAAATGGAGATTCCCGGCGACCTGATCAAGGAAAGCCTTCAGGCCCGTGAGGAACTCCTCGGGGCTCTGGCGGATTACGACGAAGAGGTACTTCATCACGTCGTCCACGGGGACGAGGTGTCGGAAGAGACGATAAAAAACGCGTTGAGAAAAGCCGTGCTCGGCGACAGGGTCGTTCCCGTCATGTGCGGGGCGGCCTTCAAGAACATCGGCGTGCGGAAACTTCTCGACGCGGTGATCGATTATCTGCCGAACCCCGTCGACGTTCCGCCGGTGAAGGGGATCAACCCCTTTACATTGAAGGAAGAGGAAAGGCACGCCGACGAATCGGAGCCTTTCACGGCGCTCGTATTCAAGGTCATCACCGACCCGTTCGTCGGGCGGCTTCATTATATAAGGGTTTACAGCGGCGCCATCAGTACGGGCGAATATGCGGTAAACGCGACGAACAGGAAAAAGGAACGTTTTACAAAGGTTCTTCAGATGCACGCGAACAAGCGTGAAGAAATAAAGGATATTTTTGCCGGCGATATCGTGGCGATAGTCGGGCTGAAACATTCCTCGACGGGCGATACGCTGTGTGATACCAGGCATCCTCTTCAGCTCGAGAAGATGATTTTCCCCGAACCGGTCATCTCGGTCGCCATCGAGCCCAAGACCAAGGCCGACGAAATGCAGCTTTCGGACGTGCTCCGAAGGCTCGCCGAAGAGGATCCGACCTTCCAGGTAAGGATCGATCACGAGACCGGAGAGACTCTCATATCGGGAATGGGCGAGCTTCACCTGGAAATCCTGGTCGACAGGATGCTCAGGGAATTCAAGGTGGGCGCGAACGTGGGACGCCCGCAGGTGGCCTACAAGGAAACGATCACGAAATCGTGCCGTTCCGAGGGCAAGTTCGTAAAGCAGAGCGGGGGAAGGGGACAATACGGCCATGTCGTCATAGATCTCGAACCGGCGCCGGGCGAAGGATTCCGTTTCGAGAACAGGATCATCGGTGGTACGATACCGAAACAGTTCGTCCCCTACGTGGAAACCGGACTTCGCGAGTCGATGACGAGCGGCCCGGTCAACGGCTGCCCGGTGATCGACGTGAAGGTCTCCCTGGTGGACGGTTCCTACCATGAAGTGGATTCGACCGACATCGCTTTCCGCGTCGCCGCAGGCAAGGCGTTTTTCGACGGCGTTCGAAGGGCGAACCCGGTGCTTCTGGAACCGATCATGGAGATCGAAATAGTTTTACCTACGGAGTATTTGGGAGACGTGATAAACAGCCTTAACACGCGCAGGGGAAAAGTCGAGGACATGTCCAGCAGGGCTGAAGCGAAGGTCATTTCCGCGACTGCTCCCCTTTCGGACATGTTCGGTTATGCGACCACGCTGCGATCTCTGACCCAGGGAAGGGCAGTATACAGTATGCAGTTTTCACATTATGACCAGGTGCCGGAGCAGGTGGTCGCCCAGATGCAGGGCCGGGTAAGGGGCCTTGCTTGAGAAGGAGGAAGCTTCATGGCAAAGAAGAAGTTTGAACGGACGAAGCCGCATGTGAACGTAGGGACGATAGGGCACGTAGATCACGGGAAGACGACGCTGACTGCGGCGATGACCAAGCACATGGCCAAGAGGGGGC
>JBFYZH010000123.1:0-41395 GCA_041309605.1 Candidatus Krumholzibacteriota bacterium
GTCGGCGAAGGACGGGTTCTTCTTCAGGGCCGCGTCGAATTTCTCCGCCGCCGCCTCGTAGCTGCCCTTCGATGCGAGCTCGAGGCCGCTGTTGTATTCCCTCGCGTCGACCTTCTTTGCCTCGGGTACCTTTTCGACGGGCGGCTCGGGTACAACCTCCTGCCTGCCCGCGCAGGAATATACCCCCGCCGCCACGGCCGCGCAGAGGGCGATATAAATAAACCGTTTCATCTATCCTTTCCTTCGCTTCGTTGCGGTTTTTCTTCTCGCGGGGCGGCCTGTGACACCTGCGGTGTTCTTCGCAACGGCGTGGCCCATGACACCCGCGGTTTTCTTTGCCGCGGGGCGGCCCGGTCTTGCGGCCCCCCTGCCCGTGGGCCTTCCCGCCGCCTCCCTCGCCGCGTCGTAGACCGCCGATATCGGGACTCCCGCCTTCGCGGCCTTCTCGCGGCACGACTCGTACTCGGGGGCACATTTCAACCCGCCCGACGGAAGAACGCCGTACTTCACGACGACCTTCCCGTACCTTGTCGCCACCTCGCCGCGGAACCTCTCGAGCTCGGAGCGCCCTTCTACGGCGATCCTCATGCCGAGTGTCGTCGTCTCCTCGAAGATCGTCGAGACGAACCTGTCGCTGTCGCCCGTCTCGCAGAGGACCGTAAGGAGCGTCCCGGGCCGGTTCTTCTTCATCATCACGTTCGTTATATAAACTTCCAGGGCGCCCGCCCCGAAGAGCTTTTCCTGCAGGTATCCGAAGATCTCTGGGTTCATGTCGTCGATCGTCGTCCTGATTGCGGTGACGTACCCGAGCTGTGCAGCCGAGGTCGCCGCGACCACCCTCAGCATCCCCGGTCCCGGCGCCTTTTCCCTCGTCCCGGCCGCGTAGACGATCCTGCCTGGTACGAAAGACGCCTCGGCGGGAAGCTCGCTCGCCAGCGCCTTCATCAGCGCGGCCCCTGTCGGCGTGACGATCTCCCCCTCCTCGCGGCTCATCCTGACCGTGCGCCCGGCGAGCACCTCGAGGGTGGCCGGCGCGGGCACAGGCAGATGGCCGTGCGCAATGTGAATCATCCCGCCGCCGAGCCTGAACGGCCTGTGATAGACGGTCGGGAACCCCAGTTTCATCAGCGCGACCGCGCCCCCAACTATATCGACGATCGAGTCGACGGCGCCCACCTCGTGGAAATGCACCCTGCCCGCCGGCACGCCGTGGATCTTCCCCTCGGCCTCGCCGAGGATGGTGAATGTGCGCGTCGCCATTTCCTTCACGCGCGGATCGAGCGGCGACCTTCGTATCATCGAAAGAATCGTTCGAAGGTCCCTCGAATGCGAATGGCCGCGGTCGCCGCGGCCCCGAAGGCGGCCGGAGCCCTTTAAATGATCGTGGCTGTCGTGATCCTTTAAATGGGCGTGGTCGTCGAAGTGCGCCGGATGGGCGCCACCGTCCTTCTCGTGCTCATGGAGGTGCTCCGAGTGGTCGTGATCGTGCTCGTGATGCTCGTAGAGCACCTTCACCCGCGTTGCTATTATCCCCTGCCGCTTGACCCTTCCGCACACGATCCTGAACGGCTCGAGGCCGGGGAGCCCGGCCACCTCGGCCTGCACCTCGGCCGGCTTTACGCCGAGGCCGAAGAGGCATCCGAGGAACATGTCGCCGCTCATCCCGCCCGCCGGGTCGAATATCAGCATGCCGGCGCCGTGTGCCGCCTTCGCGCGGCCGCCCGCTTTCTTCGTCGTCATCAAGCCTTCTCCTTCCCCGCTTCGCGTATCTTCCTGCATATCATCGCGGCCGCGTACGCCGCACCGAACCCGTTGTCTATGTTCACCACTGTCACCCCGCCCGCGCAGCTGTTCAGCATCGCGAGAAGCGCCGCGACACCGCCGAAGCTCGCCCCGTACCCGACGCTCGTCGGCACCGCGATGATCGGCGCATCGGTCATCCCGGCCACCACGCTCGCCAGCGCCCCCTCCATCCCCGCCACCACGATTATCACGTCGGCCTTGCGGATCTCCTCCATCGACGAGAAGAGCCTGTGAATCCCCGCCACCCCGACGTCGTTGAAACGCTCGACGAGGCATCCAAGGTAATGCGCCGTGCAGACGGCCTCCTCGGCGACCGGTATGTCGGCCGTGCCGCCGCTCACGACGGCGACGCTCCCGCTTCTTTCGACCTTGTTCGTCTCGACGGCGAAAAGGGACGCCTCCTCGTGCCAGATCGCCTCCGGGACCTTGGGAGCGACCTTCGAGAAGACCTCCGCGCCGCATTTTGTGGCGAGCAGGTTCGAGCCGTGATCGACGATCCTTCGCGAGATCGCCGCGATCTGATCGGGGGTCTTGCCGGCGCAGAATAGGACCTCGGGGAAGCCGCGCCGAAGCGACCTGTGATGGTCGACCTTCGCGAAATCCATATCCTCGAACGGGAGCATCTTCAGTTTTTCGACCGCCTCGCCTGCGCTGACGACGCCCCCGGCCACGTCCTGCATCAGCCGCTTTATTCTGATTTCATCCATACCTTTTCGATCTCCTCTCGCAGTTCCTTCAATATGAAAACGACCTCCGCCCTGCTGTCGGCGGCGGTGAAGCGCTGGCGGTACTCCCTCATCCCGGAGTGCCCCCTGAAATACCAGCGGTAGAATTTTCTCAGTTCCAGTATGCCTGGCCGCTCGCCGTACCATTCTATCTCCAGGTCCAGCAGGCGTTCGAAAAGGTCGAGCCTCGACATGAGCGGCATATCCGCGGGCTCCCTTCCGGCGAGCCGGTCCTTTATCTCCCTGAATATCCAGGGCCGCCCGAAGGCGCCCCGGCCGATCATCACGACGCTGCAGCCCGTCTCTTCGACGAGTTTGAAATAGTCGTCGGGGCTCTTTACGTCGCCGCTCGCGATCACGGGAATCTTTACCGCCTCGCGGAGCCGCGAGAGGTGCTCGCGATTCGATTCGCCGCCGAATCCCTGCGTGCGGTACCTCGGGTGAAGGATAACGGCGGCCGCGCCGCTCCCCTCGATCACCTGTCCCGCCTCTATGTAGTTTTCCTCGTCTCTGCTCCACCCGCTTCTGATCTTGGCGGTCACGGGAATGTCGACGGCCGCGACGACGGCGCGGCATATCTTCTCCATCAGGTCGAGGTCGCGCATGATCGCAACCCCGCCGTTTTTTCGCACGACCTTCTTGACCGGGCAGCCGAAGTTAAGGTCGATGAAGGCCGGGCCCGACAGGGCCGCCTCGCGGGCCGAACGCGACTGGCGATCGGGAGCCGCCGCCAGGACCGCCGCCTGGGCCATCGTATCCGGATCGGCGCCGAAAAGCTGAGCTCCAAGGGGCCCCTCGCCCTCCATTCTTGCAAGCAGCCCCCTCGTCTTCCCCCCGCCCCGCACGAGGCCGTCGGCGCTCATCATCTCGGTCACGCAGAAGTCGGCCCCGAACGACGAGCATATCAGGCGAAACGGCGCGTCAGAGTACCCCGCCATCGGGGCGAGGCAGACGCGGCTGCCCGTGAACAGCTCCTTCGTTCTGTCATTTTTCTTCGGCAAACGGCACCCTTCTCCGGCCGGGGATCGCGGTCCGGGATCACAGGCTGTGAGGGATAAGGAAGATGGCGAGACTCAACACCGACGCGATCAGGACGGCCACGGAGTACTCCCTGTCGCCGAACCTGTCTTCCTCGGCGCTGCGGCCGGTGAAACTGCCCCAGCCGAGCAGAACCACCATCAGCCAGAATACGAACATGATCTGTGTCTTGTTGTCGGTTACATCCAGACCGAACGGGAACCCTTCCCAGACAGGGCCGAATCTCTGCCGGTTAAGGATGAACCCGAGCGGCCAGCCGCCGATGAATGTGAAGAGGATCAGCCATCTGACCATCTTTACCGTCAGTTTTTTCGTTCCGGCGCCCCTGCGAAGGTCGTTCGCGCAGAGGGCCGCCATTACCATGAAAAAGAAGGCGCCGAACATGAATATCACGTGAAGAATCAGTACGAGCGACGACACCTCTCCCTTGTATCTCAGGCGGAGAAAATCGCCGTCCTTTTCGGGAAGCCTCGCCGTGCTCCCCGAACCGCTGCGCACCTCGAAGGCATATTCAGCCTTTTTTCCCTTTTCCAGGTCGGGAAGAAGGCCGATCCACTGGCCGTCCTCCTCGGGCTCCATCGGTACGCGCTGCACCTCGCCGCCCGATTCGCCGTGGATCCTGTATAATACCTGCGCGGCGGCCGCTTCTTCCACGGGCGTGACGCCGATAATCACCTCGGGCTGGCCGCCGCCGACCTGCTCGAAGACGGTGGTGTGGGTGACCGTGATCCCCTCGCGGGTCACGGCAAGATCCTCGGGATTGTTTTTCGAAAGATATCTCGCTATCGAAAGAAGGACCAGAGTGATCATCACGCCGATCAATATTTTCCTCGTCATCGGGGTACCTCCCCCTTTATTCGCTTTCGATTATGATAAGTTAGAAACCCGGCTGAATGCAAGCGTTGGGTTTGGAAAGGTATTGGAATTGAATTCTTTTTAAGAGGTTACCATAAATATTGAAAACTTTTTTTTATTGACACAGGTAAAACACAATTCTACCATAAGTGCTCAAAGGGAAGAAAGACACAAAATTCGAAGTTTACTCAGAAACTTTCTAGTAATGAGTGGTTTGCCTTGGGGAGTTCAAGCTTTGAAAAGGAGGAGGCCGTGAAAATGCAAATCGGTTTTCTATCGATTTTTATCGCCCTGATTGTGTTTTCAAACAATGTGAACGGCGAAGAAATCAGTGCTGTTCCGCAAGGACAAACTGGGAATCAATCGAGTGTAATTTCCGATGCACAGGAAGCTTCTTATTACAGCGAATATATCCTTGGTCATTGGCGAGACTTAAGTTTAAGTGAGAAAGTAGAGGCTATTTTGGGTACGATAACCTGGATCGGATCGTATGCGGGATATTATATGCTTGCCGCGGCGGGAGGCGGGCCTTTAGCCTGGGTAATAATCGTGGTTATATTGTTCTATATAAGCTGTTTTCTAGGAGCTACGTGCCTAGGTCATATGCTTGAATAGAATACGGTATATCTTTATCGTTTAATCTTTATTGACTGTAAATCGGTCAACTGATATTGGAGTAATAACAAACAGAGGATTAACGTTCCTTTTTGTATCCTATAATATCTGGCTACTGATTATTTATAATGACAACGAAATCATTACAACAGCACCGGACTATTACAGCGACTAACTTCACTTTGTTTGCGAGATTATCTCCGAAAGGATCCTACGCATATATCACAAATTTCCTGATTGTGGCTTTATATGGATTGATTATATGGCTGATTGCCAAAGAAATTGATAATGTTCGGCTTGCATCATCCTTTGTGATGTTTCGAATGAGCATGCTGTACATCATCATCGCCATATCTTCTCTAATGTTCAGATATACTGACAACACTCGTTGTATTCATCCAAGGAGTATTTCGATATTTCCTTTCACGGATGAAAAGATCTACTTCTTCATTGTCTGGGATCTTATATTCAATCTGAATTCGGCCGGTTTTCTCCTGCTGTGTTTATACATCGCATTGAAATTGTCTCCTTATCCCGCGTTGATGTCCCTGTTGTTTTCAACAGCGACAAGCCTGGCTTTTATGATATTTTGCATCGTCTGGATAACGAATATTTATATTCTTGCGGCGAAGTTGTTTCAAAAGTACGGGAACATCCTCTCGTTTGTTTCGATATTGTTACTCGGCCCATTCAACTACATTTTTTCAAGATTGATCAAAGACAAATCGAACCTTGATTTCGACAACATTCCTATCATTGGATGGCCGGGCTTTACCGTGTTGGGGATGCAGAATGGAAGTTTAAAAGAGTCGGTTCTGATAATATTCGTATTATTATTGTCGACATCCGTTGGCGTAGCAGTTGGATTAATTTCCATGAGGAAACTGAAATATTCGCTTTATTCCTGAACCATAACCGTAATTCATGATGATGGGAATATCATTGAGGACGATTTATTAATATCAAGGGTTTGAAATGGCCGGAACAATGCGCACGCAGTGGTTCATGTTGTTTAAAACGGATTTCGTCATTTTATCAAGAAGCATCAAACTGTTCATCCTTGTTCCCTTGATAGGAATATATTTATTCGTTCTTATAAAATATTTCGAGATGAAATCATCGATGTTCATTTCCACAATGCTTGTGCTGGGTTTCCTTGGCGTGTTCGAAAACATGTTCACACGCTGTGAAAATGAATATTTCAATTATTCACTTGCAGCAGCAAACACGTTGGCCGTCGTATCGGCAAAGAACGTGAGTTCGATATTGGTGTTTTCCTTATCGTTTGGTTTAATAATCTTATTCGCAGGCATATTGACACATTGCAGCCCGGACTGGTTAATTGAGAACTGTAATATGTGTATAATTTCGACGCCGCTTTTATTGATTTCCGGAAATATTCAGTCGGAACGAAGGATTACACACGGCATGACGGGAGTTTCTATTTTGAATGGATTGATAGGCACATCGATTATCCTCACTGGGATACTCCTTTATAAATCGATATGTGCAATATGGAATATCTATGTCGGTTTGTTGATATGCGGCATTATTTATTATTCGGGATGCTTTTTCTCAATATGGGATACTGCTCAACACCTTGAAAAGAAATCAACTTCGTTGATGGAGACAAATTGATGGAATTCGCGATAGAAATTGCCGGATTCAGCAAATCGTACGACAAGAAAACCCGGGCGGCAGATGGTTTCGATATATCCGTCAGGCAGGGAGCATTCCTCGGATTTGTGGGGCCAAATGGCGCCGGAAAATCCACGACAGTCCATTTCATTGCCGGGCTGCTCAAAGCCGATAAAGGGTCGATTCGAGTATTTGGTCAGGACGTGACTCCGGGCAGTTCGGATTACAAGAGGGATATCGGATTTCTGCTGGAGCGCCCGTTCTACCTCGATAGATTGACCGCCCGCGAATACCTTGAATTTGTCGGATGTATGTACGGACTTGAAAAGAGCGTCACGAGGGCAAGGATGAAGGAATTGACGGGATTTTTCGGGATCGATGAGCCAAAGAAACAGATTCGTCAATACAGCGCCGGAATGAAAAAGAAAGTTTCTCTTGCAGCAGCATTAATCCACGATCCGAAAATACTCGTGCTCGACGAACCGTTCGAAGGTATAGACGCCGTGTCTTCAAGACAGATAAAGGACAACCTTTTTCATATGGTGGAAAAGGGAAGGACCATAATACTTACATCACATGTGCTGGATCTGGTGGAAAAAATCTGCAATGAGATAGCCGTAATAAACAAGGGTAAACTCGTTTTTCACGGTCCGACGGCGCAAATACGAAGCATGTTCAAGGACGAGAAGCTCGGCGAAAAATATTCGGATCTGGAGGATCTGTTTCTTTCGTTGATATCTGATTCGCGCGAACCTGACAAGCTTTCGTGGTTGTAGATGCCCGCCGAATTACCATCTGCAGCGGTTGAATAAGGAAAATTCTATGAAAGAGTAAAACTATGGTATTACAAATCATCCTCCAATAGCGTGCGAGAAATCAAGATAATCGTTGACATAGTTGCCGATTTACATGACAATCAGCACATGATGTCACGAAAATCCTTATTCAAACGGGCGCTGGAGGTCTCCTGGGTCCTGAATCCCGTCACCGGCTCGGCGGCCGTCTTCCTCTGGGGGGCGCGCCAGACAGGCAAGACGACATTTCTCCGCGAGCATTATTCCGACGCGAAATTCTACGATCTTCTCGATACGGCCCTCGCTGCCGAGCTCAGTCTGCGGCCGATCCTGATTCGCGAAGAAGTGCTCGCTCAGCGACCCGCCCTGGTGGTCATCGACGAGATCCAGAGTGTGCCTCTCCTTCTCGAGGAAATCCACTGGCTGCTCGAGAACACCGGTACCCGCTTTCTCCTGTGCGGTTCGAGCGCCCGCAAGTTCCGGCATCGGGCTCGCAACCTGCTCGGAGGCAGAGCGGTCGACTTCCAGATGTTCCCGTTGACGACCCGCGAGATCGGTGAAGCGGACCTTAAGAGGATCCTGCAGCATGGCGCGCTTCCCGTCCACTACCTCGTCGACGATCCGTTCCCCTTGCTCAAGGCTTACATCAACAACTACATCAAGACGGAAATCATCGACGAATCGGCGACGAGAAACATTCCGGCATTCTCCCGTTTCCTGCAGATAGTCGGGCTTTGCCACGGTCAGCAGATCAACTATGCAGGCTTCGCGCGCGAAACGGGGGTGTCGGCCGCAACGGTGCGAAGCTATTTCCAGATATTGGAGGATACTCTTCTCGGATTCACCCTGGAACCCTGGAGGAGTCGCAGCAAGCGGCGTCTTGTGGAAACGGCGAAGTTCTACCTGTTCGACACCGGCGTTGCGAATCAGCTTCATCCCGAATCCCGGACGATAACGGAGGGGTCGGATCTTTTCGGGCGCGCATTCGAGCACTTCGTGCTGAACGAGGTGCGCGCTTACCTCTCGTACCGGCGCGTCGACTACCCCATCAGCTACTGGCGGACGAGTTCGGGATTCGAAGTGAACCTGATCGTCGGGGATCTGGACCTTGCCATCGAGTGCAAGTCGAGCCTGGAAGTCCGCGGTGCCGATCTGAAAGGGATGAGGGCATTGTGCGAAGAGAACACCGTCGGAAGAAAGATCGTCGTTTCCAGGGTCGAGAACCCGCGAAGGACTGAAGACGGGATCGAGATCATGCCCTGGCGGGATTTCTGCGCCGCTCTCTGGGATGGCCGGCTTGTCTGAAATCGGACCCCGTCATGGAGATGGCATTGAACGATAAAACCATCAGGCTGATCGAAACGAGAATCGACCGGGGCGATTCCCTGAGCGTTGCCGCGGACCTTCGGTCCGCCGCGCCCGGAGAGGCCCGGCCCCTCATTATCGTGTCGCACGGCTTTCTCGGATACAGGCGGTGGGGTTTTTTCCCCTGGCTCTCCGAAAGGCTCGCCGCCGCCGGGTTCCACGTGATGACGATCAGCTTTTCGCGCTGCGGGGTCGACGAGACCGCCGGCAGGATAACGAATCCCGACCTCTTCGCGAGTAACTCCGTCTGCGCCGAAATCGAAGATCTTCTTGCGGCATGCGCCGCGGCCCGCCGCGCGGACTTTCCCCTTCGCTGCGCCGGGCGGAAATGGGGCCTGATGGGCCACAGCCGAGGCGGCGCCGTGTCGATACTCGCGGCGCCCCTCGTGCCGGAGACAGGATCGATCGTCACATGGTCGGCCCTTTCGAAACTCGACCGGTACACGCAGCGGCGAAAGGATGAGTGGAAGAGAACGGGGCGGCTCCCCTTCAACGAGGGAAGAGCCGACACGCAGCTCTGGCTCGATTACTCGTATTACGACGACATCGACCGCAACCGCGAGGCGTACGATCTGCCGAAAAGGGCTTCGGAGCTCGGCGTCCCGCACCTTATCGTACACGGAAGGCGCGACGCCGCCGTCACGCTGAAGGAGGCGCGCGGGTTGATCGGCGTTCCTGGAGGCGATGAGGCGCGCTGGCTCATGGTGATTTCCGGTGACGGGAAGGGGGGCGGTCTGCCCGGGCATCCCGGCGACGAAAAAGCGCGCGGACTCACGAGGCGTCACGGCGAAGAGAGCGCGCCAGGCCTGAACGGCCAGACGCTCCGCGTCGAAAAACGTTTCGAGATAATCGAGGGGTGCGGGCACACCTTCGGCGTGAGGCACCCGATGAAACGGCCGCCGGCGGGCCTCGAAAGGGCGGCCGGCCTCACGGTGGATTGGTTCGAAAGGACCCTTGGGGAAAAGGGCGCTTGAAGCCGGCTCCCCCGCGAATTAATGACGCGTCATGCACCCGGCGCCGTGACGCGGACGGCGACCGGGCGTGCGGAACGAAACGATCTCTAACGGAACAATGGAGGACGTGCGGTATGAAAAAAGGAAGAACGGCCATCATCCTTGCGGCGGTCGCCGTCGGGGCCGTGGCGGCGATTATCCTGATGCGCGGCTCGATAGGTTCGAAGGTCTATCAGAAGGAGGCGAAGGCGCTCTCCAAAGTCCTTCCCGAAAAACTCGCCGCGAAATACGGCGAGGAGCTGACCTACACGCTGAACAAATTCTGGAGCTGCTACCAGGACGGCATCGTGTCGCAGAACGACATGACCGACGTGATGGATCGCCTGCGCGAACTGCGGTCGCAAAGCGAGATAACGGACCTTGACGTCTTCAAGTTCATCGGTTTCGTGAGCAGGCTCTACACCGACGGGATAAACAAGCGCCACGAGGAGCAGGTTCAGGAAGAGGGGGAGGTGGCGCCGGAAACTTCAGCGGAGTGATCACGCTAAAAAACTTCACCCGATCGCAGCGGTTCCGGGAAGGGCCGGTCCGCTCCGGGGAGTGATCCCGCTTTAAACAACTCCACCGCCGCCGACCCGATTATTCCGTTTCCGAAAGGAAAAATCTCCGGGTCAGTTCGCGCTCGACGTCCCTGAAGTTCTGGAACTGCTCGCACTGAAGCTTCTTCTGCCTGAAATGATTCAGAAGGTCGTCCTTGGCGAAGACCAGGTCCGCGTGCTCGGCGGCGCAACGGTCGCTGAACCCGTTTCCTATATAGACGGTGAAGAATCCCTTCTTCCTCAGCCCATCGACATGCCAGGCCTTGCAGTTGCCGCACATCGAGCAGTTCATCCTGTCGTACCAGGGAAACTCGATCCCGGCGAGCCTGGATGCGCCGTCTATGACCAAGTGGTTGGCCCTGTACCCGAGATACCCGACGCCGAATTTCATGAGAAGATAGTCTATGTAGTAATCGAGGCCGTCGCTCAGAATGAGAAATTCGTACAGGCCCTTGTTGCAGAAGTCGACGAAGTCCTTGAAATAGGGGTCGAATTTTTCGCGCTCTATGAATTCGTCGAGCTGGTCCCTCGTCACGTCGATCCATTCGAGTTCCTGCTCGAGGCATTCCCTCGAACTGATCAGGCCCATCCTCCATTTCCCGAGAAGCTTTTCCCACGCCGCCGTGTCGGGAACGAAGCTGCCGATGAAATGATGCCCGACGTCCCTCGCGGCTATGGTGCCGTCGAAGTCGCTGATGATCGCGATCTTCCCCGTCACTTCTTCTCCGTCTTCGCCGCCAGCTCGGTCTGTTTTGCCGCGTACTTGAACGCCTCATCGAGCGTTTTAACGGTCCTGAACATCTCGAGGATCTTCACGATCTGTTCGTCCTCCGCCAGGGTCGCAACGTACGCCCCCTTGGTGCCGTGAAGCTTGCGGAAGACTTCCCTTCTGATCGCGCGGTCCACGTAGGTGACGTTCTCTTCGGTCCAGTCGGCGTCGGTGCAGGCGAATTCCTTCTCGGCAAGGAACTTTTTGAATTCCTTCATCACCTCGGCGTTGACGTCGAATCCGTCCCCGACCGTATGATAGGCGGTGTATTTCACGGCGAAGGAGAAAAACAGCCCCCTGATCTCGAGGTTCCTCTGGAAATCGGTGAATTCCGGAAGTTCCACGGTCCAGTCGGGGGTGATCCCGCCGCCGCCGTATACGACGCGTCCCGACTCGGTGTGGTATTCCGTCGTGTTGTCCTCGGTGACGATCGGCTCGCCGCTCTCGTCATAATCCTTGTGAATGCACCTTTTGCTCGGCGTGAAATATTTCTGCGTGGTCAGCTTGAGCGCGTCCTCCTTGCCCACCTTGAATACCGTCTGCACCGATCCCTTGCCGAACGAAGTCTGGCCGACGATGAGAGCCCGGTCCCAGTCCTGGAGCGCCCCGGCGACGATCTCCGAGGCCGACGCGCTGGCGCCGTCCTGCAGGATCACGACGGGATATTTGCCGTGGATCGCCCTTGCGCTGGAATAGAATTTCTGGTTGTTGGCCGGAGTTCTGCCCTCGGTGTAGACGATCAGCTTGTCCTTGTCGAGGAACAGGTCGGCGACCTCGAAGGCCGAGGTGAGAAGCCCGCCCGGGTTCCCCCTGAGATCGATGATGACGCCCTTCACTCCCCGGGTCTCGAAACCGCGGAGCACTTCGCTGAGCTCCGTCACGGTTTTCTTGGCGAACCTGGCGACGCGGACGTAACCGACGTCCTCGATGGTCGTCGAATAGGTGATGCTGGGGACCTTTATGATCTCGCGGGTGATCACGATGGGAATCGGCTCGTCCAGTCCCTGGCGCCCGATCTTGAGGTTGACCTGCGTGCCGGGCTTGCCGCGAAGCTTCTCGACCGCCTGGTCGGAGCTCCATCCCTTCGTCGATTCCCCCTCGATCTCGATTATCATGTCCCCGCTCTGTATCCCCAGCCTCGACGCCGGCGTGTCGTCGATCGGCGCGAGGACCGTCGGATAGTTGTCCCTGACGGAGAGCTGTATGCCCAGGCCTCCGAACTCCCCTTCGGTATCTATCATCAGGTTCTCGTACTGTTTCTTGTCCATGTAGACCGAATGGATGTCGAGATCCCTGAGCATCCCGTTTATCGCCGAGTCGATCAGCTCGCCGAATTCCTTTTCCTCGACGTAGTAATCGAGGATCTTCACCATGACTTCCCTGAACCGGTCGAGATCCTCGTACTGCCGGGCGCTCGACTCCTGTTTCTGGTCGGCGGCCCACAGGAAATATGAGCCGGTGGCGATAACGAGAATAAATATCAACGGTAATATGATCTTCATCTTCGGTCTCAACTCGGGTACCTCCAGTGTAACCATCCGCAGGACGCTATTCGACCGTCTTACGATCCTTCTATCACGATTCGTGCCTTGAAACCGTTCATGCGGCTCTTTTTCGTCCGCCGCAGGGTAAATATACTGTTCGGCCTTTTACCGTACAAATCAAATCGGCTTCTAAAGTTGTACGTCCAGGCAGTCTGCAATGTTCCGCGAAACCTCGTCGACGACACGCTTGAGGGGTCCGGAGGCGTCGATGACGACGACCCTGCCCGGTTCCCTCTTCGCTATCCTCAGGTATCCCTCCCTGACCTTTTCGTGGAAGGAACGGTCTTCGCGCTCGAGCCTGTCCTTTTTGCGCACCCCGTCCGATTCGCGTTTTTCCGGGCCCCTTCCGAAACCGGTCTCGACGGGAAGATCGAAGAGGAAGGTCCTGTCGGGAACGGCTTCGCCGACGGCGAATGTATTGAGCCTCTCGACGAGATCCTCGCCGAGCCCCCTCGCCCACCCCTGGTACGCCACCGACGCGTCCATGAAACGGTCGCAGAGAACCACCCTGCCCGAGCGCAGCGCCGGGGCTATCGCCTCGTCGACGAGCTGCGCGCGGCTGGCGAGGTACATGAGCAGTTCGCTGCGCGCGGAAATCTCCGGGCGCGCCGGGTCGAGGAGGATCTTCCTTATCTCCTCCGAGACGGCCGTTCCGCCGGGCTCCCTGGTCATGAGAAAATCGATCCGCGCGCGCGCCAGCCTTTCGCCGATCGCCGCCGCCACGGTCGATTTACCCGACCCTTCAATCCCCTCGAAGGTTATGAAATATCCTTTCATCCTCTTCATTCCTTTATATGTGCCCTGCGGGAGCGTCCGGAAGGGATCTCTTTCCCCGACCGGCCGCATCAGCCGCAGACAACCTCTCCGCCCGCCCGGCGCGGGCCGCCGGGCGAAACCTTATCCTTCATTTTCCCGGCGGGCCGGCTCAGCGATAAGGAACAATATCCGGCGCCTGAAACGCCTGATGGCCAACAGCGCCTTCGCCGTTTCGTCGATCCCCGCGGCGATCCACAGGCCCGCCAGGCCGAGGCCGAAGGTGAAGGCGAGGTTGGACCCCAGGATCACCTCTATGAGAAAGACCCCCCCGAACGCCAGGTACATCGGGTAATGGTTCTCCCCGATCCCCTTGAGGCTGAAGGAAAACAGGTACGACATCGCCTTGGGTATCTGCACAAGCGCCACTATCCTTAGTATCCTGATGCAGAGCGTTATGACCTCGGGATGCGATGTGTATATTATCACGAAATATCTCGCCTTGAAATATATGATCGACGCGATAAAAAGAACCATCGTTCCCACGATGCCGGCGAACATCTTGGCCGTCTTGCCGGCGCGCCTGTACTGTCTTGCGCCGTAACGCTGGCCCACCAGCGTGAGCGCCCCGGTGCTGAAGGCGAGGTACATGATCGCGAAAAGCCTCTGGAAGGTCAGGGCCACGATATGGGCCGCGGCCGCCGTCGCGCCGAGCCTGTTGCTGAACCCGATCACTATCGTCATCCCTGTCATCCATGCGAACTGTTCGAGGGTGCTCGGCACCCCCGTTTTCACCATCGAGACGATCGTCTTCCTGTTGACGCTTCCGAAATCGCGCCACTGGAAGATCAGGATGCTCTTTCCCTGGAGTATCACGCTGTAAGTGAAGAGAAAACCGGCCGTGTGCGCGATGCCGACCGCCAGAGCGGCGCCCCTTACGCCGAGCGCCGGCAGGAACCATACGCCGTAAATCAGGCCGATCGCCAGAACCAGATGGATGCCGTTGACCATCAGCCCCGTTATCATCGAAAGGTGCGTGTCTCCCGCGCCTCTTACGATTCCTGTCGCCACGAAGTTCATTATCATGAAGGGGGCGAACCAGGCGATCGTCCGCATGTAATCGACGCATATCGCCGTAACGGCCGGTGAGGCGCCGAGCATCGTTCTGAATATGAAGGGGGAGAAGAAATACCAGATCAGGGCAAGACCCACGGCCGGGAAGATCGACGTAAAGACGGTCTGCCCGAGAAAGTGGTTCGCCTCGTCCCTTTTTCCCGCACCGAGATGCCTGTTTATGATGATCGTCGCGCCGAACACCAGGGTCAGAAGGACGGTGCAGGTGAAAAGTATTATCTGTATTACGTTGCCGACGGCGATCAGCGCGTCTACCCCGGTGGCCCCGAGGCCGGGATAGTACCGCGCCATCGCCTTGAGCGCCAGGTGGCCGACCAGCATCGGCTCTATCGTCCATATCAGGGCCTGGGCGCCGAAATCGACGACGATGGGGACCGAAGTCCTCAGAATGGAACCGATGGTTGGTTTCATCTATCGTCCGCCAGGTCGGGACCGATCTCGTCGATCCGTCTCGATGTGATTTTTTTCACGTGATGCACCCTCTGAAGGAAGGTGAAGACGCTCAGCGCCGCCAGGGCGACTATCGCGGCCGTCAGCGCGATTCGCCCGAAAAGCAGCCCCGCCAGCAGCAGCGCGATCCGTTCGGGCCTTTCGAGCAGGCCGACCGAGCATTCAAACCCGAGCCCCTCGGCCCTCGCCCTGGCGTAGCTTGTCAGGAAGGAACCGGCCAGCGCCACGAAGGTGAAGAGGATCAGGATTTTGTTGATCGGCGCCCGGCCGATGAAAAAAAAGATAAGCCCCATGTAATAGGCGAGATCGCTCACCCGGTCCCCGGTGGAATCGATGAACGCCCCGAATTTCGATACCTTCCCCTGCCTTCTTGCCAGCGACCCGTCGATCGTATCGCATAGTCCCGACACCAGCAGAAGTATCGCCCCGACGATGAAATCCCCCAGGGCCACGTACACCGCCCCCAGGATGCTTATAAGGATGCCGGCCAGGGTCATTCCCATGGGGGTTATGCCGAGCCGCGCGGCCAGCGTCACGACAGGGTTGAGCACCCCGCGGAGCCTGTTTTTGAAATCGGATTTTCCGGACAATTTGAGTTTCCTTCGCTTTCGTTTTTTCGTTTTCTTTAGTTCGGATTTTTCGGCGCGCCTGCCCGGGGCCGCCGCGTGAAGCCTCCCGGAGGGGGTTATCCCCTCTTCCCTATTCCTCTTATAAGAAGGGTTATCTCGCCCTTCACGCTGCCGCGCCCGCCGAGGATCCGCCCCACATCTTCGGCCGTACCCCTGAGCACCTCCTCGTGAAGCTTCGTCATCTCGCGGGTGACGGCTATCTCCCTTGTACCCAGTACGGCGTGGATCGTTTCCAGCGTCTTGACGATCCTGTAGGGGCTTTCGAAAAAGATCGAGGTTCCCGTGAAGGCGCCGGCCTCGAGCAGCGCCTTTTCGATCGCCCCCTTCTTCTTCGGAAGGTACCCGAAGAAGGCGAACCTGTCGGGGGGAAGCCCCGAAAGAACTAGGGCCGTCGTGACCGCCGACGCTCCGGGCAGCGAGGTAAAGGTTATCTCTTCCTCGATGAGCCTTCTCGCGAGGTAGAACCCGGGATCCGATATGCAAGGCGTGCCGGCGTCGGAGACGAGCGCACCGGTTTTCCCTTCCTTCAGCGAATCTATGATCGACCCTATCACCCTCTCCTTGTTGAAGTCGTGGTATGGGCGAAGCGGAACGTCGATGCCGTAACGCGCGAGAAGGATCCTCGTCTTGCGGGTATCCTCGGCGAGCAGGAAGTCGACCGATCCGAGTATCGAAACGGCCCGCCCGGAGATATCCTCGAGGTTCCCGATCGGCGTGGAGACGAAATAGAATTGAAATGGTCTCATTGTATCAGCAGATCCGCGACAACTTTTCCTCGACGTAATCGATGTCGTCGTCCGTTATGTCAAGGTGCGTGACCATGCGCACCGACCTGTTGCCGAACGCCAGGGCCAGTATGCCGGCCTCCTCCAGGGCGCGGGCGAACCCGTCGAATTCGATCGATTCGTCCTCGACCCTGAATATCACGATGTTCGTCTCGACGGGGAAAAGGAGCTTCAGGGCCTTCTTCGCCCCGATCGCCGCGGCGATCCTCGAGGCCTTCGCGTGATCGAGCTTCAGACGGTCAACGTTGTTCGCCATCGCGTACAGGCAGGCGGCGGCGAGGATTCCGGCCTGGCGCATCCCTCCCCCGAGCCTTTTTCTCCAGAACCTAGCCTTTTTAACGGTCACCGCGTCCGATATCAGGACCGACCCGACAGGGGCTCCGAGCCCCTTGGAGAAACAGATGTTGATCGAGTCGGCCACGGAGCCGTACTTTCCGAAGGGGACGCCCGAGGCGACGACCGCGTTCGCCAGCCGCGCCCCGTCGAGGTGGACCCTCAGGCCGTTGTCCTGCGCGATCCCATACACCATTTCGAGCTGATCGTATGGATATATCCTGCCGGCGCCGCGGTTATGCGTATTTTCCACGGATATCAGCGACGTTCTCGGATGATGAATGTTTTCCGGCCTTATCGCTCCCGGGATGGCTTTGAGGGGAAGAAAACCGCCAGGGCCGTCGAGCGGATGAAGCTGAAGCCCGCCGATCGCCGAAGCGCCGGCGGCCTCGTAGTTGAATATATGACAGTTCCTGTCGAGGATGACCTCGTCGCCCGGCTTTGTCTGCGAGAGCAGCGCAAGAAGGTTCGCCATCGTCCCGCTCGGCACGTAGAGCGCCGCCTCCTTGCCCAGGAGATCGGCCATCGTCCGCTCGAGACGCATCACCGTGGGGTCGTCGCCGAGAACGTCGTCTCCGACAACCGCGCCGGCGATCGCCTCGCGCATCGGCTTCGAAGGTCTTGTTACGGTATCGCTTCTCAAATCGACGATTCGTTCGGGCATCATTCGCCTTTCCGGTCACACCTGCGTTTATGAATACAGGCATTCCCCCGCGGCTTCAGTGGAAGCGTCTTTCGTTGATCGGGATTCGCGAGGGCGGTCTGTCAGGACTGGGCTACCAGTTCTTTCAATTCCCTCGATACCTTGAAAATCGGAACCTTGCGGTCGGGAACCGGAACCGGTTCGCCCGTTCTCGGGTTCCTCGCCATTCTCGACTTGCGTTCCTTGACCTTGAACGTCCCGAAGCCGCGGATCTCGTAGTGTTCGCCCTTGACCAGTCCCTTGGAGATGGTGTCGAGAAAACAATCCACAGCTTCGGCCACTTCCTTTTTCGTCAAACCAGTCCTGCTGGAAATGTTCTCAACGATTTCAGCTTTTGTCATTAACCCTTCCTCCTTGTTTCAGCAGGATGATATTCCCCTTCCGCTTTCCCCACGGACAGCAATGAGCCTAACGCCTTACTGAACAACAATTAGCCCGAATCTGTCAAGCGAATAATGGAGGGGGCGTGATTTCAACCCCGGATTTTTCGAATGAGCTTGCGTAGGATCGGCGTTCGGGATAAACTCTTGTACAATTATTCTTTACACTGGAGAAGGATGATGAAGCAAATCGGTGTTTGTCTGGTACTCGTTGGTTGCCTGGTAATAGCCGCGGCCGGGCTCCGCGAAAGAAAGAAACAGGAGGGTACGGAATGACAAATCGCAAATTACTGTCGGCCGCAGCGTTGATTCCGGCAATCGTCCTCATACAGTTCTCCTGCGCAATCAATCCCGTGACCGGCAAGAATGAGTTCATGCTGGTCAGCGAGCAGGACGAGATCGCGATGGGAAAAGAGACCGACGAGGAGATCGGGAAGGTGTACGGGTTCTACGAGGATCCGGAGCTTTCCGCCTACGTCGACCGGGTCGGCCAGGGCATCGCGAGGAAAACCCACCAGCCCGACAATCACTACCACTTCAAGGTTCTCGACACCCCGATGATCAACGCATTCGCCGTCCCGGGCGGATACGTCTACGTTACACGAGGCATCCTTGCCTACATGAACGACGAGGCGGAGCTTGCCGGGGTGATCGGGCACGAACTCGGCCACGTGAACGCAAGACACATCGCCCGTCAGATAACCAAACAGCAGCTCACGATGCTCGGCCTCAACGTCGGGATGGCGATGTCGAAGACTGTTCAGAAATACGCGGGGCTCGCCGAGTTCGGCACAAGCATGCTTTTCCTGAAGTTCAGCAGGGACGACGAGCGGCAGGCCGACGATCTCGGTGTCGAATACGCGAGCAAGGCCGGTTACGACACCTACCGTATGGCCGCCTTTTTCGAAACCCTGGAAAGGCTCCATCCGGCCGGAGGCAGCCTGCCCGAATGGTTCTCGACCCACCCCAACCCGGCGAACAGGCTCGAGGCGGTGAGGAACAGGACGGCCGAGTGGCAGTCCGGCCTCGGCCTGAGCCAGTATGCAGTCAACCGCAACGAATACCTCAAGGCTGTCGACGGGATCGTCTTCGGCGACGACCCGCGCCAGGGGTACGTGGAAGGGAACGCGTTCTATCATCCAGGCATGACCTTCACCTTCCCGGTACCGGCCGGCTGGACGGTCAGCAACACCCCCGCCCAGGTCCAGATGTTCACCGAGAAACAGGACGCGGCGATCCTCTTCATGACGGTTGGGGGTACCTCGGCATCGGCCGCCGCGGAACAATTCATCAGCGAGACCGGGGCGGCCGTGATTTCGAGGGAGAAACTCTCCGTAGGCGGCATGCAGGCCGAGAGGGTCGTGGCGAACGTGACATCCGGGGAAGACGCGCTTCAGACGATGTCTTATTTCATCCTCAAGGGCGGGACGGTCTACGTCTTTCACGGGCTTGCCGACCGGAGCCAGTACGCACAGTACTCTTCGGTCTTTTCCAATACGATGGGCGGATTCAGGAACCTCACCGACCAGTCGAAGATCAACGTGAAGCCGCAGAAGCTCGCCGTAAAGACGGCGACCCAGGCGGGGACGGCCGGCGCGACCTTAAGGCAGTTCGGGACGGCGGACGCCGATATCGAACAGCGAACCATTATGAACGGGATGCTTTCGACTCAGACCGTTGCCGCCGGAACCCTGATCAAGACTGTGACAAAATAAGAGAGCTTCGCGCATGCAGGGAATCGTAGCCTTCTTCGTCGGCGTCGGGCTGAGCGCCACGTGCGGGTTCAGAGTCTTCGTCCCGCTTCCGGGATTTGCCATCGCGCACCAGGTGGGGCATCTGCCGTTCGCGGGGTGCAGGGGTTGTGCAGGGGGCGAGCGTTCTCCTTCGCGGCACCTCGACCGCGATGAAAGGCCCCGCGGACAACCCCATCGTATCGACCGGCGAGTTCGCCGCTTCGGTCGCCGGGACCGTAATTTCCCTTCTCCTGCCGATTGTGGCGATTATTCTGGTGGTGCTGTTGCTGGTTTTCATTACCAGGCGATTGTTCGGCTGCCGGGCGAAACGGGCCCGAGCACAAGCCCCCGCGCCCGGCAAATCGTGATGTAATATCAGGACGTCCCGGCCCACGGCCCGGACGTCCGAGATGCCGCTCCCCCATACGGAGTAAAGATCCTGCGTGAGCCCCGGCGGGCCACTACCGGGCTGGAGTTACCTCCCCCCCTGCGCGTTCCGCAGCTGCGCCTCGAGGTTTTCGATCCGCCTCTGCATCTCGTCGAGCTCGCGCTGGATGCGATCGGCGTTCGCGGCCTCGGAGGACGCGCGCGCGGCTTCCATCTCGGCGGCGCCCGGAGCTCCCACCGCCATCAGCTTCCCACCGTCGCCGACCGGGCCCGCGATCGACTGGATGTAGTTGTCCCCGTATGCGGTCGGCACGTACAGCAGCGAGAAATTGGTGTTGTAGATCATTCCCTGTCCGCTTGCCTCGCGGGCGACTATATGAAACCAGTAGCTCCCCGCGGAAACCGGGAACACGCCACTCACGACCGCCGGTATATCGTAGTCCCCCGTCGACGCCCCTGCTGGAATGGTGACCCAGACGTACTGCACGAACGGAAGCGAGAACTGATCGAGCGATATGCCGAGGATGATGCTGGTCTCCGTACCGGTTACATGCCACGGGCTGACGTTGACCGATCCTATCGCGAGGACGTATCCGTCGGCCGGAGCCACGATCGCCTGGCTCCTCCATGGCAGGAAGCTCGAGGTGAGCTCGCTGCCGTAGGGAGTTCCCCAGCTTGCGATGCCCGGCTCGTCCAGCATCTCGCTCGAGGAGATCGCGTCAACCGGGAGCACAGCCGAGCCGTCTCCCGTCGAATTCATGTCGAACATCAGCGACGACGTTCCGTTCATCATCATGCGGGGATTGTTCGTTCCGCTGCTGTTGCCGTCGACGACGAATCCTTCACCAAGCCCCCTGCCGACCGACAGATATCCGCCCGACCCGTCGAAATCGGGCTGCACCAGGAACGTGGAATTCCCCTCCTCGTCGTATGTAACGAACTCACCGCCGAATTCCCACGAATTCAGCGACGACATGATCGATGGGCAGCCGGCTCGATGGATAAACAGGGAGCCGCTCTCCGACATCGAGCCGAGGGCGGCGCTGCCCGCCACATGCAGCATCGCCTGCGGAGAGGTCGTCCCGATCCCGACAGCCGCGCCGTCGTTGTAGAGGAGGTTCGACCCGAGCCAATCGTACCCATCGTGGCGCATCGTCTGGCCGATCGTCCCGGCGGGCAGCGAGCCCCCGGTCGAGGTGAGCGACTTCCACACGGAACCGTCATACCCCTGAAAATCCGAGCCCGTCCAGCGGAGAGTACCGGCGTGCTCCCCCGTGGTCATAGAGAGGCGGATTCCGCCCGCCACGTAGAGCCTCTCGTCCGGATACCTCGTCCCGATGCCGACGTTCCCCGTCGCCGGGAAGATGTTCTGCTCCCCGATGACCGACCGCGCGGCCATGCTGTACGGCGCCGACGTCAGCATCGCCCGCGGCAGCTCCTCGCCGCCCGATACGGAGAGCCCCAAATAATAATCCATGTCGAACGGGACGTCTCCGAGATACGAGACGAGGCCGAGTGTCACGCTGAACGTGCCCTTGCTGACCTGGACGATATTGGTCTCCTCCCAGATCACGGTTCCACCGGATGGAACGTCGTAAAGCTTGAAGACGATGCTGTAGGGTCCGTCCGCAACGGCTACACCCGACCCGTCCATCAGGACGCCCTGGTAATTCATCAGCACGGGCACGTCGGCGAACGCGCCCGCGGCAAAACATGTAATGGCGGCCAGCACGATCGCAAACAGCCGTTTCATCGTTGATATCTTCTGCATCGTTGCTCCTTTCATGCGCTCCCGCGCCTCCGTCATCGCACGACGACGAGTTTTTTCGTGAACGTTTTCTTCCCCGCGTCGAGACGGCAGTAATATATCCCCGAGCCGACCGGCGACCCGTCGTCGGCCGTCCCGTTCCATCGCACAGCGTGCCTCCCCTCCGGCCTCATTCCCGCGGCGAGAAGCCTGACGAGCGCTCCCCGCACGTCGTAGACGGCGAGCGTGACGTTCGCAGGCTCTGGCAGGTAGAATGCGATCGACGTCTCAGGATTGAACGGGTTCGGGTAATTCTGATAGAGGGTCGCCGGACGCGCCGGAACGGCGATCGCCGCCGTCGGCGACGGCCATTCCCTCCCGGCGGACACGGCCCCGAGCCGGTACAGGTAGGCGCGTCCTGGAAGCGCGGCGTCGTCCCGGTACCTTGTCATCCCGGGCGGTATAAGAGCGCTGTTTACCCTCGCGAATGATTCCTCCCCGGACTGCGAACGATAGACGTTGAATCCGTCGATAGAGGCCTCCGCGCCCGTACTCCATGTGAGAACGACGGCGTCCTTCGCAAGCCCTGCGTGGAACGACATGATGGCGACGTCCACCGTCGAGGTGATCGTGGCAAGATGCCAGAACCCCGCCGTCACGATTTGTGACGAACCGGGGAAGACCCCGGCGGCAGCCTCGCCGGTCGTAAAAAAGATGATGTTGCCCCAGTTCCCCGCGACGCCCCCCGCGCCGGCGAATGTTCCGTTTCGCACGGAGTACTGCGCCGCCGCGACGGGCGGTCCGGACGCGATCGCGGCCGTTGCGAGGGCAAGAACAGCGACGATGCGCATTTTCCTGTCATGCATTTGCGCCCCCCTTTTCGCTTTGGATTTACGTTTAATGTTTTTCCAGGGATCGTGCCTTCCTGCAAGTGAAGTATTTCACACAACAAGAGGCGATGTCAACGGAATCGGATCGTGTTTCGCGGCGCCCGAATCGCCTCTTGAGATTTCCAACCTCGCACGATTGCACAAACACTCCGGCGCATTGCAAAAAGATGGAACGATTGCGCGGGCGCCTCAAGGCGCCGGGAAACAACGGGGAACAACCGGGACTTTAAGGGAACGTGCCGCGGAAGGGCCCGAAACGCAAAAGTCCTTGCCTGACAAGGATAAACACATTTTGTGAATATTCCCGAAAAACTCTGGTATGCCCCTTGCTGTCATGGTCTGTCGCTGCGAGGTGGTCGCCGCCTTCACGAACCCGACCCTGCATCGAATCATCTCGCAGCGCTTTTTTTTGCCCCGACCTCCCGGACCCGGTCCGGCAACCGGACCTGCTCAATACCACCGGTAAAAGCCCCGCAAAAAACCCGGCCGATTCGCGCTTTCGCCGGATTCGTCCGTCATGGAAGGCCCATCACCCCGTGGCATTGCGGTATCACGCGCACCTTGTCGAGGCGGCCCGCCGCGTCGAGATAACATCTTTCGAGCATGGCGGCCCCGGCGGGCCTGCAATTGCCCCGCGGGGTCACCGGTTGTATCACCAGCGGAACCATCCTGTCGTACGAGGCGAGAAGGTCGACGGCCTTCGTGAACTCTTCGTACTTCATCCCGTCGACGACCACTATCTTGCAGAAAAGCTCCCTTGTCCCGAAGATCGGAAGGACCCTTCCGTAGACGGCGAACATGTCGGCCCCCCTGCAGAAGGAAGGCAGCTTGATATCCATCGACACGATGTCCGCAAGCGGGGCGATCCTCGCCGCCGGCTCCTCAAGTATGCCGTTGGTTTCGAGGTAGACCGGAAGCCCCATGGCCCTGATGTCGCCGAGAAACGTCTCGAGAAAACGGGGCTGCTCGAGCGGCTCCCCTCCCGTCACGCTGAGGGAATGAAGCCCCGCCGTCGAGCCTGCGAGCGATCCGATGAAGGCGGCGAGCTCCGCCGGATCGACGGGATTCCCGAGCCTCGTTTCGCCGTCGATCCCGCGCAATATACACTCGGACGACTTCTGCGCGGCATGGCGCGTATCGCAGTAGTCGCAACTGAAACTGCACCCCGACAGGCGCACGAAGATCTGCATCGCCCCGACGTATAGCCCCTCGCCCTGTATCGAGCGGAAAACCTCGTAAACGTATCCCTGGCTCCGCCGCTCAGTCATACCCCCCTGACCTTCCTCATGGCGAGTTCGATGGAAAGGCACTCCTCCCTGTAACCTTCCAGCACGGCCTCCGCGAGCGCGGCATGGTCGATCCCGAGCTCCTCGAGGCCGACGGCGGGCACCGGGGCTCCGGCCGGGTCGATGTTGACCCCGCAATGGAAAAGCGAGGAAAGGGGCCCGGAGGTGGCGATCGCGACGGTCAGTTTTCTTTTGCCGGCAAAGAGGTCGTCTCCGTCCCTGGAGAGCTTTACGCCGGGGGCCGTCGCCTCGATTCGTTCCTTCAGGATCGACACGAAGAGCCTCAGGCGGAAATTCGCCTCTCTCAGAGGCGCCTGGAAATGTTCGCCGATGAAATGCAGCATGTGCGCCGCGACGATCGTGCTTCCCGCCTCCGCGTCCTCGAGATCGACGAGGCGCGCGCCCCTCACATTGCAGGCGCCGGCGAAGGCGATCACCGCGTCGTTTGCGATTCCCGTCTGCTCCCTGATGTAATGGCTTCTGAGCTGGCTCCCGTCGTAATCGGCGGCCCTGCCCGTCCAGAGCACCTCGACGAGGTCGTACCTTTTGGCGTTCAAGAGATCCTTCCTTTCAGAGGTCACAGGCAGGTATGA
The DNA here is from genome assembly GCA_041309605.1 of Candidatus Krumholzibacteriota bacterium. Taxonomy (GTDB): domain Bacteria; phylum Krumholzibacteriota; class Krumholzibacteriia; order Krumholzibacteriales; family Krumholzibacteriaceae; genus JALOPX01. The sequence goes on from JBFYZH010000123.1 coordinate 24,502, forward strand.
TCCCGCGGTCCGGGATCGCGACCGGCATGGATTCGGAACCGCGGCCTGTCAGCCCCGTCGACACGCCGCTTGGCCGCGCAGGCGCTCAGTTTATGAACCTTCGAACACGACCCTGCGCTCGACGGGCGTTCCCTCGACCGCCATCCTCAGGCGGGAGCACGATTCGCATCTTCCGCACATCGTTATGCCGGGCCTGTAGCAACTCCAGATGAGTTCCCACGGAATGCCGAGGTCGATCCCGGTCTTCACGATCTCCTTCTTGTCCATGGAGATCGTGGGGCTCTCGACGCGGACCGGGGTGCCGACGCTTATCTCGAGCGAGCGGTTGACCGCTTCGAGAAATTCAGCGGAGTTGTCGGGGAAGGTCCGTGCCTCCTCCCTGTTGAAGCCGGTGACGACCACCTCGCACCCGAGCGACGAGGCGAGCGCCGCGGCGATATTGACGAGGATCCCGTTGCGGTTCTCCACCCATACGGCCCTGGAAACGGCCTCCATCGCAGCGTCGTCCGCCCCTTTCGGGTAATCGGGGATCTCCCCGGCCCCCGTAAGGGACGACGCCGACATCGCTCCGAGCCACGGGATCGATATGACGCGCAGCGGCATTCCGTAATGCGCCGCCACCGCGTTTGCGGCGACCTGCTCGCGCCCGGCTCCGAGCTGCCCGTAGTCTACGAAGAGCGTCGTATCTATCCTGAACATTTCCGACGCGGCGGCAAGAGCCACCGTGGAATCCAGCCCCCCCGACAGCAACGCGACGGCTCCCGATTTATCGTCTGTTTTCACGGTAACGCACCATGTCCGTGGAGGTCTCCCAGAGTTCTATCTCGCCGAGCCGGCCGTTTTCCACGGGCAGCTCGTCTCGCAGAAGCCTGAAGATCTCCGCCGCTATATTCTCCGACGTGGGATTTAGTCTGTCGAACGGGGGGATGTCGTTGAGATGCCTGTGATCGAAGCGCGCGAGGATGACCCTCTCCATCCCGGCTCGCAGCTCGAGATAATCGATGGTAAGTCCCTTGTCATCCACGCGGTCGAATTCGTAATATGCCCTGACAATCCAGTTATGCCCGTGTACGCGCGAACAGTCCCCGTCATACCCGTCGAGGCAATGCGACGAGCTGAAAGTCGTCTCCGTGGAAAGGGTGTAAATACCTGCCATATCGACCGCCCGTAACCTTTCGGCCGGAATCTAACCTGTTAGATGCAAGCGCGTTATGCAAATTGCAACCGCCACCCGGGACCCGGTTTCCCCTGTAGCGGATAATGTACATCTAAACCCTGAACATATCAATCATTAAAGCAATCTCGATTTTTTTCTCCATATGGTACGCATTTCGCATAGTGCCATGCGGGCAGTCATGAAAAAGACAAAATCAGGGACATAACGAAAAGGCCGGAACCGGAATTGTTTGTCAATATAAACCAGGAAAAGGTCCTAAAGAAGATAAACCAGGAGCGCCTGAAGGGCGACAACAAAAGAGCCCTCAGCCACGCCCTCGAGGGGCTCGAAAAATACCCCGACGACCTCGAGATTGCGCTCGAAGCGATTCAACTGTGCTTCGACGCCTCCGATCACGTTCAGTCCGTCGCGCTGATGAAGGCGGCTATAAGGAAACATCCGAAAGAGCGGGCGAAGATCCTGACGATGGCGCGCGAATCGCTCGCCGACAACTTCACGCCGCTTCTCGGCAGTTTCGTCATCGAGACGCTTCTTCGAAGCCGCAACATCGAGGAAATCAGGGCGATTCTCAGGATATCGACCCCGGAATACATCGAAAGCCTCGTCAAGCGTTCGGAGATACGCTCCAAAGAGAGCAGGGACAGCGGCAACACGAAAAATTCCCTCTACACCGACAACGAACTCCTCCTCGGGCTTCTGTACATAGCGTGCGGGCGCGCCGGCGAAGCGGGATTTCCCCTCGGGAGGGCGCTCGCCAATTCGCCCGAGGACGCGCAGGTCATCGGCTCGATTCTCGTCGAGCTCGAAAGAGAGCTCCCCGGGAGCGCCGACGTAAAATTCAGCCTCGGCCTCGCCTCGTTCATGCTTGGAAGACCCGAGAAGGCTGAGCCGCGTTTCTTCCAGTGCATTCAACTGGAAAACGCGCAGTTCGAACCGCTGCTGAAGCTTCTCGAATCGAGCGAGGATCCCTCTCCCAACCAGCAGATGCTGGTCGGCGAGATAATGATCCGCATGGGCAGGATCGGCGAGGGACTCGAAATGGTCCGCGCATACCTCAAGACCCCACACGCGATGGTCGGTCAGGGATCGGGCGAAGGAAGAGCCGGGGAATTCTTCACCGGAGAACAGGACAGCAGGGGTTTCGCTTTCGAAAGGCTGGTCACATTGCCCGCCGGCCTTCGCGGAAAAAAGGAAATCGCTTTCATGGCGGCGGAAATCGCCGCCGATCTCGATAAGATCAAGGAGGCCGTCGAGGAGCTCGAAAACCTCTGGGCGTTCGATCCGGCCTGCAGCCGCGACATCGTCTACTGGATCGGGGAAAACGAATCGGTCAGAGAGAGCGCGCCGGCGCAGAAACTCCTCGTAAGGTTATACCTGGCGCTCGGCGATTTCGGCAGGGCGGCCGAATCGGCCAGGGTCACCGCGGAGATGAACCCCTCGCAGATCGGCTCTCTGCTTCAGCTCGCACAGGAAGCCCTCGAATCGCTCCCCGAAGGGGACAGCACGCTGCTCGGCATGATGGCCGAACTGCACGCTCTCAACGGCGATTCCGAAAGCGCCGGAACGATCATCTCGCGCCTCGAGGGAAAGGACAGCGTAGACAGGAACGAACTCTTCCGCCTGACGGGCAGGATACTCGACAAGTGCGGCGTGACCCTGGACCGCGTGATAACCATGGTCGATCTGGGCCTTAGAAGCGGCGACGTCTCCGGGGCGCTGCCATGGGCCCTTGAATTCCTTCGCGGCAATCCCGACTCCCACAGGGAATTCGCCGGGCGCGTCGAAGCCCTTGCCGGCGCCGGCGGATCGGAATGGAAACATATCTGCTCCCTCTGCGAGTCGATGGCCGGGGAGGAACAGCTTTCAAGGCCCTTCAAGATACTCCAGGCGAGGGCCCACATGAACAACGGCGAGATCGAAAGGGCCGTATTCGAATTCGACCAGCTCATAATGTTCGACGAATCGCTCAGGCTCGACCTGATACCGGAATACGAAAAGGCCGCCGGGAAATATCCAGGCAACACCACCCTCAACCTGGCCCTTTACCAGATCAATCTCGAGGAGGAGTTCTTCACCAGGTCGGCGCACTACCTGTGCAAAGCCCTGGAATCCGACCCCTCCCAGATAAGGGACGTGCTGCCGAGGTTCGAAAAACTCGCCGCCAAAGAGCCGGGCAACAAGGCGATCTGGGAAGAGATGCTCCGGTCGGCCCTCGCTTTGGACCACCTGGAACTCGCCAGGGAAATTCTGAAAAGGGCTTCCAGGGCGCTGCCGGCCGAAGCCGCCGCCGCCCTCAACGTCTACGGCGCGCGCATATCGTCGGCCGACGGCAAATCCGTCGACGGGCTGCGCTGCCTCGCGCAGGCTCTCGAATCCGCCGAACCCGACCTTAACGGCATCGGCGAGGAGCTCGCCTCCATCGTCGGCAAGGAACCGACGAACCCGGAGGCCAGGTATCTCAACGGGGAGGTTCTGCTGAGGATGGGAAGGGAGGACGAGGCGATCGAGAATCTCGAAAAATGTCTCGACCTGTCCCCCGCTTACACCGGCAAGGTGCGGGACAAGCTCGAAAAGCTTCTCCCGATCAGCATAAAACCATGGCTCATCTCGAGGGTGCTCGGCGAAATCTCGTGGATGCAGCAGATGCGCGAAGACGCCTACAGATATTTGAACAACGCTCAGAAGGGCCCTCTCAAATCGATAGCGGGGCTCAACGAAACGGTGAAAAAACTCAGGGAATCGTCGGCTCCCGACAACAGGCTCACATCGATCCACGCCAGGGGTCTTTCTCTGGAGGGACGCTACGGGGAATCGGTGGCCGAACTCGACCGGCTGTACGACGCCGACAGGGGCGCGGTCAGCAGGATCATGGAGGTTCTCATCGAACTTCTCGGGGCCGCTCCCTCGCAGTTCGACGCCAACAGGCTTCTTGCCAGGATATGGGTCGATTCGGGGGACAAGGCGAGTTCGCTGGAACCGGTCCTTCGCATGATCGCCAGCCCCGACGCCGAACCGGCCCTGATCGACGGCGTCGCCGGAGGGTACCTCGATATACACGGCAACGATCCGCGTTTCCTCGTCCCCTATGCGGGGCTCAAGGCGCGCGCGGGCGATTTCGTCGCCTCGCTGGAGCGGTACAGGCAGGCCCTCGGGGCCGATCCAACGTTCAACGAACGGATCCTCGAGGGAATATCGGCGATCGAATGGCCCGGTGCCCGCGCCGCCGAAGCCGCCATCCTCGCCTGCGACTGCCTGGTCGCCGGATCGAAGACCGCCGAAGCGTTCGCGTCCCTCAGGAGCATAAGCGCTCCCGGCGCGGATACGACTGCGCGCATCGTCGAAAGGATATACGCCATAGCCGCCTCGGACCCCCGCGCCGAATATTACAAGTACGGCTGCGACATCCTCGCGGGCACCGGAGACCTCGAGGGCGCCGAAAGGATCATTCGTGCAGGATGCGAAAAACTCTGGGCCGTCGAGAAGATCGACATGAGGATCCACCTGGCCGAAACGCTGGAGAGCGGCGGCAGGCCGGGCGAGGCGGCGAAGCTGTTCCGCGAGGTCCTCGACGAAACGAAGGACAGGGAAACGATCCTGAAACGGATCGAATCCGCCTGGCGACGGTGGTCGGGAAAAGAGATCGAAAACGGAGTCGCCGCGGCGAGGAACGGCCAATTGGGCGCCGGCGAAGCCGAGAGACTGGCGAGACTCTCCCTTGACGCGTCCGACTACGAAGCCGCGCTGGAGCTAATCCGCGGCTCGCAGCTTTCCGGAGCGCGCAGGGCGGTGCTGCTCGCCGAGACCTACCTTTCGATGGATCGCCCCATCAGCGCACTCGCCGTAACCGGCGCGGCGGCGAAGACCGTGACATCCGACTCGGGATCGCTGCCCGAACTGCTCTACGCCGAAGGACGCGCAAGCGAGATACTCGGCGACTACGGAAGGGCCGCGACGGCCTTTTCGAGGATACTCGCGACGGGTGAAAACTTCAGGGACGCCAGAAGGCGCGCCGAAAGGAATTATTCGAAGTTCATCGCTTCACAGTTCGAAGATAACGTGGAAGTACTCGTAAAAACCGGAGAGCTTCTTCCGGAGTAAGGGAAAGGAAACGACCATGAAGATTTGCCCTCTTGTGACACAGGCGTACGTTCTCGATGACTCGGAAAACGAGGTGCTTGTAAGGGAAGCGGACGACAACGTCCTGCCCGCCGATAAAAGCGAAAACCTGGAGAGCGCGGAATCGGACGGCCTTTTCCTGAACCCCGGCGCGACGCCGGCCGCAACCCGGGCGCAGGAGCGGGCGGAGGACGATACCGCCGGCGAACCCGCCGGCAAACCGGTGCGGATAATCGCGAAGTCGTTTCGCGGAGAGGTCGAGTGCCTCGGCGGGTTGTGCCGCTTCCACGACGCGGAGACCGGTTCCTGCCGTTTCGACACCCTTCTCTCGGGCGATTCGGCGACAGGCGGCGGGCTCGGCGAAGGTCTCCAGTCGGTGAAAACGGAGCTCGAGAAATCCTGGGATTTCCAGAAAAGAAGCGCGTCCGACATGCTCGGATTCTTCAGGGAGATACAGGAAAAGAACGAAAAGGCACAGGAGGATTTCCGCTCGACGGTCGAGGGCCGGATCGGCGAACTCAAGGAGCTCTTCTCCTCGATATCCGACGAAAACAAGACGATCATCGAAAGCATAGCCGATACGCTGGCCGAAAAGACAGAAGAGATAGAGGACAGGCTGAAAACCAGCGACAGGAATATCGAAGGGTTCAAATCGGAGGTTTCCGGCTGGAAGGGCAACCTCGACAGGAATCTCGAAACCCTGGAAAACAATCTCGGCGAAAACAGGAAAATGGTCAAAGAGCTCTCGCAGAACAATTCCGAGGTGATGAAGGTCGTCGAGAACCAGAAGGAAAACCTGAAGCAGCAGGAAAAGAAACGGCTGCTCGCCGAAGCGAGAAAACTCAACAACGCGGGCGTCATGAACTATCACAACGGGCAGTATGAAAAGGCCCTCGAGATGTTCGGCAAGGCGATAGAGATCGACGTCGATTTTACCGAAGCCTACAATAACATCGGCCTCACCTACACGGAGATGAACGACGAGGAAAAGGCGACCGATGCCTTCAAGAAGGCGATCGAACTCAAACCGGAGCTCGGAGCCACCTACAACAACCTCGGATACGTCTTCTACCGAATGGGTTCGTACCTCGAAGCGATAGAGATGTACAACGAGGCGATCGGCAGGAGCAAGGACAACAGCTCCGCATGGACGAACCTCGGAAACGCATATTACAAGCTCGACCGGATCGAGGAGGCGCTGGACTCGTGGAACAAGGCGCTCGAGATCGATCCGGGCAACGAGAAGGCAAAACGCAATCTCAAGAGATTCCACGCGGAGGCCGGCGACAAACGCTGAGGCGCGCCGCCGGGATTCCACTTGGAAACCGTCGACAAACGCCGATGCGCGCCGCGCGGCCCATCAGCAACGGGACGAAAAAAGGAGGTGATTTCTCACCTCCTTTTCGTTTTCCGCGGGCCGTACCCTGCGGGCCGCGGGACGCGGCTTTCACTTCCGCGTTCCGTTCAAAGCCTGCCGCGGTAAGCGGGCTGCACGATCTAAATCTTTTTTACATTCTTGGCGTGGGGGCCCTTGGTTCCGTCGGCAAGTTCATACTCAACCATTTCGCCTTCGCTCAGTGTCCGGAACCCGTCACCGGCGATATCCGAATAGTGCACAAAGATATCCTTGCCGTCGGACTGCTGGTTTATGAAACCGTACCCCTTGTTTTCATTGAACCACTTGATCTTCCCCGTCTCTGGCACTCGGTACCTCCTGTCGTTCGGTGAAGGAGGAATTCTACCACGCCGGCGCCCCGATTTCAAATGGAAATTCATTGTCAAACGGCGAGTTACAGGAAAAATCCTGGTGGTTCTTGGCACTTTTCTTGCGTGTATCCGTGGCGGAGGCAATACGCCCGGAGGATTCACAATATCATGTCAAGGCTGCAGATACCATATGACAGGGTTCGGCTCAATCCGACCGATTTCGACCCGGCCGGATTCGATCCGATACTGAGAAAATTTCTCGATGAAAGCCTGAAAACACCGCTGATCCTGGAGGTTTTCAACAACCACGCCCAATACATGGTCTTTCTGCGCGAGGGACAGTTCTACTGGGCCGGCGCGAACGGTCCCTGCGGATTCGAGGGGCTGACGATAAGAGATTTTTTCGGCCGCCTCGCGCACACGCAGTTTCCGCAGATAGTGGTCTACGAGACGAACCTTATCCTATATCATTCGCTTCTCGTCTACCTTCAGAAAAAGCCCGAGCTGAAGATCAGCTCCTCGCTCGTCGATCTCGACGACCTGCTCGACAGGACGCAGGACGAACACCGCAACGCCATCGTTACGGCGCTTCAACCCGACAACCTCGTGCTGCTAAGGTACAAGGACGGAAAAGCGCTCGCCTGTTATCACGGTTTTTCGTTCAGGAAAACGCAACACGCCGACAGCCGCGAGGATTTCCTGGTCAAGGTCTATACGATGTCCACACATTCCACATTCGAGATAAATCTCTTTACCGACCTGGCGGTGACGCATTCCGATGACGCGCGCCACATCCCGCAGGACTTCCAGGGGACGATAGCCTCCTTTTTCGTAAGCCAGCCGCCGAAGCTGGTCGTCAGGCTGAAGGACCGCCCGCTTAAAACGTACACCTTCACGGGCAAACAGCTTACGATCGGAAGGCTTCCGGAGAACGACATCGTCATCGACAACCTCGGGGTTTCGAGGCAGCACGCTGTGATACATTCGTGGAAGTCCGGTTACCACGTCAAGGACCTCGGGAGCAAAAACAGCACCTTCCTCAACGGGCAGAAGATAGACAGCGCCGAACTGAAAAACGGCGATGTTATAACGATAGGAAAATACCAGATACTCTTCCAGATCCTCTCGGGCGAATCGGACGCGGCCCGGACGATGGACCAGACGATGATCATTCCCGGTTTCCGCTCGGAGCGGCATGGGGATTTTTCCGGCGCGGGCGGCCCGTTTGATAACGGCATCTTTGCCGGCCCGGGCGCCTCAAGCGGCGCAGGCGGTGTGGACGGAGCATGCGGCGCCGCGCACAGCCCCGGAACGCCCCGGCTCTACCGCAGGTCCGATCATGAGGAATTTGTCCTGAGCAAGGAAAAAACGGTCATCGGCAGGGGAAAGGGCACCGACATCAGGCTCGGGGGCGTCTTCGCCCCGAGGGTCACCGTCGAGATCAGCAGGACCGGCGACGATTTCACGCTGCAAAAGACCGGCGGGCACAGGGAGATCAACATCAACGGCGAATCCATGGCGGAGAAGGTCCTCGAGGAAGAGGATCTTATCGCCATCGGATCGGAAGAATTCGTCTTTAAGCGGTGACCGGCGGTAAAATGAAATATCTCGTTTTTTCAGATGTGCACGCGAACGCAGAGGCGCTGGAAACGGTGCTGCGGGAAGCGTCTCTGACTCGCGTCGATTCGCTCGTCTCGCTGGGCGACGTCGTGGGGTACGGCGCGGACCCGGAGCGATGCGTTCACCTGGTCGAGGAGAATGCCGATATAAAAATATGCGGAAACCACGATCTCGCCGCAGCCGGCGTGACCGATTTCAGCGGATTCAACACGATAGCCTCGATCTCCATCGAGTGGACCAGGCACGTTCTCGGCGAAAAGGACATCCGGCTGATCAGGGATTACGATCCGATCGTCTCCAGGGGCGAATGCCTCTTCACCCACTCGTCTCCCTGCGACCCGCTGGGATGGGAATACATATATACCATGGCTCAGGCGGAGCGTATATTCGGACAATTCGAGGAGAGATTCATATTCATAGGCCATACGCACATCCCGGGCGTGATAAGCCGCCGCTCGGGCGGGGGCGCGAAGATCGAGCGGAAAACGACCCTGGCCCTCGATCCGGAAACGCGGTACCTGATAAACACCGGCAGCGTCGGCCAGCCTCGCGACGGCCTGAACAGGGCGAGTTTCACGCTGATCGATCTGGATTCGGGTATAATGGAGATGAAAAGAGTGCTTTACGACGTGGCCGGAGCGCAGATGAAGATCCGCACCGAGGGTCTGCCGGAATCGCTCGCCGCCAGGCTCGCCACGGCAAGGTGACAGTCATGGAATCACGAAACTACCAGATTCTGAACACTATCGCCACAGGCGGGACCGCCGTTCTGTACAAGGCGATCCAGACGTCGCTCGACCGCGAAGTGGTCATCAAGAAGCTTCATTCGCACCTGATCTCGGACAAAAACTTTACGGGCAGGTTCGAACTCGAGGCGAAGGCCGCCGCAAGCCTCGATCACGAGAATATCGTCAGGATCATCGATTCAGGAACCGAGCGGGACAATTATTTCATCGTCATGGAATACATCGACGGTGTTACGCTGAAGGACATACTGGAAAAGCACGGCCCGCTGAGCGACGAGATCACCATGCTGCTCGCGCGCGAGATATGCATGGGTCTCGACCACGCCCACCAGCGCGGGATCATACACAGGGATATCAAGCCGGCGAATATCATGATCACATTCGAAGGCCAGGTGAAGATAACCGACTTCGGCCTGGCGAAACTGTGCCAGAGCCACCTGCAGCAGACGATGGCCGACACCCTGCTGGGAACTCCGCTCTACATGTCGCCCGAGCAGGCGTTCGGAGAGGGAATCGACGGCAGAAGCGACCTCTTCTCCCTCGGAACGGTTTGTTACGAGCTGATGACCGGCGCGCAGCCTTTCCTCGGGGCAAACTACGCGGTGGTCATCCAGAACATAATAAAGTGCGCGGCTCCTCCGCCCTCCAGGATCAGAAAAAACATCGACCCGCAGGCCGAATCGATCGTCATGAAGGCCCTCAGCCGCGAACCGGGGAAAAGGTACCGGACGGCGCTGGAGATGGCGAGAACGATCGAATCGGCGCTCGGGCAGGACAAGATCGCCGGAGCGAGGGAAAGGTTCCGAAGACTCGTCGCGGGAGACGACGGCGCCGAACGAAGGATCGCCCCGAAATTTTCGAAGAGGCGTTCACGGCGCAGGCTGGTCCCCCTTTCGATCGCCGCCGCCATTATTTCTCTGACGGCGGTCTACCTCTATATGAATCCCGGGCGGTTCGACCTTGTGAAATCGAGAATTCGTGCCCTGCAGACGACCCGGCCCCTTTCGCCGGAAGACAATCCCGTGCTGACGGCTCAGGGGATCACCGGCAACGTTCCGCTGCCCGTCATGGAGAACGGCACACCACCCTCCGCCGCGACCGGCCTGACACCGGACACGGCGGCGGGCGGAACCCCGGGTGCGACGCCCGGCGGGACGCCGGCCGCAACACCGGCCGCGACGCGCTACGATGATTATGTTCAGGCATCGGCCGCGGACACGTCCGCCGCAGGCGTTTCGGCGCCGGGAATCGCGTTGCCATCGCCGGCCGCGGAAAACGCGGCCGCAGAACCTGTTCCCGATCCCGCGGCCGCAAGGGCGGATACGATCGTTTCCGCCGGCCCCGCGGGATCCCCACGCTCCCTTGTTCCCGACGTTTCCGCCGGTGAGGAAGCGCCGAAGACCGGCAATCCGGGTAAAACTCCGGATGTCGCCGGTTCCGACGCCGAGCCGCGGAAGGCGGTCCCGGTCCAGGCCGCTAGGACAGGTTTCATGGACATACAGGTCGAACCCGAAGCCGATATCATCGTCGACGGAGAGCTCATGACCTCGGGAACGCGGTACGGCCCTGTGGAGATCGAACCGGGCGCGCATCGAATAACCTGCAGGCGGAAGGATTTCAGGGAATACTCGGAGACTATACGGGTCACCCCGGGAGAACTTTCCCGCAGGCGGATCTTTCTGGAGATGACGACCGGGCAGCTTGGGTTGATGATCGAGCCGGGGATACGCGTATTCGTCGACGGGAAATTCGTCGGCATGACGCCGCTCTCTTCGACCGTAAAACTTGCCGCGGGAAAACACCTCGTCGATCTGAAGAAAACCGGGTTCCAGGACTGGTCCAACGAAGTCTACATACCCCCCGACGACACGGTGAGCCTGAGGATCGTGCTCAGTCCATTATAAACCAGTCATAGGTGAGCCTGAGGATCGTGCTCAGCCCCTTATAAGCCCGTCACATGTGAACCTCGGGATCGTACTCAGCCTCTTAAGCCCGTCATAAGCGATACGGCCGCTTCGACCACATCGTCGACGCTTACCGACGACGTCCTGCCATCGTGCGAACGAACGGCAAGAACGGTCTTGTTGACAGGTTTCCACCGCTCGGGGTCGGTCGGGCCGAAGACCGCAACGCACCTCGCTCCCGCGGCCCCGGCGACATGCATTACACCCGTATCGTTGCACAGGTTGACCGACGCCCCGCGCATCAGCGCCGCCAGGAATCCTATCGCGGGCCGGGAGATTATCACTGGCTCGCAGCCGCTCTCCTCGAGGAACCTGTCGAACGTCTCTCCGTCAACGGGCCCGCGCACGGCGACCACGGGACACGAGAACCTTTCGCGCAGCCGGGCTGCCGCTTCCGCGAATTTTTCCGGCGGCCAGACGTTCTGCTTCTTTCCGGCGCCGGGAAGCACGACGATGAACCCGTTCCCCCGCGGATCGATGCGCTCGATGAGGCACCCGCACGCCTCCTCGTCCGACGGGGACGGAACTATGAGCGACGCAAGGTTCGTTTCATCGACCCCGATCATCCTCAGAGGATAGAGGTTGTGCTCCGCCTCGTGCATCCCCTCGAGCTCGTCGCGCGGCGGAAGGGGCAGTTCGAGATGATAGTATCGCGAGGTCAGGTCGTGGCCGAAAGAGGCTCCGGAGCATCCGATCCTGATGCGCGCCCCGCTAGCCACCGATAAAAACATGCTCGTCACCGAAAAGGAGACGGTATTGAGGACCAGCGCCGCGTCAAACCTTTGCCGGCGCAGGGCGGCGATAAAACCGAAAATGGAGAAGGGATTCCTCCGGTGCCTTTCCTTCTGATAGGTCAGAACTTCGTCGATGTAGGGGTTGCCCTGCATGACCTCCGAATTGATCGAAGCCGCGACAAGGGATATCCTGGCGCGGGGAAAACGTTTGCGCAGGCCCCGGAAAGCGGGCACTGCGCACAGCATGTCTCCCATCTGGTTCTGCTGCCGTATGACCAGAAGCCGTTCGATATTTTCGTCTTCGAGCCGGGCGGCCGTAACGGGAACGGTCCGCAGGAATCCTGAAAACAGCCTCGCCAGCGCCCTTTTCCCCTTCTTCTCTATTTTTTTAAGCAAATCGCACCGGATCAGCACTTTCTTTGGAACCAAATCCGCCCGATTTCGTAATATCAATTAGAGAGCGGATCAATAATCCCACCACCTTCAATCTCTCCTTACCTGGAGAACGGCCCGAAAGGGCCGTTCCTCTTTCAACCGGGCAGCTCCGGCAGAGGTCCCTCCCTCTTTCAACCGGGCAGCTCCGGCAGGTCGTCGAGTATCTTAAGGTAGCTCTCGTAACGATCCTTCGATATCGACCGCTCTTCCACCGCATCCTTTACCGCGCATCCGGGTTCATGGCTGTGCGTGCACGAAGCGAACCTGCATTGGGAGCGCCAGGGATCGAAATCCCTGAAACAGGTGTCGAGAGTCTGCTTGGATTGTTCCCAGATCCCGAACTCCCGGATGCCCGGGGTGTCCCCCAGGTATCCTCCAAGCTTCAGGGAATGAAGCTCGAAATGGGTCGTGGTATGCCTGCCCTTTCCCGTCTTTTCACTTACCGAAGCCACCCTCCTGTCGAGTCCCGGTTCTATCATCGATAACAGCGATGTTTTGCCCGTTCCCGACGGTCCCGCCATGATGGAGCGCCGGCCGTTCATCAGTAACCTGAGTTCGTCGATTCCCCTTCCGTCGCGGGCGCAGCACAGGACGACCCTGTACGACATTTCCCTGTAGACGTCCATGACCGGCGAGATCCCCTCCGGATCCGCGCCGAGATCGATCTTGTTGATACAGATGACCGGTTCTATCCGGCCGCTTTCCGCGGCCACAAGCATCCTGTCGAGCAGGCGGATATTCAGCACCGGCTCCCTGACCGAGTGGACGAGGAAAACCAGGTCCAGGTTCGCGCCCAGCACCCTGTACCTTCGTTTTTCCGAGGAGCTGCTGCGGGCGAATATCGATTTTCTCTGTTCTATCGACACTATCAGGCCTACGGAACCGCCCGTATTCTCCGCCGTTCCCATGCGGTATTCGACATTATCGCCCACAACGGGCATGGCCTCCCCCGGGTTTTTCCCGATTCGGAACCTGCCGCGCACGGAACAACGGATTTCCTCCCCTTTGTCCATGACGAAATAATCCGAACCCTTGATCCTGACGATAAGGCCGCTGGATGTGGATTCGATTTTCATATTCCGGGCCCCGTCAAACGGTTTATGGGAAAAAAAATAATTTTGTTGTTTGATATTAACAAAAAACAGTTGTAATATAAAGCTCGAATTGTTATACAGGTATAGACCTGAATGCCGGTCGCGGATGAGTACGAAGGCAAGAGGAAATGGAATCAAGAAAACTCGCTTCGTTTTTCGAAGAGGATCTTTGCATATTCGGCTTGCGCTCTAAAAAGAAGATTTCCGTGCTTCAGGAGATGGTGCGGCATCTTGCAAGCGTCGGCAGAATCTCAGACGAGCGCTTCATAATGGAGATGCTGAAAAACCGTGAAAGCCTAGGCAGTACGGGGCTCGGCATGGGTGTGGCGTTTCCTCACGGAAGATCCCTGGCAATAAAGGAATTGACGGTGCTGTTCGCCCGCTCCACGGGCGGAGTCGAGTTCGAAGCCCAGGACGGAAAACAGACCAACATCTTTTTCCTTATCCTGGCCCCTTCCGACAAGGGCGCCGACACCTATCTCGCGCTTCTCAGCGAGCTTATCAGCATAATACAGAAACCCAAAAAACTCGATAGCCTGCTTGCCGCGAAGGACCACGCTTCTCTTATCTCGATACTCGGCGGTGAAGAAAGTTGAGAGAAGAATTCAGACTGCTGGTCGGACTCCAGGATCTCGATATCATGATAAAGGAAGTGAAGGACAAGCATACCGCGAATGAACTGAAAAGCATGGGATTCAAACTGACCGGGCTTGAAGAGCTTCAGGAAGCAAGAAAGCATCTTGCGGCCAAGATCCCGACATCGCTTCTTAACCGGTATGAGAAACTGGCCGCTCATTATACGGTCGCCATACTCCCGGTCACCAGCAACAAATGCCTCGGCTGCTTCGTCAAACTCCCCACATCCTTCTTTTCATCAGCCTACAGCCACGAACTCCTCACATGCGAGAGTTGTGGAAGGCTTCTCTATATACCATAAAACCTTGCCGACACACCCCCTGTGTTTGAAATGGTTTACATATTTCGCTAAATCTTAGAATTTTTCTCATTTGCCATCACCTTCGTCTTGCACTTTTTCCGCAAACACGGTAAAGTATTTTAACCGGTATGGAAATCTTACGGGCGGGGATCGAATGAGCAGACAAAATCATGAACAGGTATTTTCTTCGCGTTATTGCGTCAAGAACGCTCTCGGCGATTTCCATCCCTGGAAGGGATTCGAGGTGACCGATTCCCTCAGCGGAAAAGACTACCTGCTCTTCTCCCTCCCGCCGGGATCCAGGGCGACGATCTGCAGCAGAGATCTTTCCATGCGCGACTCCCTCTTTTCCGGAAGTTCGCGCATGACATTGAAGGCTCTTTCCCTTCAGGAAACCGAAAACGAGATCATATTCCTGCTGCCGCAATTCGAGATCCTGGGCCTGGAAGGCGCCTGCGCCGGGATGAAACCGGATGCGGCCCTGACCTCTCTCGGAGAAATCGTGTCGGGAATCCTGGAAATAATATCAGGCGGTCTCTTCTTCGGCAACCTTTCCGCGGGATCGCTTGCTGTCTCCGGCGGCCGGCCGGTCATTCTTCCCTGCGCTTACCTGGTACCTAGCGAGATCCTCTACAAGGAATATTCAGCGGGCAGAAACACCGTTTCCGACCCGCTGCTGGACGATCTCGTCGCGCTCGGTGGAATATTCAATCTTTTCTGCCCGCATCTTTCCCCGGAGGTAAGAGGCGACTGTGCGAAGATGGCGGAAGGCCTTGCCTCGCTCGATTCCCGTGTCTGCGCCGGCGATTATTACTCCCTGATGGACGGCATCCGCGCCTTCACGGGAAACCGGGATATAAGAATCCCCGACCTCGCCCTTCTTTCCCGCATCGAGACGCCCCATGGCGCGGCAATGAACAGGCTGCGCCAGAAAGCCTTCAAGGCCCGCGACGGAGAAAAGCACCTCGTAATCATAAAGGGAAAGAGCGGCGAGGGTAAAAGCACGTTCCTCGGCTCGGCCATACGCCAGATGAGAGACGAATGGGGCCTGAGCGGCGAAGGGATCCCGGGCGACCGGGGCATTTTCCAGAACCTGGACGCCGGCGAAGAAGTCGAAGCCGCCGGATTCACGGTTTTCGACGATCAATTCCAGGATTCCCTGCTCAGCGGATATATCATTGACAGGCTTTCAAGGGATCTCGAACACAGGAACCTGGCAGTGGTCGCGATCGACGAAAAGACCCATCCCGATTTCATCGCCTGCCTGCGGGCCGAAGGGACGTCGAGCAAATGCAGGATCGACGAGATTGAACTGCCCGAGCTGCCCTCGTCGCGCAAGATCGAGCTGGTCGGATCCCTTGTCAGCCCGAATACGCTGCGATGCCTCGGCGGGCGGCTGGATGGATCCTCGACGCTCGCGGAACTTTCGATCATGGCGAAGACCTGCGCCCTGACCGGCTCCGGCTCCGGGAAAGGAAACGGCCCCGCTTCGGCGGATACGATCCTCGAAGGGTTGCCGGCGGAGGAAAGGTCCGTACTGGACTTCATAGCCGTATTCAGGTTCGAGGTGCCCCTGTCAATACTTCAGCGCATCTATTCGACGGAGGAAAAGGGGTTTTTCGCCGTTCTCCAGAAACTGCTTTCGATGGGCCTGGTACGCGCGCGCGCGGAAAGTTCGTCGATATCCGGCAAGAAGACGTGTCTTGTCTACAGGGTAGGCAGTCAGAGCATGAGTGAAAAGATCCGATCGGCGATTCCGCCGTCCAGGAAAAAGGAACTCCACGTAAACATCGCCCAGCTACTCAAGGAGATCAGCGAAGCACCGCTCGCCTACATATATTACCACCTTGCCTGTTGCAATCATAACGAGGAAGCCGCCTTCAAGGGCATTGAAATCTTCCACCTTCTTCTCCACAGAAAGAGGGTCAACCCGATCACCTGCTTCAATGAAAGCTTCATGGGCAGAAAACTGGACAGGCATCTTCCGGCCGAAACGCGTTTCAAACTCTACCTCGAGCTGGGGGATTATTTCTCGCTTATCGGCAACATCGAGAAAGCCGAACATCTCTACCGCAAATGCAGGGAAGAGATGAGCCGGAGCAACGAATGGCAGGCCCTCAGAGGAATCGCGACCGAAGCGATCAGGCGCGAGTGCGAGATACTGGAGAAAAGGGGCGACTTCAAGAAGGCCGAATCCCTCCTTAAAAAGGCCATCGAGACGCACGGAGAACACATACTGGCCGGCGACCGGGCGAAGCTCTACAACGATCTCGCATGGGTGCATTACAGGCTGGGCCAGCTCGACGACTCGTGGGAAAACTGCCTTCTGGTCCACAAGATCATCGACAAGAAACAGAACCCGGC
>JBFYZH010000124.1:0-46817 GCA_041309605.1 Candidatus Krumholzibacteriota bacterium
GCTCTACGGGATGACGGGCGGGCAGCAGAGCGACCTTACGCCCGGCAGCTTCAACATCAGAACGTCGATGGACGGGTTTACCGAGGAACAACTCGATGTCCTGAAGATTGTCGAGGACGCCGGCGCCGCGTACGTGAGCAGGATCCAGGCGAAGGGGGATTTTTCCGAGGAACTGGCGAAGGCGATGCGGGTGCCAGGCTTTTCGCTCGTCGAGGTTCTCGAAGTCTGCCCCAGCTACGGCCTGAAGCAGAACAAGGATCTCACCGTCGCCAATGTTAGCGAGAAGTTCGATCTTCCCCTTGTGAGCCGCATGAACGAAAAGGCGAAAAGGGCGGAGATCACCGACCGCACGGACAATCCTTCCCTGCTCGATTCCATGAAGAGAGTTGCCGTGGAGTTCGACCACAAACTCGACGGGCCGTTCACCGTGCTTCTCGCCGGGTCGGCCGGCGAGGGAGTGCAGGTCGCGGCCGATATTCTCGCGACCGCGGCGATGTCCTGCGGATTGAACGTGACCAAGAAGGGGAGCTACCCCGTCACGGTCGGCACCGGTTACTCGGCCGCCGAGATCATCGTCTCCCCGGAGGAGATCGCCTTTACCGGCATCGGGAAAGCCGACTGGGCCCTCGTATCGTCGAAAGACGGAATGACCTACCTTAAAAAGCGCATCGAGGGAATGAAGGGGGGACATGTGCTCGCCGACTCGGGCGACGAAGTTCCGGCGACCGAAGCCGCCGTTCACGCCGCCGATTTTCGCGGGAAGATCTCCTCGCGCGAGATCAACCTCGCGATGACGCTCATATTCCTCCGGATCGCGGGGATATTCCCCGCCGAGGCGATGGTGAAGGCGATCTCGGAAAACAAGATCGGCGGCAAGATGGACCTCGCGAAGCTCGTCGCCGATTCGACCGCCATCGGGACGGCGTTCGTCAAATAGATCCGGCCCGTCCCTGCAGAGGCATGTCCCGGCGGCCGCCCGGCCGGCCGGCGATCGGGCGTTCCCCGGCGATCGGGCGTCCCCCCGGCGAAGGGCGCATATCGCGGATGTCCCGGGGCTCGGGTCATTGCCTGATTCCCGCCAGATCCAGCAGAAAAGCGTACTGAAGCGCTATCTCTTTGTATCTTTTGAAACGTCCCGAAACCCCGCCATGCCCGGCCCCCATGTTCGTGTGCAGAAGCAGTATGTCGCCGTCGGTTTTCATCGCCCTGAGTTTCGCGACCCACTTTGCGGGCTCCCAGTACTGGACCTGCGAATCGTGAAACCCCGCCGTGACGAGCATTGCCGGATAGTCCATCGGTTTGACATTATCGTACGGGGAATACGAGAGCATGTAATCGTAGTACGACCTGTCGTTGGGATCGCCCCATTCGTCGTACTCCGCTGTCGTGAGCGGGATGCTCGAATCGAGCATCGTGGTGACGACGTCGACCCACGGGACGGCCGCGACGACCCCTCTGAAAAGATCGGGGCGCATGTTGACGACTGCGCCGACGAGGAGGCCGCCCGCGCTCCCGCCCATGGCGAATAGCCTTTCCGGGGCGGTGAATTTCCGTTCGCAAAGGTGCTCGGCGCAATCTATGAAATCGGTGAAGGTATTTTTCTTTTTGAACAGTTTTCCGTCTTCATACCAGTTTCTTCCCATCTCCTGCCCGCCGCGGATGTGGGCTATCGCGTAAACGAATCCGCGGTCGAGAAGACTGAGGATGTTCGACCTGAACGCCGCGTCCATGCTCGCCCCGTACGAACCGTACCCGTACAGCAGGAGAGGGTTCGCCGCGTCCTTCCCGATCCCCTTCCTGTACACGAGGGATATGGGGATTTTCACGCCGTCGCGGGCCGTCGCGTAGAGCCGCTCGGACTTGTAATCGCCGGGATCGAAACCGCCGAGAACCTTCTCGCGCTTGAGAAGCGTTTTTTCCTTCGCCGCCATGTCGTAGTCGTATGTGGAATTCGGCGTGGTGAGGGAGGAATATTCGAAACGCAGCAAATCGCTGTCGAATTCACGGTTCTCGGCGATGCCGGCGCTGTACGTTTCCTCCCCGAAATCCAGGTAATGATCGGACAGGCCGTCCCATCTTATGATCCTGAGCCGCGTCAACCCGTCCTGCCGCTCGCTCGCGACGAGGTAGCGGTCGAAAAGCTCTATCCCCTGGAGCAGAACGTCCCCGCGATGCGCGATCACCTCGGTCCAGTGATCCTTCGACGGTTTGGATACGGGCGTCTTCATCAGGCGGAAATTGCGCGCGGCAAGATTGGTCACGATGAAGAATTCGTCGCCGAAGTGGTCGACATCGTATTCATGATCCGGTTCGCGGGGCTGTACGACATGGAATTCGCCGTCGGGCCGCCCCGCGTCCAGAAAACGGTATTCGGTCGACAATGTGCTGTGGGAGGTTATGAAGATATACCTCCCCGATTTGGATCTGGTGACGCCGGCGTTGAATGTCGGGTCCGTTTCGTCGAATATAACGACGTCCGCGGAGACGTTCGTGCCGACGGCGTGTCTTGCGATCCTGAAAGGGCGAAGGGTCTCGTCCTTCACGGCGTAGAAGACGGTCCTGTTGTCGCCCGCCCAGGCGGTCCGGCCCGTGGTGTCGGCGATCCGGTCGTCGAGGATCCTTCCTGTCTCGAGATCCTTGAAATGGATCGTGTATCTTCTCCTGCTCACCGCGTCGACGCCGAACGCCAGCGTGCCGTTGTCGGGGCTCACGGCGAGCCCGGTCACGTTATAATACTCATGGCCTTCGGCCATCTCGTTGACGTTCAAAAGGACCTCTTCGGGAGCCTTCATGCTTCCATGCCTGCGGCAGTGAATCGGATACTCCCTGCCCTTCTCGAAACGCGTATAGTAGAAATAACCGTTTTCCGCGTACGGCACCGACATATCGTCGGGGGAAATCCTTCCCGTCATCTCCTTGAAAAGTTTTTCCTGGAGAGCTTCAGTGTGTTTCATCGCCGCGCCGGTGTATCCGTTCTCCGCGGCGAGGTACGCTGTGACGGCTGGATTTTCCCGTTCGCGGAGCCAGAAGTACTCGTCGATCCTCGTATGGCCGTGGATCGTCAGTTCCGTGGCGATCTTTTGCGCGACGGGCGGGGCGAGTTCCTGTGCGAAGGACGCGGAGAGCTTCGCGTCCGCCGCGCCCGAAGGGAGGCCCCGGTGGCAGCCTGAAAGGGCGAGAATGACGCATGTGAATATCAACCAGCCGCTGAAAAGGTTGCAGCGCCTTTGCCGGCATTTAACGCGGCCGGTAACTTTTCGGTCCGGACTCATTACCTCCAAATCCATTTCGCTGTCGATAGTGTGCATTTTCGCTCCTTTTCAATGCCGATCAATCATGTCTCGCCGCCGCTTCGATCGACTCTATGAAGGCCTCCGGATCGACGATCGGCCCGGCAGCGGTGGAGGCCGCCGTCGACACAAGGGTCTGCCATATCATGCCCGGCGTCGCTTCGGGGTGGACCTGGAACGCAAGGGCGGCCAGGCCGGCTATATATGGCGCCCCCCAGCTCATTCCGCCTTCGCGGTAAAATGTGTACACGTCGTTGCCGCGGTGGCTGGCGAGGCCGCGGTTACTCCCCGGGACACGGATCAGGTCGTCCTTGGAAGAATAACGCCCCGGTTTGTAGTTGGCCCTGTCGTCCGCCGGCGTCCCCGGATCCAGCGAGAGGATGCCGAAAGGATGGAGCGAGCGATCGCAGGTGACGATCATGATACCCGCGGTCTCCGCCGCCCAGAGAGCGTCGTTCCATTCGAGCCGGTGCGCGCAGGAGGCGAAGGCGCCGTCGGAGATGCTGACGACACGGATCCTTTCTCCGGCGGGCAGGCTCGCGTTCAATTCGAGGATACGATTAATTGCGCGGACATAAACGATGTTGTCGTTCGCCCACACGGGAACTGCGAAAAATGTCAGCGAAGCGGCCGGTGCAACGCCGATGCGGCGCCCGACGAGGATCGAGGCGACAGCCGAAGCATGCATCGCCGGATCGAAATCATCGAGTCCGCCGGAGTCGTAAAGCGCGAGGCGACCGGAGTACTCCTCGTGGCCCGTCAGCAGGGGTTGATCGATTACGGCGACGCCGACGCCGCGGCCGTCGATCCCGAGGCGATGAAGCTCGCCGATCCCGAGTCCGGGCGAGAGACTCGACTCGAGCCAGACGGCCGGTGTGAA
Organism: Candidatus Krumholzibacteriota bacterium; assembly: GCA_041309605.1. Classification (GTDB taxonomy): domain Bacteria; phylum Krumholzibacteriota; class Krumholzibacteriia; order Krumholzibacteriales; family Krumholzibacteriaceae; genus JALOPX01. The sequence goes on from JBFYZH010000124.1 coordinate 4,171, forward strand.
CCCCGGGGGCATCTTTTCCGCGGGAGGCCATTCGGTCCGGGTATCGAAGTCGTATCGGTTCAGTTCGCCGGCCTTGTCGCGAAGATCGAGCCGCGCGAGGGATACGTTAGAAAGGCCGGTGAAGGAATCGATTTTACCAAGGTCATCGATCGTTCGAAAGACGATCATCCGGTCGCGGCCGATATCGATCGGCTCCTCTCCGGCCTGGATCCAGCGCAGTGTGAAAGGGTTGGATCCTTCCATGGTCTTGCCGAATATGAAGAAGATGTTTTCGTACGACATCCTGCGGATCATCATGCCGCCGTCCGGCTTGTCCTCCGAGGAGGAAGGGGGGCCGAGCAGGGCGAGGACCTCATCGGGCCCGGTCAACTGAAAGGCCAGAAGCCCGTCCGATGCCGCCTTCCTGATTATTGGCAGGAGGGAGTCGTCGGCTTTAACGTGAAATGCCGCTGCGGCGAGGATAAGGATTGACGACCAGGTCGCGATGCCGGATTTTCGCATTCAGATACCTCGTTTCGAACGCGGAGTCAAACCGTCCGCGGCTGAACCTGATTCCCGGAAATGCTCGAAGCCGACCGTCAATTCGTCCAATCTACCGGAAATTCGGCCGGGTGTCAATGCGGGCGGCGGGAACAGGCCCGGGGGATTTCCGGCGCCGCCGGCAGGGAACCGGGGATGGTAGCCGGCGAAGGCAGCCGGGCGCCGTCAGGAGAACCCTTGCCCATTCACCGTACTTCGGCCAGTGTCTTGATCCTGAGTCTTTGACCGGGATCGGGCGGCGCAAGTTTCGCCTCGAGAGTGTCGGTTCTCCTGTCGCGCTGTTATAGCTTCGTATCCACTATTACTTTTCCCTGCGGCGGTTGCTCATTCAGTTATTTCTGATCGCCGTCAAAAAAGTCGGAGGTCAACCACCGGCCCCGATAGGGTTTCGATGACCGTTGCAAGGAGGGCCTGCCAGATCTTGCCTAGTGTCAAGCTGGAATACGGCTGGAAGGCCAGGGCGGCAAGAACGGTTATGTAAGGCATCCCCCAGCTTATTTACATCGGAGGAAACATGGAAAATCCGGCTGTTAAGCCTTTTTCGAACTCAACAGCCGGATTTCTTAGACACTTGAAGGGACACGAAATGGAAGGTTAGCACCAGCCGGATCCATATCATCTGAGAATGAGCATTTTCTTCGTGTCTGAAAATGGACCCGCCACCAACCTGTAAAAATACACTCCCGACGCCGTCTGTTTCCCGGCGTTGTTTGTGCCATCCCAGTGAACCGTGAACCCTTCGGGCCTTGGAGTCTGGATCTCGTCGACGAGCGTCCGTATCAACTGGCCCGTCACGTTGTAAATCTTGAGCGACACATGTCCGCGTGCTTTGATGTAGTACTTGATGTTTGTTATCGGATTGAAAGGATTTGGGTAATTCTGCATCAACTGGTTTCTCACGCCCGGCAATTCGTCTATCCCTGTGAGATCGGGTATGCTGCAGTTCAGACAAGTCAGAATGTCGCGTAAGAGTACAACTCCGGCGGGCAAGAACTCACCGTTCTGGTTGACAGTGTAATGGTAGTCAAATCCCGACAGGAATGCGCGTACAGGCACATTCTGAGAGTTCTCCGTCGACTGACCTACCAACGCCGCGCCGCCGCCCGCGTAGTTCATATCGGTGGAAGAGGTGCCGGCGGGGCCGAGCACGTCAAAGTCATTTATAACGGGACATTCGCCAGACGCCACGAGCGAGTCCGGCACACCGTCATGCGTGAAACATGATCCCGCTCCGATTACGGTGGGAGACACTCCAAGACCGTACGCGACATGATCTCCATTGACCAGGTCGAAATTGAGATAATCGCTCCTGAGAGCCTGGGCGCCGGCGCCCGAGAGAGCGACCCATTCCTCGGCTACGTTGTCACCGGTGATCCAAACTCCTGCGATCTCCTCTCCGATCGGAGCCCCCACTCCCGTATGTTGATCAAGGAAATCGTGGAGCAGTTGACAATCATCCGATTTATCAGGATAACCAGTTCCGTCTCCCAGTGTCGCTTCCGAAAGGTTGCCCGAACTCCAAATGATGATCCGATAGCACGCAATGAGTTGTTGAGCGATATTCTGGACTCGAGAACCCAGTCCGTTATCGACGCCAGAAGATGCACCGAGAACATCGTACCTATCCACGCTATCGCGAATTCCGAGCTCGTCGAAGGCCGAATCAAAGTATGATGGCGCAGGGCCGCCCCGGTCGTCCGCGTCATCGACATACAGGATGCAGCCGCCCCGTCGCCAGCCCCCTGCTGGCAGAATAGTGAACTCCATCGGGCTCGCCAGAACTTGGTTGATATAGTCTGTCTGGAAGATTGTCCCTTGTCCGTTGGCGTCGCGCGAGAGATAGCTGATTCCCCCAGTTTCATTCTTGGCGGAAAAAAAATAGCGTAGGGTGTCGCCGGGCGTGAGTACGGCATCGTTCAGATCGAAACAAAAACGATCCGGCTCAGGCAAGCTCCAGGAATCGACAGAATCCACCCGAAAACAGTGCCACGTAATCCCGCCAACAGAGAGGCTGTCTACCAGAGGAAACCGGAGCCCAACTTTCGGCCTTGTCTCGGGGGCCTGCAGATCCATGCCCGCCTTGCCTGTCTGGTTTCGCGGCGACAAGGCTACGTACGCATAGATTGCGGGGCCCACGCCGGTATATGGGTCTGTTGTGATCCCGCTATCCGGATCCGTAACCTCCCATAGCAATACCGAATCCCCAGGCTGGATGTAGGACGACGAGATATTCAGCGCTGCGTCCGCACGGGCAGTGCCGGTGATAGTGCCATCCTCGGAAAAAGTGTCTTGAAAGAGATCGAAAGGCCGAACAGAGAATCGAGGAGTGGTATGCTGCAGGCGGATGACGCGGACATCGTCGAAGAGTGGGGCATGGCTATGGCAGTCTCCCGTGCCCAATACGCCGCACCACTCCGAACACTCGTCCTTAATCCCAAGCGCAACCTGTATATGGGTGCCCTCAAAATACCTGTTTATATCAAACTCGCGTTGAACCCATGCTTTATCACCCCCATAATAAAGAAAGTTGTCGCTATGCCATGGACCGGGACAACCGCCAGCATCGTCGTCTCTGCAACGCACCCGCCACTCATAGAACACCAGATTGTCCAGTGGAAGATCGCGATAGGCACGAAAGGTGAGGCGCATGTCACTCCCGGATCCGGTGATAGGGACCCAGGGCGACCAGATTTCGTTGTTGATGTAGAAACCGTTGGCGTCCGGCCCATATGGTACGGCTCCCTGGAGCGGCCAACCCCCGCATGTGTAGTTGGTGCCAGCGGGATCGTCGAGAAAACCCCACACTGATGATGACACCGAAGCGCAGGGGTCCTCCTGTAGTAACGCATTGCCGTCATGGAGCGCCGCGAAATTACCGAATGGCTGCTTCGTCGTCGCCATCCAGTGCCCATCGAGAGTCGCTTTTGCGCCTGCCGGCTCGCTCTCGAAATCCTCGAAACTCAGCGTGTCGCCGTTGGCATTACGCAGAAGGATGTTGTCGAGCAAGAGTGCTCCGTCGGTCGGCCAAAATCCGTCTTCGTCGGACCATGCGCCATCCGAGACAAAGCCGAATCGGAATCTCGTCTCCCCTTCGAAGTCGATTTCAAAGCACTCGTCTAGTAAGCCGGTGCCGTCATAGTAACCATCGTTATAGTACACAGGAAGAGCGACCCAAGCTCCAGTCGAATCGAGCATTTCCAGGAATGCATAATCATCTCCTGGTTCGATGTCCCAGGAAATAGTGTAAGAGAGAGCTAATCCACTCAGAGAGAATGTCTTGGATTCGAAACACTGAACCCAATTGTTACCGTATCCCGGAAGGGCCGTCCAGCTGCAGAAAGGTTCTGCCGCGCTATTGGCCTGACCGCACCATAACGACTGACTGCCGTCGATCGGATTTAAATAGGGGTATAGCTCGGAATAACCAGCGACGTGAAAGAACGTGTCGATCTGGGCAGTCAAGTCGTGCGTCGTCCACCCTTGCGGGTCAGGCGCGCCATCCGTGTCGAAACTCCACGACCCGAGCACGAATGTGTCGACGGCCGCGGGCGTGTACTTCTCTTGCCGGTCAACACGAACAGGTTCCTGTGCCTGTGACTCGAATACGCGGAGCGCTGCTTTGGGCTGAATTATTTGAGGAGACCGATTGTGAGGACGAGGACTGTCATCATGTCGAAAAGCGAGAGCCGCCGCGCTCGGGAGCGGGCAGAGAGAGGGAGTCTCCCAGAAGAACTTAGCGATGAAGATGTCATGAGTGCCCGCACTTGTAAGCGCTCCGCCGCCGAAGTTCACAACACCATAGAAGTACCCTGTTGCGATAGCGTTTCCTGAAGCATCGACAGCGACGTCTTGCCCATGTTGGGACTCCGCTTCGCCAAAGCAGTTGCTCCAAAGGTGGTTGCCTGCTGCATCGAATTTCGCAATGAAGATGTCGTATGACCCAGCACTTGTAAGCGCTTCGTCGCCGAAGTTCACAACGCCCGCGAAAAACCCCATCAAGAAAACGTTTCCCGAGGCACTGAACGCAACGCTAGACCCACACTGATAATTCGCGTCGCCATAGCGTTTGCTCCATAAGTGGTTACCTCCCGAATCGAATTTCGCAATGAAAATGTCGTCCAACCCCGCACTTGTCAGCGTTTCGCCTCCGAAGTTCACCGCACCCTCAAACGTTCCTGTCACGACGACATTCGCGGAAGCATCGACTGCAACGGCATATCCGTATTGTTGAGTCGCATCGCCAAACCGCTTGCTCCAGAGGTGAGTGCCTCCCGAGCTGAATTTCGCAACGAAGATGTCGTTGTAGCCTGCGTTCGTCAGTGCTCCGCCACCGAAATTCACCGTGCCCGCAAAGTGTCCTGTAACAACGGAATTCCCTAAACCGTCGAACGCAATACCCCTTGCTTGTTGGGTGTCACCATCGCCAAATCGCTTGCTCCATACATGATTGCCCGCGGCATCGAACGTTACAACAAAAACGTCGTAATCACCCGCGCTTGTTAGGGCTCCGCCACCGAAATTCACCGTGCCCTGAAAGTTGCCCGTCACGATGGCATTCTCCGAGGCATCGACCGCAATGCTGTACCCCATCTGGTATTCAGAGTCGCCGAATCGCTTACTCCAGAGGTGAGTGCCTCCCGAACTGAACTTCGCAATGTACATGTCATAATAGCCTGCGCTTGTCAGGGCTCCGCCACCGAAATTCACCATGCCTGTAAAGTGCCCCGTCACATAAATATTCCCAGCAGGATCGACTGCAATACCAACTCCGAGTTGGGTCTGCACATCGCCAAACCGTTTGCTCCAGAGGTGGTTACCTTCTGCGTCGAACTTTGCTATTAGAATGTCTTGGTGCCCAGCACTTGTCAGCGTACTACCCCCGAAATTCACCGTGCCAAAAAAGTCTCCTATAAGGATGGTATTCCCGTCGGTATCGACCGCAACGCCCTTTCCATATTGTGTTGTCGCGTCGCCAAAACGTTTGCTCCATGCGTGTGCCATTGACTGCGCCCGCACCCCAGAGCAAAGCAGCACGAGAATAACCAGCGCCAATAACATTCTCTTGAGAATCATCGCAGACCTCCCCGATATGAAGTGATTCGCGATCCGCGCGACTCACTTCGTTCCAAGGACAGAGTGAACCACCCATCACCTTGGAGGATCAATAGTCACAACATAATGGTAAGTTGAATAACCGGCCTGATTGTACATTAAATTGACACATCAGTCAACTTCTCCGTACCTGCACCCCGGGTGGTGTTAAGTTGTTCAATGGGCGGAAAAAAGTTGCATACCGATTACACTGCCTGTGGATTTGCGGTTGCATTGAACGGGTGGATTTGCCGGAAGATTGCGATAATCGGCAAGATTATTTCGAACTACAAAATACGAGAGAAGCTCGGTAAAAGCTGCATTCTTTCACTGGACATCTGCCAGAGTCTTTATCATAAGCCTCTTCCCGGCATCCGCGAGTTTTTCCTTTGTTTCGTAGAAGACCGTCACACTATCCCCCGCAAGCATGTCGAAAAAATTATCCGAGAATGTTCCACCGCAACCCTGCATCGACAGGTATACGTTCTTGGCGATCACGTCGGTCCTGAGTTCAATCAGATAGCCGCCACCGCCGGAAAATTCGCGGACTATCGTTTCAATGGACGGGGAGGGAAGAACCAGATTTTTCGGAGAAGCGAAGTAGAGAAGATTTTTCGTCACCGTGTCACGGCCGCGCAAAAGCTCGCACTTCAGGACGACGGCACCCGGATCATGATCCCCGAGCATCTCCTGCCGGGGAATTTTATACACCAGCCTGTTTGCCTCAAGCGAGGCGGGGATCTCCGTGGCGGTTTTCTTAAGAACCTTACCATGGAAATCGATCAGGTCGAGACGCAGCGTGTCGATGGAAAAATCGGCCGTATCGCAGACGAAATGAACTTTTATCGTGTCATTCTCCACCACGGGGGAGATGAGCCGCGGGCTGAAGGATTTCGCCGCCTGATAATAGAGGGCCTTGCGCTCTCCGAAGTAATCGATGCCCGACCAGGAGGCCACAGGCCAGCAGTCGTTCAGTTGCCAGTATAGCGAACCCATGCAGAAGGGGGCCGCGCGTCTCTGGGCCTCGATGCCCATCCTGACGCCGCGGGCCTGAAGGAGCTGGCTTACGTAAACGAAATCCTCGAATCGTCTCGGAACCTTGAAATCCCTCCGCATGTATTCGAGGATCAGCTGGTTTCCCCTAGGATGCTTCTGATGGCAGAGCAACTCGGGCGATTCGAGACACTCGATAGCCGGTGCCTCGGCGCTCAAGCCCGAGAAACGCGCCATTGTCTCCATCGACGGAAAGGACTGGAATCCGAATTCGCTCATGAACCGTCCGGTCTTGTCGTTCAGAATTTCGAACGGTTCCGCGTCGTGCCATACGCCCCAGTAATGGCAATCGCCATCGGTGAGGCTGCGCCTGTCGCCGCGGCCGTATTTCGGCGAGGATGAAATGTATGGGGCGGTGCCGGCGCATCCATTCACGATTTCAGGAAGGATTCGATGAAAAAGTTTCTCGTACCCTTCCCAAATATCGGCTGTTTCGGCTTCCTTGTATCCGTCCTGCCAGCCCCAGTTGTGCCAGGCCTCGTCGATCTCGTTGTTGCCGCACCATAGGGCGATACATGGATGGTCGGCGAGACGCCGGACGTTTTCGATCGCTTCGATCCTCACGTTGCCGAGAAATCCCTCGTCCCATGGATACATCGCGCAGGCGAACATGAAATCCTGCCAGACGAGGATTCCGTGCCTGTCGCAAAGCGAATAGAAGATATCGTTTTCGTAGATTCCGCCGCCCCAGACGCGGAGCATGTTCATCTTCGCATCCGCGGCACTTTCCACAAGGGATTCATATTTTTTATAATCGACCTTTGAGGGGAAACTCTCCATCGGGACATAGTTCGCCCCCTTCATGAAGACGGGCCTGCCGTTGATCGTGAAATAGAAGCTTTCCCCCCCGCCGGAGCGTTCCGTCACAAGGCCGACCGTTCTTACTCCGACCGATTTTGTGATCGCCACGGCTTCCTTTCCATCGACGAACAACGCAGTCCGGATTTCGTAGAGACGCTGCTCCCCCGTTCCGTTCGGCCACCACAATTCGGGGGAGGGGATCTCGAAATTCAGATCGATGGAGTTATTGCCGCGACCCAGGTCGACGCTGGGGCGGTCGCTCGCTTCGCCGGCTCTTCCCGGTTCGTGGATCGCCGTCATTTCGCCGTCGACGGTTATTTCTACCGCCGCTTCAATCTGGCGATCGGCTTCTATCTCGAGTCTTGCGACGTATTCGGCGGACGTGAATTCCTTGCCGCCCTGTCGATCGCGTATTTTCTCCGGAAGTCCTTCTTTCAGCCGCCCGAGGATGAACGAAACGTTCCTCAACCTCGCGCCCTCCCATGCCTCGAGATGCGCGGGTTTCCAGATACCGGATGTGACGAACCGGGGTCCCCAGTCCCATCCGTAATGATAGGCGGCCTTCCTGGTGAAGACCCTGTTGCCGCCGGGAAGACGGTATGGATATTCGCCGGCGCACCGCTCCTCGATGGGAAGAGGGGAATGGAAGACGACCCTGATCGTGTTCTCGCCGGCGCGCAGCGGGGTTCCGCAGTCGGCGCGCCACTCCCTGAACATGTTGTCGGCCGAAAGAATATGCGAGCCGTTGAGATAGACATCCGCATACGTATCGAGGCCCTCGAAGACCAGCTCGTGATGCGAATATTCCAGCAGCGACGATTCAATCAGGAAGGTCTTCTCGTATTCCCAGTCTTCGTTCCCGATCCACTGCAGGGTTTCTTCGTTACAACCGTAATATGGGTCGGTAATCTTGCCGGCGGCGAAAAGATCGGTATGTACGCAGCCGGGCACGGAGGCGTCCATCCATTCGGATCCTCCAACCCGCCGGAAGCTCCATTTCCCCGACAGATCCTTGAGACTCTCCGCCGACGAGGATCCTGCGACGCAGGTGAAAATGGCGGCAGCGAGCGCGGCCGTAAAAAATATTCCGGAGATGCGGGAAGAATTTATAATCGCTTTTTTCCCGTTCACGGTTTTTTCCCGAATTCGCGGTCGAGGCGATTTCGCCGGGCCGGTACGTCCCGGGATAAGGCCGCTTCCACGAACCCGCGGGTGCGGCCGGGTTGCCGGTGAGCCGCGCCGCTGTACAAGGTTGTTTGCGGAAACGGGCGGGTAATGCCCGCGCGTTTCCGGGTTCTCGGTCATCTCAGGAGCACGAGCTTTCTTACCATTGTTCTTTCCCCGGGAAAAGGAAAAAACGGGGAATAGGCCACTAAAATCCTCAGTAAACCTGTTCCCCGATGACCGGATTATTATATCAACAACCCCGGTCGATGTCAATTTGAGGTTGTCCGGGGTGTTGTCCGGGGTGGTTGTCCGGGATGTCCGGGATGGCATGGTTGTGTTGCCCGGGGTTGCCCGGGGTTGCCCGGGGTTGTCCGGGTTTTCGTTGTCCGGGGTTGTCCGTAGTGGTGTTTGGTGGTTGTCCGGGAGAGATTGTCCGGAAGAGTACGATGCCGTAATTTTTATTGATTGTCAGAGGCCCTGTCATATAGTGTAATGTATACTGGATCACAGGATTCACGTCAAAGAAGTTTTCATAAATGGATTCAAGGAGGAAATGAGATGGGTATTCTTCAGCCCGCCGATATAGTCGATATAGGAATTGAAAAGGAGAAAATGAGGCGGGATTTCTACGCCCTTGCGGCGGATAAATTCAAACACAACGTGGAACTGGCCGCCCTGTTCAGCCGGCTGCGGGACTGGGAGGAAGAACATATTGTAAGATTCGGGAAGATCAAGGAAAGCGTCAGGAGCGCCAATTACGCGGAAACTTATCAGGGCGAGGTCGAGGCATACATGCAGGCTCTCGTGGACAGCGAGCTGTACGATGTGATAACGCCGGCGAGGTTCGCCAGTCTCGTGGATTCACCCGAAGCGGCCCTGGACCTGGGGATCCGGTTCGAAAAGGACGCCATTCTGTTCTTCAACGGGCTGTCGCGCTTCGTCGATAAAAAGATGAAGGAGATCGCCGACAAATTGATCGTGGAAGAACAGCAGCACATAGTCTACCTGATGAAGATGAAAAAGGAACTGGGAGTCTGACGAGCTCCGCAACCACCGTCCTTTGTTATCCTTCCGCGGGCGATCAGAAGGCGATCAGAAGTAGTATCTCGCCCCCAGCGCTCCCTCGATATCGAAATCCGTCTCGGGCGCAATGTCCATGATCGGCACGATCTCCGCGAATATGTCGAACATGTCGTTTTCGAAGATGTAGTTCAATCCGAGCGGGAAGCGGACGCCTACGTGATCGTCGGCGTGATCGACAAGGGCGATCCTGCCTCCGATGCCGAAGTAGAGCGCCATCCTGCCTTCATCCACCTGGATGAGATCGAAGTTATGGAATAAATAATCGCCGTGAAAATGCATGTAGTTGTTCTTCTCCAAAGACCATGCGATCCCGCCGTCTATGGCGTTTCTTCGCGAGACGTAAAATTTTCCGACGAATCCCGTCGGTTCACCGACTATGATGCCGAGACCGAAGTCTCCCCCGGCCGCCTGGGCGGCGGCGCCGAGAATCAGAACGGCGATAACCGTCAGAACGATTCTTCTTATCATTTCCCCACTCCCCGTTTGACCGGCCGAGGGCCGGCGCGCAACTGTTTCCGGAAAATATCATGACAAGGATAGAACAAAAGAAGCGGTCATGTCCACCGGGTAATTTACGCATACGTCGCGTGGCGATGCACCGGTTCCTCCCATCGAGAAATTGCCGCCCGGGAGGTGAAATGATTTTCAATCGCACTATTAGGAATTGATTAATGCGCCGGCATCTGGTAGCGTTCGCCTCGGGGCTCGTGAAAGGATTAATTCAGGGACAAGGCATTGCAATAACGCGGCGTCGCCGTGGCAACGATTTGTTGAACAAATGCCGGTCGCATGATCGCCATGGCGTAATTGCCGGATTCGGAGAAAGGAGATCGTATTGTCGGGAATGATCAAACCGAGGGTCGTGGTCAGCAGGTGCCTGGAGTTCGACAACTGCAGGTTTAACGGGCAGATGATTTCGTCCCCGATTGTAAGGATGCTCAAGCCTTTTGTCGAGTTCGTGCCTGTCTGTCCGGAGGTGGAGGCCGGTCTCGGCGTTCCCCGCGACCCGATAAGGATAACGGGATTCGATGCGGACCGGCGCCTCGTGCAACCGTCCACGGGGCGGGATATCACTGCCGATATGCGAGGTTTCATAAAGAAATTCTTCGAAACCCTGGGCGAGGTTGACGGATTCATACTGAAGAGCCGTTCTCCCTCCTGCGGATTTGCCGACGTGAAGATATACGGGGCGGCCGATGCAAAGGCGCCTTCCGGAAAAGGAGGCGGGTTTTTCGGGGAAGCCGTCATGGAAGGGTACGGCGATCTCGCCGTGGAGGACGAGGGCAGGCTCAACAATTTCAGGATAAGGGAGCATTTTCTTACAAGACTCTTTGCGATAACCCGTTTCCGAAAAGAACGCTCCGTTCCAACGATGAAGGGTCTGGTGAAATTCCAGTCCGAAAACAAGCTTCTTCTCATGTCGTACAACCAGACGGAGATGAGGAAGCTTGGACGGATCGTCGCAAATCACGAACACAGGCCCGCTGCGGAAGCGTTCGACCTCTACGGGGCGGGACTCCACGCGGCCCTGAAGAGACCTCCAAGATACGCGTCCGACATCAACGTGCTGATGCACGCCCTGGGATATTTCTCGAAGAAGATCACTGCCGGCGAAAAAGCCTTCTTCCTGGAAGCGCTTGAAAAATACAGGGCGGGGAAGATCCCGTTGAGCTCTCCGCTCTATATGGTCAGGTCGTGGATAGCAAGATTCGGGACCGGGTATCTCGAGGATCAGACTTATTTCGAACCTTATCCTGAACAGCTCGTCGAGATAACGGATTCCGGGAAGGGCAGGGACCTGTAATGCCGGCGAAGCGGCGGGAAAGTACGAAAAGGCAGGTGCCGCGGCGGATTTTCAGGAACGGCGGGGCGCCGTCGGCGTTCCCGGCGGGACCGGTATCATGATCATGAAAGACAAGAATGTGGAAAAAAGGGTGTTGATAACGGGGGGAACCGGCTTTATCGGCCGTGAACTGTGCCGCCTGCTGCCCGGCGAAGGATTTTCGCCGGTTGTTTTATCCCGCGGGTTAACCCGCGGCCCTCAAAGAGGATTCGGAGCGGCCGGGGAGTCAGTGAAATTCGTCGAATGGGACGGCAGATCGGTCGGGGGCTGGATGAAGGAATTGGACGGAGCCTTCGCGATAATCAATATTGCCGGATCGAATATCGGGGAGGGAAGGTGGAACGAGGGTGTCAGAAAAAAGATCCTGAACAGCAGGATAGAGGCGGGGATGGCGGTTCTGGAAGCGCTCGAAAGGGTGAAGGCAAAGCCGCGCGTTATCATACAGGGGTCTGCTCTTGGTTATTACGCCGGCAAGGGCGACGCGCTGATCAGCGAGGGAGGCGAAAGCGGGGGAGGTTTTCTCGCCGGGGTCGTGAAACGCTGGGAAAAGACGACCATGGACGCCGCTTCCATGGGGATCAGGCACGTCGTTGCCCGGTCCGGATTGGTCATCGGAAGGGGGAGCCTTCTGTTGAATCGTCTCGAAACCCCGATGAAATTGTTCTTCGGCGGTCCCCTCGGCAGCGGAAGACAATGGGTATCCTGGATTCATCTCGAGGACGAGGCGAGGGCGATGCTGTATCTTCTGGAAAATGATAACTTAAGGGGAGTGTTCAATCTTACATCCCCGGTGCCGGTAAGAAACGCCGTACTCATGAAAGCGCTCGGAAGAGCGATCGGAAGACCGTCGTGGTTCAGGGTGCCGGCGCATCTGCTCAGGGTCGCGCTGGGAGAGATGGCCGACGAGTTGATCCTTTCGGGGATGCGCGTGATTCCCTCAAGGCTTCTCGCCGCAGGATTCGAGTTCCGGTACCCGGAGATCGATACGGCCATGAAGAGGATCTATCGCGCGGTATGAGCGGCATGAGTAATAACACCTAATAAGTATTGAACAATACCGGAATCTATGATACAATACGTCACAAGAAATCCCGCCGTTTTGGGGGTCGAAGGGGGAAGGCCGGAAAGGCGAATATTCATCGTTTGGAATATCATCTTCAGAACCATGCAGCCGGCCTTGTTTTCCCTTGAAATTGTTCAAGCTGTTTCTGGTCTCAGCCCCGGAGGTCGGCCGATGAGTTTCTGCTTGAGAAAGCTTCCTTTTATTCTGGCTTTTACGATGGCGGTGGTTCTTTTTCAGGGAATCGGATCCCCCGTTATGGCGGGTCTGGACACATGTGACGTATTTCTGGACGTAGAAGCCGAGTTCGAGTTCGAGTGGCCGGATACGATCGGAGTCAGGTTAGCAGGGCGATCCAGATACATTTGGAGCGAAGCGTTTCCGTTCGAGATCGATTCGGAGATCGATACCTGCAACCTTCGCAACCGTACGGGGTACGAGATATGGGAAGCTCATTCTTTCGCCAGCCTAGGCAAAACGTTCCTTCCGGAACACGATCCGTGGATTGAGAGCTTCTTCGACATATTTCTGGAAGTGCAGGTTCCACAGTTTCCCGGAGAGACGCTGACGATGAGCATGCCTCTTCACCTCGTGGGGATGGCGAACAGCTGGCCTCCATACTTCGACCGTTTCGCCACGCCTGAAGGGATGCCGCCCATTCCGCTCTACCTCGACGGCATAGAGGTCGGGCGCATCCTGTCATGGGAGCAGGAGATGGTCCCGTACTACGAGCCCGAGGTTCATGCCATTGTTTCGACCGCGTACAGGTCCGAGGTGGCCGAGGTGGGCGAGGAAGGACTCATTGCGGTATCGGCCGGATTGTCCGGCGATTACGAGGCGACCGAGGCGATATTCAGTTACAGGGTATGCGGCTATCCCGGGCCATTTCTCATTTTCGCCATCGATACGGATGGATCGGCCCCCGGTTTTTCCACCATATATCCGGAAGGTTCGGGGGACGGATGGACGGGATACTTCGATCCGGGTTCCGATCCATTCGAGGGACAATGCGTTCAGTTCGAAACGGCGCTCCTCATCCCTCCGTATGGATTTTTGAGGGATACCGTCGATGTCTGGGTCGACGCGATCCCGCCGATACCGGTTTTCCACGACATCCCCCGCGATTCGATCGCGAATTTCGATATCGATTCGTTCTTCGACATAACGTACAGGCTCGATGACGAACTGCCCGTGCCAGGCATCGGCACGTTGCAGATATTTCCACTTAAGGTCGATTTCGCGAGGACACTCACGCCGGTCGACCAGCTCGGTCTCGGTACCGATCTCGATTCCGTTTCCTGCGGGCCGTCGGCGACCGCGTCGTGCCTGAAGTATTTCGCCGACAACGGATATCCCGGCCTCGACAATCCGGGCGGAGACGAGGCTAAACCGGAACAGAGCGGCGAGGATATCGCCAGAGAACTTCAGCGCGCGATGGGGACCGACAGCGCCGGTACGACTCCGGACGAGATGGTGTCCGGAATAGAAAGTTATCTCGACGGACACGGCCAGTCCGGATGGGATGTGGGATACGAACCGGTCGATGACGCGACCGATCTTGCAGAGATGTTCAGGGAATTCCAATCGGACAGCGAGGACGTGATCGTTATTATCGAGGATACAACCGCGGCCGGCGACACCATAGGTCACGCGGTGACCCTTGGCTCGACGCACACGGATAATTCCGAAACGCCCCCGGCGACCGGGATCGATTTCATGGATCCATGGGGCGGCGGGGAACAGGCCGACAACGATTACCCGCTGGATAATTCGGGAGGCGGCTCGCCCACAACGGATGGGTACGACCTCGACGGCGCGGGAGGAGACGGCAAGGTGACCGGTTATGTCAAGGTCTCGCCGCCGGAACCTGCGCCTGGAGCCACGCCGATGACTAGAAGGCTGCTCAAGGCGGCGTCTCGGGCTCCATGGATAATCGTCAATTCCGGACCGGTCAGGGGGAACGGGATCGTGGACACGTTGCACATCGATACGTCTCCGTTCCCGGGCGGGTTGTACCTGATGGAAGTGGTAACGATCGACGACCAGGGATTCGAATGCCGCGACATCCGGCTTGCCGGGATCGTGGATAACACCGTGGGTGACGATCATCCCGGACCCGGTATAAAGACGATGCTGCGCGGTTCATATCCAAACCCGTTCAACCCATGGACCACGATAGAATTTTCTCTGGCAAGGGACGCAAGGGTCACACTGGTGATCTATGACGTTGCCGGCCACAAGGTTAAAACACTTGTCCCCGGTATCCTTACGGAAGCCGGTGTCCACAAGATGGACTGGGACGGGAAAAACGATAATGGAAAGCAGCTCGCAAGCGGCGTTTATTTCGCGAAATTCCTTGCAGAGGGCCAGGTTTCGTCGAGAAAGCTGATACTTCTAAGGTGAGTTCGAGCGTCCGCCCGGATCCCCGGACGGACCCTGTATAGTCCGCCCCGTGTCCGGGGCAGAGAGAACCCTCCTGCTGAAGGGGGCCAGCCGGTTGGGATGTCAATATCCCGACTTCGGAATGAGGAGAGGAGATCCATCAGGTTTTCCTCTCCTTATTTATTAGGGCCGTTCGGTACCGGCCCGGTCTCGCGTGGAGGAGAAAATTCTTTTGAAATCCCCGGTGAATCGGCTATTTTTACATTTAAAGCAAGTCAATGTAACATCGGCACAGTGACCCTGTGCGGGAAAGGGTGGGATGAGATGAAGAAATTACTCGTGTTAACCCTGATCGCAGCTCTTCTGACAGCGGCTGTAGGATGCGAGATGAGCCGGAGCAAGAAGGGCGCGGTGATTGGTAGTTCGGCGGGGGCCATAATCGGCGCCGCGATTGGAAGGCAATCGGGGAACACCGTCATCGGGGCGATCGTCGGAGCGGCGATCGGCGGTGCCGCCGGCGCCTATATCGGCGATTACATGGACAGGCAGGCGGCTGAGATCGAGAGGGACATCCAGGGCGCTAAGGTGACCCGTGTCGGCGAAGGCATAAAGATAACCTTCGATTCCGGGATTCTCTTCGACGTCGACAGGGCCACGCTGCAGCCGGTGGCCGTCAGCGATCTCGAAAGGCTCGCGACGATTCTCAACAAGTACGGCGACACGTCGATCCTCATCGAAGGGCACACGGACGCGACTGGGACCGAGGAATACAACATGGATCTTTCGAGAAAGAGAGCCGAGTCAGTAGCGGCCAGGCTCGCCTCGGCGAGCGTCGATCCGATAAGGTTCACGCTCTTCGGCTACGGCGAGATCCAGCCTGTCGCAAGCAACGACACGCCGGATGGCCGCCAGGCGAACCGCCGTGTCGAGATTGCCATCATGGCCAACGACAAGCTGAAGAAGGTTGCCCAGGACCAGATTCCCGGGTGATCGTTTTTCCGGCGAAAATGATCGGGCCGGCTCTCGCCGCCGGGTAACCTCTGTCACTACGCGTGAGATATCGTCAAATGATCCCTTCGAGGGGGCGGTATAAGCGTGATTCCGCCCCCTTTTTTATCAAAAAACCGGAACGTGTCCGCCGGGCCGGGTTTCAGTATAAGATATAATAATGGCATGAATTTACTTCTTGACATGCCCTTTCTTTTATTTTATAACAAATATAGTTTAATAACAGTTATCGGATGTTTTCTTATCAATCAGGAAAGGGTCCAAAGATGGAACCGATATTTGAGAGATTGAAGGAAAAGGGGGTAACCCTTACTCCTCAACGAATGGCCATCGTCGAAAGTCTCATATCCAGCAGCAAGCATCCCACCGTAGATGAGATATACGGCGAGATAAAGGGGCGTTACCCGACGATGTCCAAGGCAACCGTCTACTCGACACTCAAACTTCTCAACGAGATCGGTGAGATCCAGGAATTATCGATACGCAAGAGGGGAGAGGTCTGCTTCGATCCGACTCCGGGGCGGCATCACCATTTTCTCTGCACTGCCTGCGGGAATGTACTGGACATGGTGTTCGACTGTCCGGGCGACTGTCCCATCATTATGAAAGAGGAGATAAACGGGCACAAGGTCGACGAGATACAGGCGTATCTCTACGGCACGTGCTCGGATTGCAGGAAGAAGTGATTTCCGGGGCCTGTAAAAGCGGGGTGTTCGAATGCACAGGACGGAGTTGAAGCCCGGTATCCACTGGGTCGGCGGGATCGATTGGGATATCAGGAATTTTCACGGCTACCTCACGCAGCGCGGCACGACCTACAACGCATACCTTATCATCGATGAAAAGACCGTTCTCATCGACACGGTCAAGACGTATCTCTTCGACGAGATGATCGCGCGCATCTCGGCGATCACCGATCCTTCCCGGATCGACATCATCGTATCCAATCACGTCGAGATGGATCATTCCGGATCGCTGCCGAGGATGCTCGAGATAGCCCCGCGGGCGAAGGTTGTGACCTCCGTGCAGGGGGAAAAGGGACTCAGGCGCCATTACGGGAAGGATTGGGATTTTCACGCCGCCTCATCCGGCGAGGCGATGAAGATAGGAAAAAGGACCCTGCGGTTCGTCCATACACCGATGGTTCACTGGCCCGACAACATGGTTACCTGGCTTCAGGAGGAGAACATACTCTTTTCGAACGACGCCTTCGGGCAGCACATTGCCTCCGCGGCCCGGTTCGACGACGAGGTGGGATGGGATATAGCGAGGGAAGAGGCGGCGAAATACTACGCCAACATCGTGATGCCGTACGGCGACCAGGCGGGGAAGGCCCTCGAGGCGCTCGCCGGCCTGGAGATGGATATGATCGCGACGAGCCACGGGCTGATCTGGCGATCGATGATTCCGAAGATCCTCGGAGAGTACGCGAAGTGGGCGCGAAATGAAACCCTGCCCAAGGCGCTCATCGTGTACGATTCGATGTGGGGATCGACGGAGAAGATCGCCCTCAAACTCGAGGACGGCCTTACTGACGAGGGAGTTCCCGTGACGAGAAGGAACCTCAAAACGGCGCACATCTCCGATGTTGTCGCCGACATGCTCGATTCGCGCGCCATATTGATCGGATCTCCGACTTTGAACAACGGCATGCTCCCGACCGTGGGGGCCCTGATGACATACGTAAAGGGGCTTCGCCCGAAAAAAAGGATCGCTCTCGCCTTCGGATCGTACGGATGGGGCGGGCAGTCGATCGGGGAGGTGGAGGATATCATGCGGTCCCTCGGATGGGATCTGCCCGTCGAAAAAATACGGATCAACTACATACCCGGGGAAAAGGATCTGGGCGAAATCAGGGAATCGGGCCGCAGGATAGGCCGGATCGTCAACGGGAGGGAATGATGAGCGATGTCCGGCAGGTTCTGAACATCCTTTCGAAGGCGATACTCCGTGAGACGGCGGCCTTCAATTACTACTACAAGCAGAGCGAGGACGAATCGCTTCCCCCGGAAGTGTCGGGGCTTCTCACGAGGCTCGCCGAGGAGGAGCGAAGGCACAGGCGACTTCTTATGAACGAATACATCGCAATCGAGAAAGGATGGAACGAGGAATGGAGCTCGGATAAGGGCGCCACCCTCGCCTACCCCGTGCCGGCCGAACCGCCGGTGAGATTTATCGATGTTTCGCCGTGTCTCGAGGTTTGCTCGGTGGCCCTTCCCGCGTTTCTCGTCGGGGGGGACAACGTCGTCACCCTCGTTCTCAAGGACAAGAGGAACGGGGTGGCCGGATCGTTCATCGCCCTGTACGACGCGATGGGGCACGGGCTCGAAACGACGGCGATCAACGCCTTCGCGAACAAGGTGCTGGGCGAATACATCGACTCGGCGGGGCCTTCCGGCGTGGAGTCGGATCTTCTCTTGCCGCGCAACGTTGTAAAGCATCTCAACAGGATGGTAAACGGGAAGTTCGGGGGGCAGGGCGTTTTCCTCACCATGATAGCGGCCCTGTTTCATACGGCCGCAAGGGAAATGACGTACACGATCGCCGGGCACGAGCCGCCGTTCGTGATAAGAGACGGCGGGAGCATCGAGTCCCTTCTTAATACTCAGCTCGTCGTCGGAATCGACGCCGAGCATCCGTACAGGCAGGCGACCGTTCCGTTCAACCCGGGCGACGTCTTCTGTGTTTTTTCGGACGGTATCATAGAGGCCAGAAACGCCGCCGGAGACATGTTCGGCCGCGAGCGGGTCTCCGACGTGCTGAAGGAATCGGCGGGAAATCCGCCGGACCGTATTATCACGGCCCTGCTGGAGAGGTTGAGGGATTTTGCGGGGGATACTCCGCTCAACGACGAGGTGACCATAGTGCTCGTCGCGGCGAAAAAGGACAAGGAGTGAGATCGTGAACGAAGGACTGAAGGAATCGCTCGAATGGGCCATATACCGGGAGATCGGCGCGAGGGATTTTTACCTGGCGATCGGCGGCAGGATCGACAATCCGCAGGGCAAGAAACGGTTCCTGCAGCTCTCCCGGGACGAGGAGGGGCACAGGGAAAAACTCGAGCTGTGGCACGAAAGGCTGTTCGGCCGTTTCGAAACCGACAACAGGAAACTGAGGGAAGCCGAGATAACGGGGTTCGATGTCGAAGCGCAGACCGGCGCGATGGCGGCGCTCGATATCGCCATCGAGGCGGAATCCCGAGCGATGGATTTCTACACGGAGCGCGCCCGCGCCGAGGTCGACGCCGAATTGAAGAAGTTCTTTTTTACGCTCGCCGAGGAGGAAAAGGGCCACTATAATCTCCTGCACGCTGAAAGAAATCAGCTCGTCGGAGGTTTTTACTGGTTCGACATGGATTCCTCTTCGTTCATGGAGGAATGAACCGTTCAGACGAAAGGAGTCATGCGATGGAAAAATGGAAGTGCACGATCTGCGGTTACATCTACGATCCCGAGTGGGGCGATCCCGATGCGGGCATCGAACCGGGGACGTCGTTCGAGGATCTTCCGGACAGCTGGGTCTGCCCGGAATGCGGGGTCAGCAAGGATATGTTCGAAATGATGTAACCCGTTTCGGCGCGCGCGCGGAGCCATGCGGGGGAGCCCGGAGGCCCATGAGCCGGTGGAACCCGCCGCGTTGCGCGCGGAGCGACACAGGAGTGTACGGATGGAAATAAGTTTCAACGCCGACGAGGTCTTCCGGATGGGGATGGACGTCGAGAAAAACGGCGAGGCCTTCTACAGGAAGGCGGCCGAACTGGCGAAGGATCCCGGCATCAGGAAGGCTTTCGAATATCTGGCGAAGGAAGAAAAGAGCCATTGGGAAACGTTCAGTCGCATGCGCGAGGAACTGGCGGGGAAGAAGGTTTCCGAGCCGGTCGTCGATTCGGAGGGGTTGAGCGAACTATATCTCGACGCGATCGTGAAATCGCGGCTTTTTTCCAACGTTGGAGAGGCCGAGAAGGCGGCCGCGGGGGTCAAGGACGAGGTGGAAGCCCTGGGCGCCGCGCTGACATTCGAGAAGGACACAATCCTTTTCTTTTACGCGATGAAGGCGATGACGCGCAGGGAATTAGGGGCGGACAGGATCGATATGCTGATAGGGGAGGAACAGAAGCATGTCGTCAGGATCGCGCAGGAGATAAAGAAGGCGAGGGACGGAAAGGGCTGATGGTTCCCGGCGCCGCGAACCGGGATTGCCCTGACGCCTGCGCCGCCCGCTCCGTTTTGCCGCGCCTGAAGGAAACAAGTATCACGCGAGGGTGCATCGGTGAAAAGAAAGATCATCACGATCGACGAGGATAAGTGCGACGGGTGCGGCGCCTGCATTCCGGACTGCCCGGAGGGAGCGCTGCAACTCATCGACGGGAAGGCGCGTCTTGTCAGCGATCTTTTCTGCGACGGCCTCGGCGCCTGTATGGGGACGTGCCCGCAGGGCGCCATCTCGATCGTCGAGAGGGAGGCCGAACCGTACGACGAGCGAAAGGTTATGGAAAACATCTCGCGGCAGGGCAGGAACACGATCCTCGCCCATCTGAAGCATCTTTACGATCATGACGAAAAGGGTTACCTGGCGGAGGCCGTCGAATTCCTGGAGGAAAAGGGGATCGACACGGCCGGTTACGGTAACGGCGACGGGGAGAAGGGGCGCTGTCCGGCTTCGGACCGCCTTGCCGGCGTTATCCGGTCCGGCAGTTCCGTCAAGAATGCGGGAAAATCCGGCGTAGGTTCCGGTTTTTCAAGCGGCCCGGCCCCTGGTCCGGCGGCGGCTCCGCTTGCAGGCGGGGCGATCGAGAGCGAACTGAGGCAGTGGCCCGTGCAGCTCAAGCTCCTCAACCCCGCCGCGTCGTATTTCGATGACGCCGACCTTCTGATAGCTGCCGACTGTTCGCCGTTCGCATACGCGGATTTCCATCGCAGGTACGTGAGGGGCCGCGTCGTGGTCATGTTCTGTCCGAAGCTCGATCCTTACGCGGACGAATACATCGACAAGCTCGCCGCGATCTTCACGGCGCACAGGATCGCCTCGATCACCATCCTGAGGATGGAGGTCCCGTGCTGCGGCGGCACGACGGCGATGGTCCGGAAGGCTCTCGAGAAGGCGGGGAAAAAGATCGACATGGAGGAGATTACCGTTTCGGTCGACGGGAGGATACTGTGACCGGGCCCGACGACGAGCTGGATTGCGTGGGGCTTTACTGCCCGATGCCCGTAACGATGACAAGGGAACGGATCGACCGGCTCGAGCCGGGACAGGTGCTGCTGGTAAAGGCGGACGATCCGGCCGCCGAGGAGGATCTTCTGCGGTGGGCGAAACGGACCGGCAACGAGATCGTGGAATTCACGAAGGATGGAACGATCCTCATCTTCGCGATAAGGAAAGGGGCATGAAGTGACAGGGAAAAAGGAGAAGATACTCTACGTGCAGACATGCGGCGTCGATCGGCCCGAAAGGCTCTATTCGCCCTTCATACTCGGTATGGCGGCCGGCGCGATGGATATCGAGGCGTCGATATTTTTCATGATAAACGGCGTCACGGTCGTCAAACAGGGCGAAGCGGAGAAGGTCAAGGTCGGAAATTTCCCCGCGCTCAAGACGATAATGGATCAGGCCGTGAGCGCGGGAGTGAAGCTATACGTGTGCGAGCAGAGCACGCAGCTCTTCGGGATTCCAAAGGGGAATTTCATCCCGGAGGCGAAGATCGTGGGCGCGGCGACACTGAACGATCTCGCGCTCGAGGCGGGCGCGGTGATCAGCTTCTGACGGCGCCGGATTTTCCGGCGGCGCCGGGGTTACCGTGGCGCCTGTTTTCTCCCGGCGCCGGGCTTCTGACGGCGAGAACCTTCCTGCGGCGCGCCGCTTCGAACGATATCAACCGCCGTGTTTCGCGCTTTCGGGGTGTCCCGGGTGTCGGGCGCCGGAAGGAAACGATATGAAAAGAATCTACATGGATCACCAGTCGGCCGTCCCGGTCGATCCGCGTGTCCTGGAGTTTGCGTTGCCCTACCTCGGCGAGCGGTTCGGCAACCCCTCCTCGCAGCATTCCCTTGGCCTCGAGGCCCGGGAAGCCGTAGAGGAGGCGAGGGGCCGCATCGCAGCCCTCGTCAACGCCGCCGGCGCGAAGGATATCGTCCTGACGGGCGGGGCTACAGAGTCGAACAACCTCGCCGTGCGGGGCGCCGCGTACCGCAACGCGGGCAAAACCGGCCGGCGGGCGCTCTGCAGCGCCATCGAACACATGTCGGTCCTCAACCCCGTAAAGGAACTTAAAAAGAACGGATTCGAGACGGATCTCGTTCCGGTGGACGGGCACGGCCTCGTCGACATGGACAGGCTCGCCGGGATGGTGACTGAAGGGACCGTCATCACGTCGGTGATGTACGCTAACAACGAAATCGGAACGATCCAGCCCATAAAAGAGATGGGGGAGATCGTCAGGTCGAAGGGATCGATCTTTCATGTCGACGCGACTGCGGCCGCCGGGAGGATTCCGATCGACGTCGAAGCCGAAGGGATCGATCTATTGACGATATCCTCTCCGGACCTCGGGGGGCCGCGGGGCGCGGGGGCGCTGTACGTGAGGCCGGGCGTAAAACTCCAGACGGTCATGCCCGGAGGCGGGCAGGAGAGGGGCCTTCGGTCCGGCTCGGAGAACGTTTTCGCGATCGCGGGAATGGGGGAGGCGGCAAGGCTGGCCGGCATCGAGATGGCGCAGGAGAGCGGGCGCCTTTCGGCGATACGCGACGAACTCATATCGGGGCTTTGCGCGATGGAGGAAACGTTTCTCACCGGGCATCCGGAGCGACGGCTCCCTCATCACGCCAGCGTCCGGTTCGCCGCGATAGAGGGGGAGGGGATACTTCTTCTGATGGACAGGGCCGGAGTGCAGGTCTCGACCGGCTCGGCCTGTTCGTCGCAGACCCTGCAGGCGTCGCACGTTCTTCTTGCGATCGGGCTGAAGCACGAGGAGGTGCACGGCTCGATGGTGCTCACCCTCGGGCGCTCCAACAGCATCGAGGACGCGCCTTACGTTGTTGCCATGGCGCGGGAGATCGTCTCGAAGCTGCGTTCGATGTCGCCGGTATGGAACAAGAGGAAATAGCGGGACAGGCCGCCGTGTAGTGAGGGGATGTGGGGGCAGTGCGATCGTTCTTCCACGGCCCGGGCCGGCGCTCCCGGCGCGATAATTCCATTTTCCCCGTTCACCTTCTCCGGCTGTTCATGGTCCACGGCCCCTCGGCGAGGGAACTGAAGCCGGGCGAGATGAAGTTCGGAACGGCCTTGTACCATTTGCCGCGGACTTCCTTCAGCCTGGCGGCAGGCGCGTTCTCCGTGACGAGCGATTCGTAGATGACCGCCAGGACGGCGTACTTGAGATAACTTCCGATCGAGAAAGAATATAGCAGGTTGGCGGACCAGAAGGCGTCGATTACGCTGCCGTCCGTCCTGTTCATCGCCGCGAGGAGGAATTCCTGTCCGTCGGCGCTGATGGAGACGTAGTCGAACGGCTCCTTCTTAAGAGCGGTCTCGGCGCACGGTTCGACGACGGTCCATACGCCCGGGATCCTGTCCTTCTCGTAGATGATCATCGCCGTCTTGACGCCGCGAGCGGCAGCCGCCTTGATATCCCCCCGAAGCTCCCTGAGGGGGCCGGGAAAGATGTCGAGAAGAGCGACCACCTTGCATTCCCTCAGCATCTTCCTGCACCTCTCGAAAACCTGGTCGTACGTCGTCAGGCGGTAGATCCCTTCGCCCGCGGGAGTCGTGTCGAGTTTCTTCGTGGCGGTGACCGCTTTCTGCTTTTCCCTCTGGAAATCGCGATCGAGCTGCGTCAGGAATTCCTCCGGGGGCACGGCCCGGCAGAGTCGTTTTTCGGCATCCTCGATAAGTATCGCACCGCGTTTTTCAAGGGAGGCGAGCACTTTGTAGGTTCCCCCCTTGGTCCTGTCGATCGCGTTCGCTATGGCGTATCCCGTGGCCGGCGAATTTTCTATGAGATAGACATACACCTCGGCCTCCATTTTGGTCATTCCCAGGGCCGTGAAGGCTTCGATGCTGCTTTTAGTGCTCAAGCCGACCTCCGTGCAATACAACGCCAGACGGGTCTGTCCGGCGAATCAGTCACCACGCCGGTTATTTTTCCGCCGGGCAGACCCGTAGAGTGGCCACGCTCCTCTGGCAAAACGAAGCGTAGTATTGCGGGAGGGTCAGACAGACTGGATGGTGCACGAACGTGTTTTCCGTGAAAGGATACGCGCCCGCGCAGGAGAGTTCCGCCGAATTCGGCCGGCGGATCATAGCAATGGGTTGAATTAATCCAATCGTCATGCGTTTTCTCGCATTCAGAGCAATCATCCTTCCGAGGGGTGATTTACCAATTGAATTAGTATTCTATAAAAAGAATAATACATGTCTCCACATAAAACAAGAAAAAAATCAATCACTTCGTTTGTTTGAACCGGGCCGTCAGTGCCGGAACGATTTGTCCGGGTATTCCGGTGCCGGCGGGACGGTTATGGGCTCCTTATCTATAAGTTCCTTCAGGTGCATTATGGCTGCCTCGAGTTGAGCGTCCGTCCCATCGAAGGTGGCGTGCGGCAGGTTGTCGACGACGATATCCGGGTCCACGCCGTGTCCCTCTATCAGCCAGTCTCCATCGGGTCCATAAACGCCCAGTTCGGCCGCCGAAGCCACCCCCCTGTCGACAAGGTTGTTTGTCATCGACAGCCATATCTCCCCGCCCCATGTCCTTGTTCCGATCACCTTTCCGAGCCCCAGCCTGCGGAATCCTTCCGCGAACGCCTCTCCGTCCGAGGCGGTGATTTCGTTGCATAAAACGACTATGTGGCCGCGGAAGGCGTACTGCATGTTCCAGAAAGGCTTGCCGACCCTCGGTTTCCAGTAGAACCATGCCCGGCGCAGGAGCTTTTCGAGGATCCAGCTGTCTATATTGCCGCCGCGGTTCTGCCTTACGTCGATGACAAGGCCCTTGCGGTCGAAAACCGGGTAGAAGGCCCTGACCCACTCGGTCATGTTGTCGCCGCCCATGGCTCTCAGGTGGACGTAGCCGATCTGCCCGTCTCCTCTTTCATCCACGATCAGCCGGCGCTGGTATTCCCATTCATGGTAGCGAAGGTCCGATTCCTCGGCGGGCGAGAGAGGCGTGACGATGGCGGTTCTCCGGTCGCCGGTTTTCCCGTCCATCAGGGTGAGAAGGACCTGCCTGCCCGCCTTGTTCCTCAGAAGAACCGGCAGATCGATTTCCGTCATCACCGATATGCCGTCGATCGCGGTAATCGCGTCCCCCTCGGAGATCTGAAGGTCCGGCCTTGCCAGGGGGGAGGAAACGGCCTGTATGTCGGGGTCCGCCCTGTGTATATGGCTTATCCTGTATCCGTCCTTTTTGACGTCCTTCTCGAACATGGCCCCCAACATGCCCTGGCTGATGTTTTCGGGGGCTGTCCTCAGGTCTCCGCCGAAAACGAACGTATGCAGGGCGGAAAGCTCGCCCACGATGTGGGCGATCAGTTCGCTCAGCTCGTACCTGTCGGTAACCCTGTCGACGTAAGGGAGGTATTTCGCAAGAAGCCTGTCGTAATCGACTCCGTGCAAATCCTTGTCGTAGAAATAGTCTCGTTCGAGGCGCCAGGCTTCGACGAAGATCTGGCGCCATTCCAGAGAAGGCTTCAGCTGGAAAGACCAGCCGCCGAGGTCGACGCGGGTCTTGGAAAGATCGGCCGGCGCGGAGGTCCCCGCGTCGATGACGTGAAAAGCTCCGCTCTTGCGCAGCATGATCTTTTTTCCGTTCAGCGAAAGCTCGTAGGATTCCATCGGGGAAACCACCGTTTTCACCTCGATATCGACGTTTTTTATCTCCAGGGCCTTGAGAGAGCGGCTGTCGGCCTGGCCTGTCTGCGTATCGGTCCAGAAAAGAGTGTTTTCGCCGGCCGAAAGGTTCGCAAAATTGCCCGTTCCCGCGGGAACCCCGATGTCCCGTTGCATGATCCCGTCGAATTCGATCGTGACACTGGCGACCTTCTTCTCTTCGGAATCCTTTTCCTTTTTATCCGCGTCCTTTCCGCCCTTCCCATTGTCTTCCTTATCGTCGCCGGTCTTCTTTTCCTTCTCCGCGAGCCATGCTTCGTCGTCGGGAAGGAATGGAGATCTCTCCCCTTTTTTCAGGGAAACCATGTATATCCCGGTTGTCCTGTCGAAAAAAGGTTCAGGCTGCCTGGAGCCCCATGGGCCGGGAACGACACTGTCGAAGGTCCTGTCGGAGAGGAAATAGAGCCACTTGCCGTCGGCGCTCCAGGCGGGGTTGTAGCAGTCGACCCTGTCGCTCGTGACCTGTTCGATCCTGCCGCAGTCGAGGCCGTAGATTTTTATTATGTTGAAAAGGTTGTCCGCCGTCGCGTCGTAAGCGAGCCACCTGCCGTCGGGCGACCAGGCGAGACCGGTAAAATTGAAATTTTCCGATGCGTCGATCTTCGTCGAACTCTTCTGTTCCACGTCCAGTATCCAGAGGATGAAATCCTTGTCGGTATAGGCCACGTATTTTCCGTCGGGCGAGGGAATTCCCTCGAACCGCAGCGTCTTCCCGTCGCCGGTAAGGGTCTTTTCGTCTCCAACCCCGTTTGCGGGGGCTGTGTGGAATTCCACCTCGCCGCTTTCGTCGGAAAGCAGCACGACGGTCTTTCCGTCGGGCATGAACCTGGCGAAACGGTGCCTCACGCCGTCCTTCCTTGTGGCCTGAACGAGCCTGCCCTTCTCTACCGGCGCGACGAAGACCTGCCCGCGCGCCGTCAGGACGACGCGATCTCCGTCGGGGGAGGGGTGCGCGGCGGTGATGTAAGCGGCCGGATCGGCGACCCATCTGGGTCTCATCTGGTCGAAGTCTGAGGCGAGGGTTATGGGTACGAGGTTGTCGCTGCCGTCGCCGATATCGTAGATACGGATGTCCGCGATAAGCTGGTATACGATTTTCCCCCCTTGCAGCGACGCGCTGTCCACGTCGAGTCCCTTGTGAAACGTGTGCTGCCGAAGGTCCGAACCATCCTCCTTCAACGACCAGATGTTCATCGTTCCGTCGCGGTCGCTGATGAAGTATATCCGGCCGTCCCACCACATCGGCTGTTTGCTTGTGCCCGGGAAATCGCCGGTGAGGGGAATGGCCTCGTCGCCGCCCACCGTGAATTTCCAGATATGCTGTATCCTGCCGCCCTCGTAACGTTTCGTCCTGCTCCCCTGGAATGGAAGCCGTGTAAAGAACAGCGTGACGCCGTCCGGTGTGTACGCGCCGTCGCTCGCCTGGGCGAGAGGGACAATCTCTTTACTGTTCGAACCGATGTCGATGAGGGCGATCTGCGTATTGGGCAGCGTGGAATACTGCCTGGTGGAGTAGACGATCTTCCCGTCCGGAGTCCATCCGGCCACCGTGGCCCTGTCGCCTTCCCAGGTTCTCTGCACGGGAACTCCTCCTTCGACCGGTATCGTGTACACCTCGGAAGGTCCTTCGTACTGGCCGGTGAAGGCTATCGTCTTTCCGTCCGGGGAGAACCTGGCGTTCGATTCCATGCCGTGATGCGTCGTCAGCCGGCGGGCCATTCCGCCCTTCGCCGGCACCTGCCACAGGTCTCCCTCGGCCGTGAAGACGATCGTATCGCCGTGGATATCGGGGAACCGGTAGTAACCATGACCCTCCGCTCCAGAGAGCGACACGGGGACGAGGATCATCAGGACGAACAGGATCTTTTTCATCGGGGCCTCCGTGGAAAAGCGGTATCCGGGTCGGCCCGCCTGAGCGGGGCAGGTCGCCCCCCGCAGGATTTCCGGGGGGGGGGGCGGATCGTTCGCCGGTTAGAATATCATATATACGGCATTGAAGAGGTTCAAGTTCCATCGCATCGCCTCCCGGCCCGCACGACGGGGGCGCTCCGGCCTTTGGAATTGTTTTGCCGGGCCGGATGGTATATCCTGCCATGGTGTTTGCGGAATGTCGCCGCGCGTGGCGGGCCACGAACCGCCCGGCGATCCACGAAGGGGGAATATGTCCTTGATAAAAAAAATTGCGTCTTCAGCATTGCGTGCCGCCGTCATTAAGGCCCTTGCGGCTGTGTCCGCCGGGGCGTTCCTTATACCGGGTAAAGGGGCGGCCGCCGGGGAAATCCCTTGGAATGGAAACGCGTGGAAGATCGGTCTGACCGTAGGCAACGGGTATTTCAAGCAGGAGTACGGCCCCCATACGAGAATACCGGTTCATCTTCCCGATTTTATCGTCAAAGAGACTGCGTATTCGGACAGGACCACTCTCATCCCGGGACTGGGAGAGGGTATATTGACCGACAACCCCCTGTTTCACGGTGCGATGTACTCGGATATCAGGTTCGTGGGGGAAAAGAACGGGGTCAGGATCGCAACCGGGCTGGTCCTGGAACACAGGGGGGCTTCTTACGGGACTTTCAGCGCGGGAAGTATCGTGGTTATTCCAGAATTCCATGCCTGTATCGACACCTTTTTTCATGTCGCCGGCCA
Source organism: Candidatus Krumholzibacteriota bacterium (assembly GCA_041309605.1). Lineage (GTDB taxonomy): Bacteria > Krumholzibacteriota > Krumholzibacteriia > Krumholzibacteriales > Krumholzibacteriaceae > JALOPX01. The sequence goes on from JBFYZH010000124.1 coordinate 32,730, forward strand.
TAGGATAGAGTTCGGTCTCGGCGCCGGCAACTATGACGATTTCAAGCTGGGCGAGGGATTGACCATATACAATATCGATATGCAGGGCGGCTCGATCTACGCCGGATGGAGGGGCCTCGAGGCCCGCTATACCCAGATCGGGGATCTCACGATGGGAATAGGCCTCGGCATAGGGGATCTTTACGACTACACCCTTTCGATGAAGGATATCCGCCTGTACGGATCCCTGAAGATGACCCTGCGGGCGGGATACTATAAATATTATATAGGCGAATCCCATCTCTCCAATCTCCCGGACGATGGGATGAACTTCTCGGCGGCCGTGCGTCACCCGGCCGGTGTCAGGTTCTATTCCCAGCTCGGCATAAGAGAGGTGAACGAATCGTCCCAGTCGGGGCTCAAGCGATGCGCTCATGTTGCCGGAGCGGATTACGGTTTCAGGAAGGGGGCCCTCGAGACCCGACTTGTCGCCGAACGGCGCTTTTACGGCAGGTATTTCAACCTGGGGTACAAGTCGGCCACGGACTTTTTTTATTACCGTTCCAACAGCATATACGACCAGCCCTCGACGGTCGGGGAATATATCTATCCCCTCGAGGCTTTCAAAAGGCCGTTCAGCCAGTGGGCCGTCTATACGGAATACCAGGGCAGGGATGTCCAGACGCTGATAATGCGGGCGCAGGCCACGTACGATCTTCCGCGCCGCTTCGAGTTGATATGCGATCTCGACTTCAACCATCTGGAAGTCTCGAGCGAGGAGGCGTTTCTCTACGCCTTTTACAACGCCGGAGCGGGCTGGGAACCGGTGGAGGATATTCTCCTGACGGTGACTCATACGAACCGGGGGATGAATCTGGACAGGCACTATCCGACCCTCTACCAGATGAAAAACGGCACTTTGATGTTCGCGCTGCAGGCGAATCTCGGTTTCTAGACAGAGGGGAGAAGACCGGCAATGAAAAAGATATTTCCCGCCCTGATCCTGTTCGCCCTGATGGCCGATCCGGAATGCGGCGCCGCTGCGTCCGGGAGAGTTCCGGTGGATCCGGGCTTTACCGTCACCAGAGTCGATTTCGCCGGCGACCGGGGGTTCGAGTATAACGGCGCGGGGCCTTTTCTCCTTAGAGCCGACGAAGCCCGACGGCGTCTCATAGCGGCGAACACGCTCAGTTCCTCCATTTCGATAATCGATTGCGCGACCGGCAAGGTCAGGAATATTCCCGTCGAGGGCAGGGGGTTCCAGCATCTGAAATCGGAATGCATGACGTTCAGCGGGAAAACCGGCGACATCTACCTTGTAGGAAGGAACTGCTTCTATATCGTTTCGGCGGATGCGGGAACCTCGAAAACCGTGCGCACGCAGGCGCAGTTCGAGTCGATAGCGGTGGACGAGACGACGGGCAACGTATTCCTCGCGGGGCGAGAGTGCGCCGAACTCGGTTTCTACGCCGCGTCTTCAGGTAAAATGAGGATGCTCGAATGGCTCGAGAAGGAGGAGGCGCTGATAAACTTCAACGCCACCCCGCCCCCGCCCGTCAGGAAGGTGATCGCCGATGCGGCGCTCAAAGCGGTCGTGGCGGTGGACGGGCTGACCCCGGCCCTCTATCTCTTCGACGGCGCGACAGGAAGGATGACCTCATCGAGACGGCTCTCCCTGTCCGCCGGCGGCCGGCACCGGCTTTTCATCGTGACGGAGACCGATGGAAGGAAGGTCGTCGAGGCGGCCGCCATCGATGTGACGGGGGAAAACGATACGATCGTCACCCTGCCCGGATACACCGAGGGAGTAGGGATCGTCTACAACAGGGCGCGCGACGAGGTGTACATTCCGTACGACAATCACCCGTCGGTCCATGTCGTCGATTTTTCCAGGGGCGGAGAGATAAGCGAGATCATGCTGCCCGCCTACGGCAACGACGGAAGCGCGGTGGATGTCGCAAACGGGATCCTCTACATAGCCAGCTGGGCCTTCGGAGAGATCGACGTGATCGATCTCGCCTCGAGAATGCTTGTGAAAAGAGTCCCCGGGCTTGGGATCATACCGCACATGTTCTCTATGGTTTTCAATCCCGCCGACGGGTTCGTATATTTTCCGAAGGGCGCGTCGGCCGTCAACGGGACATTCGGGGCGGCGGTGAGCTTTTTCGATCCGGCAACGGAAAGGACCGGCAAGATAAGGACCGGATGGGCGCCCATCGACCTGATAGAGGTCGAATCGAGGGGAAGTTTCCTCGTGTTCGACTCCGAGGACGGCTTCGCCGAGGTGAGGCCCGACGGCGGCTACGATATTCACCCGCTTCCTTTCGATTATCCCGTCAGGGCGGAACGCGGTCCCGAAGGTGATATCTATCTCTCCTACGGGCCGCACCAGTCGTACTGGCCCGTCGTCTATATCTGGAGCGCTAAAAACGGGATACTGACGATCGATCAGGCTGACCTGTCCTATTACGACCGGCGTATTCCGCGCCAGGCTCATGAACTCGCGCTCGACGAACGCGGCGCGCTTTATTTCACGCAGAACAATTGGGGGAAGGAAGAACAATTCATCGGCCGGCTTAAGGACCAGGTGCGCCTTTTCAATGTCGACGAACGGATAAGGCTCGGCGAGGATGTCGAGAGGGAGACGACGCAGAGGATACTGCGCGGCGATCCCGGCGCCGGGTTCCTTTACCTGGTGAAGACGGGCGAGAAGGATGAAGACCCGAGCGTGCTCCAGGTTGTCGATCCGGACAGTTCGAAGGCGCTCTCACGCGTAGAGATCGGCGTGACGGCCACCGATCTTGTCTTTGACGATGAAAATATCTACGTGACCGCTTTCGACTCGGACAGCGTGTCGGTGATCGATAAAAAAGACTTCGGGGCCCGCGCGATCGCGACTGGAAGACAACCCCTGCGGATCTGCCGGGCGCAGGGCGCGATTTACGTAATCAGCCATGCGGAAAATACGATAGAACGGATCGCGGGCGCGGAGGCAAAGAAGTGGAAACTCCCGTTCGGGGACAGGCCGGACAACCTTTTCGTTTTCGGGACGGATATCGTGATTGCAAGTTACAGCGACGACGCCCTGTTTCTCGCGAAATTCGATCCGGATGAGGGACGGTTCTCCCTGATCCACAGGGAGGACTATCCGTACGGAGACACGGCGAAGGACTCACGTAACGTGTCGTTCTATATGAGGGGCCAGTTCGGCGACGCCGTCTTTTCCCTTACTCGCGGGAAAACGGGTTCCACGGGGGGGCTCTGGATAACCGATTTTCTGTCCGGAAAACTGTTTATTATACAACGGAAGGCGGACGGGCGGGGGTGACTACAACCTATTTATAAATAAAGCGTTAAGCATGATCGTAAGATATAAACATAATTTATTGACAATATTAGACGAGGGTACTAACTTAACTGTGGAGCAGAAGGTTGCCCCGGTTTTCCCGGGCGGCCGGATGTCTCTTTTTTTGTCTTGTAATGACAGTAAAAGCCAGGAGGATCGTCTTGAAAGGTCGTGTACTGATAATCGATGATGAAGCCGAGATCCGCCGGAATCTTACCGTGGGGCTGACGCAGGAAGGATACAGCGTGACTGCCTGTCCTGACGGTATCTCCGCCATACACGAATTGAGGACCGCAAAGGAGAAAGGGATCGCCTACGACAGCCTGGTGACGGACATCTTCATGCCCGACATCGACGGCCTGAAGATCCTCAAGGTGATAAAGGTTCAGTATCCCGATCTGCCGGTGCTTGTGATCACCGGTTTCGGAGATGAAGCCCTGAAGCTGACCGCTCTTTCGGAACACAATACGGGTTACCTCGACAAACCGTTCGAAATACCGGACCTGGTCGGAGCGCTCGAGGATCTTACACCCGGATCGACGGGTGAAGGCGCGGCCGAAGCGCAGGCCGGGGCGACTCCTGCGATAAGGGAGTCGGTCAGCGCCTACCTTACAATAAGGATCGAGGACGCCTCGAGGTCTATGGAGATATACAACGCCCTCTATCAGCTCGAGGGAGTGCAGACCTGCGAAGCGGTACGGGGGGATTTCGACATCATCATCCTCGCTCAGGCTCCCTCCCAGGACGATATCAAGGCTTTGTTCTCGAGGATAGCAAAGATGAAAGACGTGGAGGTCGTTTCGCTGTCTGAGATAGAAAGGCCGAAACTGGACCGCGATATCGACGAGTTCATCGAGATATACTCGCAGACAGTGAAGACCAGGCCTTCATCCACGGCGGCGCAGAAACAGCCCGGCACGATGAGCTATATAATCGTCGACATCGACAAGGACGCCATCCAGCAGATATTCACGACGGTATTCTTCATCGACGATGTCGTTTTCTGCGACGTCATCGAGGGCGGCACAAAGCTCGTTGGAATGGTCACGGGGCACGGAGCCGTTGGCCGCATGCCGAGGATAATCGAAAAGCTGGGTCAGATCGAGGGAGTGCTTCGGGTGCGCGAGGCGACGATCATAAAGCTCGTCGAAGATTGATGTTTTTTTTCGCAGGACATCTGAAAAATTCGTTTTAACGGAAGGCCGCCTCCTTCGCGTGAAGGGCGGCCTGTATCTTTATGAATGATGCCGGCGACCGCCGGCGAAGGGAGTGATTGATACGGCTGGCAGAGAGGACAATTTCAGCTACCGCCTGTGGCGTTATGACGGCGCCCCCGGCGAACTGATCCCGCTGCTTCAGTCAGCCCAGGATCATTTCGGGTACATCCCGCGAAAGGCGATCAACTACATCGCCGGAGTCACGGGGATTCCCGAATCGGAGGTATACGGAGTCATCACCTTTTACAGCCAGTTCAGGCTGCAACCGATGGGCAAGCACGTCATCCGGGCCTGTGACGGCACCGCCTGCCATGTCTCGGGATCGAGGATGATAATCGACACGATAGAGGACGAACTGGGAATAGAGGTGGGCGGGACCACGGAGGACGGGCTCTTCACCCTCAACACCGTCGCCTGCATCGGCTGTTGTTCGCTCTCGCCTGTGATCATGATCGACGACGAGACGCACGGGCAGCTCACTCCGGCTTCGCTCAGGAAACTATTGAGGGAAGTGCGGAGGAAGGAGAAAGCCGCCGGGCAGAAGGTGGCGGCGGCCGGATAGGGCGGGAAAAAAACGGAAATCAATCAGGGCAATGTTGCAATGGACCGGGTTTACACGAAATCTGGAGTTCTTAGATGAAAAAAGTAATTGTCGGGATGGGAACCTGCGGCATGTCGGCCGGCGCACAGCAGGTTTACGACAGGATGAAGCAGATCCTCGCGGAAAATCCGGGGACCTTCATGCTCGGCGGGACCGGGTGTATCGGGATGTGTTACAGGGAACCGCTGCTGGAGGTGCGCGACGGCGCGCAAAGGACTATCTACGGCCAGGTGACTCCTGAAATCGCAGCCGGGATATTCGAAAAACACGTGCTCGCGGGGGAAGAGTACGACGGGAACGTCGTGTACAGCGTGGACGGGAAGGGAGCGGTGGGCGGGACTGAAGCGGATTTCCTCAGGCAGCAGAAGAGGATCGTGCTGAGAAATTGCGGGACCATCGATCCCGAATCGATAGACGAATATGAAGGCATCGGTGGGTACAAGGCCCTCGGAAAAGCGCTTCGCGAAATGAAGCCGGAGGAAATCGTCGAGGAAATCAAAAGCTCGGGCCTGAGGGGCCGTGGAGGCGCGGGTTTCCCGACGGGGCTTAAATGGTCCTTCGCCGCCGCCAACAAGGCGGACAAGAAGTACGTGGTCTGCAACGCCGACGAGGGCGATCCGGGAGCCTTCATGGACCGTTCGGTGCTCGAGAGCGATCCCCACGCGGTCCTCGAGGGAATGATAATTTGCGGGAAGGCCATCGGCTCGGACTTCGGATATATTTACTGCAGGGCCGAGTATCCGATGGCTATACGCAGGCTCAATATAGCCATCGAGGCGGCGAGGGGGAAGGGGTACCTCGGGAAGAACATACTGGGAAGCGGTTTCGATTTCGACATAAAGATAAAACAGGGCGCCGGCGCCTTCGTATGCGGCGAGGAAACGGCGCTTTTCGCCTCGATAGAAGGGCAGAGGGGGATGCCGAGAATAAGACCTCCCTTTCCTGCCGAAAAAGGGCTCTGGCAGAAACCCACCAATAACAACAACGTCGAGACCTACGCGAACGTTCCATGGATCATAGTCAACGGAGCGAAGGCCTACGCCGCATTCGGCACGGAAAAAAGCAGGGGGACGAAGGTTTTCGCCCTTGCGGGCAAGGTCGTCCGCGGCGGACTCGCCGAAGTGCCGATGGGCACGACGATACACGACCTCGTATTCAAGATAGGCGGGGGGATCAAGGCCGGCAGGAAATTCAAGGCGGTCCAGATGGGAGGGCCGTCCGGGGGCTGCATTCCGTCCGATCTCGATCATACCCCGGTCGATTTCGAATCGATACCCGCGACCGGGGCGATCATGGGTTCGGGCGGGATGGTGGTTCTCGACGACGCTTCCTGCATGGTGGAGATGGCGAGGTTCTTTCTAGATTTTACACAGAACGAATCCTGCGGAAAATGCACCTTCTGCAGGATAGGCACCCTGAGGATGCTCGAGGTTCTCACCCGCATCACCAATGGCGAGGGGGAAAGCGGCGACGTCGAAAAGCTGCAGACGCTCGGCCGCCAGATAAAGGAAGCGAGCCTGTGCGGTCTCGGCCAGACGGCGCCCAATCCGGTACTGTCGACGATACGGTTTTACAGGGATGAATACGACGCGCATATCAACGAAAAGCGCTGCCCGTCCTCGTCCTGTTCCGCGCTCGTGGACTTTAACATCGACGCCGAAAAATGCACCGGGTGCACCGTTTGCGCGAAAAACTGTCCCGTGAACGCGATCAGCGGGAAGGCGAAGGAAACGCATGTAATCGACAACTCCGTCTGCGTGAAGTGCGGTAAATGCATCACGAGCTGCAACTTCGGCGCGGTCTACAAGAGTTGAGGAGCTTGCCAATGGAAAAGATAACGATAAAGATAAACGGGCGGGAAGTGGAGACTGTCGCGGGCAAAACGATCCTCGAAGTGGTAAGGGAAAAGGGGCTCGACGATATCCCGACCCTCTGCCATTCGGACGAACTCGAACCGTTCGGTTCGTGTTTCGTGTGCGTCGTCGAGGTCAAGGGCAGGCCCAACCTCGTCCCGTCGTGCGCCACGAGGGTCGCCAAAGGGATGGAGGTCGAGACGCGCAACGAGAGGATTCTCGCGTCGAGAAAGACCGCTTTAGAGTTGCTCATATCGAACCATTACGCCGACTGCGTCTCGCCCTGCATGGAAGGGTGCCCGGCCGGAGTCGACGCGCAGGGATACATAGCGTTGTCGGCGATGGGAGAGTACCGCAAGGCAGTCGACCTTATCAGGGAGAGCAACCCGCTGCCCGCCGTCTGCGGCAGGGTATGCGTTCGCAAATGCGAAGTGGTGTGCCGGCGCCAGGACGTGGACAGCCCCGTCGGTATAAACGCGGTGAAGCGTTTCGTCACTGACGCTCCGGGGACCTACGATGGCCGCCCCGAATGCGCCCCGCCGACCGGAAAGTCGGTCGGAATAGTGGGCGCCGGGCCTGCGGGCCTGACGGCCGCTTGGTTTCTCGGAAGGAGCGGGCACAAGGCCGTCCTCTACGAGGCGAAGGAGCGGTCCGGCGGGATGCTGAGGTACGGCATACCCGAATACAGGCTTCCCGACGCGGTCATCGACGCCGAGGTCGATTACATATGCAGGACGGGCGCCGAGATAAAATACAACGTCAAGGTCGGAAGGGAAATAACGCTCGATCAGCTGAAAAAGAAACATGACGCGATCTTCCTTGGGGCGGGGGCGTGGACGGGCAAGCCGATGATGGTCAAGGGGGAACTGGAGACGCAGGGAGTGGTGACAGGCGCCGATTTTCTGCCCGAAAAAACGGACGACCGCTCTGCTGTTTCCGGAACCGTGGTTGTGGTCGGGGGCGGCAACACGGCCATGGATGTGGCGAGAACTTCATGGAGGCTGGGAGCGGACAAGGTCATCATACTCTACAGGAGGACCAAGGACGAGATGCCCGCGGACAGGATGGAGATAGAGGACTGTCTCGAGGAGGGGATAGAGATCATGGAGCTTGCCGCTCCGATCGGTATCATCGCCGATAAGGGGAAGCTCAAGGCGTTGAGATGCCAGAGGATGAAGCTCGGCGAACCCGACTCGTCCGGAAGGCGCAGGCCCGTGCCGCTCGAAGGTTCGGAGTTCGATCTTCCCTGCCAGCTCGCGGTGTCGGCCATCGGGCAGGCCCCGGTCCTGGATGGACTGACCGAGGTCGGAGGCAGGAGGCTGGACCTTACTAAATGGGACACGATCGTGATCGATACGGCCACCTGCGGCACGAACATCGAGGGCGTGTTCGCCGGGGGAGACGCGGCCGACGACGGCCCGACGGTCGTCATCGACGCCATCAGAGACGGGCAGAGGGCGGCCGCGGCGATGGACGCCTTCCTCCGGGGCGGTGAAGTGGAGCGCAAGCCGTTCACGGTCAGAAAGGAATTCTGGGCGAAGCCTGGAAAAGCCGAACTGGGCGAAATCAAGGAAAGCCCGAGGCACGAAGTCCATCTGATCGATGTCGAGGATAGAAAGAACAGTTTCAGGGAGGTCTCGACCGGTTTCGATTTCGAGGATAACGCGCACGAATGCGACAGATGCCTTTCCTGCGGATGCCTGAGGTTCGACGATTGTTCGCTGCGTCTTTACGCGCAGGAATACGGAGTCGACATGGAACACTTCAAGGGGTACGTTCGCAAGCACAAGGTCGACGACCGCCACCCGTACATCGTATACGATCCAAATAAATGCGTTCTCTGCGCCAGGTGCATCAGGACCTGCGCCAGGGTGCTGCCGATATCGGCGATCGGACTTGTGGGAAGGGGATTCCGCACCGAGATGAGGCCGGCGATGAACGACCCGCTGGTCGAGACGAACTGCGTCAGCTGCGGCAATTGCGTGGATTCGTGCCCCACCGCGGCGTTGACGGTGAAATATCCGTTCCCGGGACGGGCCTGCATCGCTTCGGAAGACGTCATGACCAACTGCGCCTTCTGCTCGCTGGCTTGCAGCATAAAGGTGAAAAAATTCGGCGAGGACCGCTATTATATCGCCTCCTCCGGAGTCGCCGGGAAATACCTGTGCAGGTATGGAAGGTTCGGCCACGAGCTGTTCATCAAGCAGGACAGGATAAAAAGCGCCGCGATAAGGGGGGGCGGGTCCTGGAACGACACGACCATCGCCGAAGCATGCAATTCGGTGGTGTCGGGACTGAAGAGAGTCGCCGAGAAGTACGGAGCGGGAAAGATCGGCGTATTCATCTCCCCAGAATGCACCAACGAAGAGATGTACCTGGCCGGAAGGATAGCCAGGGAAGGAATCGGCACGAACAACGTCGGATCGCTTTCGATCTTGTGCGCGGGCAGGGAATCCGGAGTGCTCGACGAGTCGCTGGGATTCACGGCTTCGACAAGCGACAGGTCCTGCATCGCGGGCGCGGATCTTTTCATATGCAACAACACTGCGATGGAATCGGATCACCTCGTTCTTGCCGCCGAGATGCTCCAGGCGGTAAGGGGGGGGGCCGGTCTTATCGTCGCCAATTCGACGCTCGATCCGGCCGACCAGCTTCTTTCGACGCTGGCCATGGATCCCATGAGGGGGCGCGCCGCCGTGCTCTGGAACGGGATCATCCGCATCCTTGTCGACGGGGGATATTTCGGCGGCGGGACGATCGAGTCGATCGAAGGATCGAAGAAATTCCTTTCCGGCTTGGATTTCCCGCTGGAAAAGGTCGTGGAGCTTACCGGAATAGACAGGGACAGGATTGAGAAAGCGGCTTCCATTATACGCGGGGCAGGCAGGATCGTCATAATACACAGCCCGGACAGGCCGCAGGACCAGGCCCCGGGCGACATGGAAACGCTCGCCAACCTGGTGACGCTTCTCAGGGCCGCGGGCAAGAAGGCGGATCTTCTGCTCCCGAGGCTCATCTCGAACAGCGCCGGGCTGGAAGTGACCGGCGCCGACCCGGCGTTTGCCGCCGGCAGGATTCCGGCCGGGGATTCCCCGGCGGGGGCGAAGAGCCAGAACGAACTTCGCGGACTTCTCGAAGCCGGCGAAATCAGGGCGGCGGTGATAATCGGGGAGGACCCGATGGCCTCCGGGCGCACCGGGTCATGGTTCCAGAACGTCGAGTTCATGACCGCGATGGACTGGACCGACACCGAGACGACGAGGTTCGCCGATGTAGTGCTTCCGGCTTCGACATTCCTCGAGACAAGGGGGACCCGGTGCAACTTCGAGGGCAAGGTCACCAACTTCTTCCGGGCGATCGAACCGCCGGCGCGCATTTGTTCTGTGGGAGTGCTCCGGATCCTGGCGAAGGGGTTCGGCATCGACACCGGTGAGGATATCGTAGCGGAACTCGATGCGAAGGCGGCGAAAGAACTGGGAAAATTCGTTTCGTTCTACTGGAACAAGGGCGAGGTTCGCCCCGGAAGCGGCGGGGAGAAACTCGTGACTCCGGCCGGCGGGATAAAGACCGGCTCGATGGATCCCCCGCTGACCCACAGCGGGAAATACAGGAAGGAAATACGGGAGATCGGCACGAACCGTTTCAGGGTCAGGCACTGAGGCACGCCGGGAAGAAAAACGCATGGTAAACATCGAGAGTTTTTTCGCCTTCGTGGAGAGCAATTTCGACTATCTTCTCGTCGTCGATACCGGCGAGAAGGTTGTGCATGTCAGCAAGCAGTTCCGCAGGGACTGCCTGCCTGAGGGATTCAAGATCAAAAACATTCACCTGGAAAAGGTGATCACTCCTTTTTCCCTCGATACTTTCAGATCCGCCATGAGGGAAACCCGCGACGGCATCCGCGGCGTGGGGATATTCACGCCCTCCAAGGGGGATATCGGTTCCCTGCCGATGAAGACCAGTTTCATCAGGAGCACGTCCGGCGATTTTTTCCTTTTCTACAGGAGCAAGCTGGCGGGACTCAACAAGGTCGACGGGTGGGAAAAGGACGAGCGGATAAAGGAACTGAGCTGCCTTTACGAGGTCGCCGACCTGATAGAAACGTCCGCGTCGGTGCAGGAGTTCTTTTCGAAATTTCCCTCGGTGATGAGCGTCGGAATGCTCTATCCCGACGATGTTGTGGTCTATTCCTTCTACCAGGGCGTGGAATACGGGCAGAAGCCAGCCTCGAATTACATCTCCGTGAAACTCGAATACGGCCACCAGGAGGAAGGCGAGATAAGGGTGGGGTATTACGACCAGAATCACATACTTCTTGCCGAGGAACAGAAGATGCTCGACGAGATAGGCCGCACGCTCAGCCTCGCCCTCGATCGCAAACAGCTCAGGGACAGGCTCGTGATGAAGCATGAGGAAAGCGCCGAGTATTCGAGGCGTCTCGACCAGTTGAAAAGCGAGATCGAATCGAGGACCAGGGCGCTGGAGCAGCAGAAGAGCAAGCTGGACGTTGTCAATTCCTACCTCGACAGGGTCAACCGCGGCTGGGAAGAATCGAAGTTCATGCTCGAGACGATGTTCAAGGCCATTCCGGACGAGGTCATCCTGCTCGACAGGGAACGAAAAGTCGTGATGTCGAACCGCGACGACATCGAACCGGGCGATTACTGTTACAAGAGCTATTTTCACAGGGACAAACCCTGTGAAAACTGCCGGCTGGCGAGGATCCTCGCGGAGAAGACGCCCGTGATGCTCACGATGAAGCATGACGACCGCTATCTCCAGGTCCACGCCCTGCCGGTATACAACAAGGAACACGAGGTGGACGGCATCCTCGAGTTCTACAGGGACGTGACCCTGGAGAAAACGATGGATCAGCAGCTCCAGCAGGCGGACAAGCTCGCTTCCCTCGGGCAACTGGTGAGCGGCATCGGGCACGAGATCAACAATCCCAACCAGTTCATAAGGGGTAACATCAAGATTCTCAAACAGGCGCTCGACGACATTCTGCCGATAGTCGACGATTACTACAGCTCGCATCCGGATCTCAAGATCGCGAGGCTCGACTACAATTTCTTCCGCGAGCATGTCATGGTCCTGGTCGACGACATGTCGCACGGTTCGGAGAGGATCAAGGGCATCGTCGAGGGCCTTCGCAATTTCGTCCGCAAGGATGAAGGCCTGCTGGTGGACAAGGTCGACATCAACACGCTGATCGAGGCGAGCACGAGGCTGGTGCACAACCAGGTCCACAAGCGCGCCGACATCGAGCTCGATCTCGCCGGGAACGTTCCCGTTTTCACCGGAAATTCGCAGAAAATAGAGCAGGTGCTGATCAACCTGATCGTCAACGCGGGGGACGCGATGCCCGAAGATAAAAAAGGCCTCATTAAAGTGCGGACTAGAATGGAGAAGGGTTTTGTCGTGGTGGAGGTCGAGGACAACGGGAAAGGCATGAACCAGAGCGTTCTCAGGCAGATTTTCGATCCGTTCTTCACGACGAAAAGGGCCCAGGGAGGGACTGGGTTGGGGCTGGCAATAGCTTACAAGATCGTCGGCGAACATGGAGGCAACATATCGGTCAAAAGCAAACCGGGCGTCGGCACGACGTTTACGATCAGGATCCCGACCGGCAGGCCGGTCGACCCTGTCAGAGAGGTATAAGATGAAAAAAATCCTGATAATAGATGACGACGTGGCTGTCACGAATTATTTCAAGGTTTTCCTCATGCAGACGGGCCTGTTCGACGCGAAAGTGCTGAACGATTCCAGGGAAGCGGCGTCTCTTTTGCAGAATTCCGAGTTCGACGTGATCCTGCTGGACATGGATATGCCCAACGTGAGCGGTATGGATATTCTCCGTGACGTAAGGAAAAGAAAACTGCATACGCCGGTCGTGATATTGACCGGCGTGAGCGACGTCGATCTTGCCGTCCGCGCGATGAAGCTCGGCGCCTTCGATTACCTTATCAAGCCGGTCGACGACGAAAAACTGCTCGAGGTGCTCAGCGGCGCCATGGAACACGGTGAGATCCGGCAGAGCATCAGCCTGCTTCCCGAGCAACTCAGCTGCGGCGATCTTACGTTCAAGGACGCATTCCGGCATTTTCCGACGATGAATGCGGAGATGATAAGGCTCTTCCACCAGGCCGAGAAGATAGCGTCGACGGATCTGAGCATATTCATTTGGGGTGAAAGCGGAACGGGCAAGGAGGCAATCGCGAGGGCCATCCACTCGGCGAGCCCGAGGAGGGACGGGCCTTTTGTGGCGGTCGAGGCTGAAAGTCACGATCCGGAGAAATTTTCCGCCTTTCTCTTCGGGCAGGCGCGGGACTGGAGCGGTTCACGGGAGGAGGCCCCGGGGCTGCTCGAACAGGCGCATGAGGGGACCCTTTTTCTGAACAATATAGACGCGATGCCCATTCCGATGCAGGTAAGACTGAGACGCGTCATTCAGACGGGCGAGTTCTACAGGGAAAACTCGACGGCCATACGAAAAGCGAACGTGAGGATGATAGTATCCTCGACGCACGATCTCACCAGGCCCGAATACAAGGACAGGTTTTCGAGGGATCTACTCTACCACCTGATGGTCAATTCGATCAAGATTCCGCCGCTAAGGGACAGGGCCGAGGATATCCCGGTACTCGCCGATTATTTCATGAAGGAAGAGGCGGAAAAAACCGGGAAGAAGGTCGGCGGATTCTCGACGGAACTGATGGATCTGCTGACAGGTTACAGTTACCCCGACAACGTCCAGGAACTGCGGACGATCGTGGCGAGCGCCGTGGCCGGCGCGGACGCGGAAACGATAGGTCCCGAAGCGTTGCCGATGTACATCAGGGATCTTTTCAGGCAGGAAACGCCCGTCGGGAAGGGGCGCGCCGACATCGAGAAACTCGAATCGGTGATCGAAAGGCACGTGGCGCAGACCTTTGAATACTTCGGCAAGCAGAAGGAAAAGACCGCGGAAGCGCTGGGCATTCCGGTGGAGGAAGTGGAAAGGCTTGCCGGAGGAAGCGGGGACGAACCGGAGGGGGAACGGGACGACGAAGAAGATCGATCCGACCACCGGTAGAGTGTTTTCGGTTTACT
>JBFYZH010000125.1:0-21238 GCA_041309605.1 Candidatus Krumholzibacteriota bacterium
CGTGAACGTCGGGGCGTCTATTATACGCCTGAACCCGTAGTTTCCTATATCGTCCGCTCAATCCATGGGTTGCTCAAGACCGAGTTCAAAAAGGCCGATGGACTCGCAGACGATGGGGTGACGTTACTGGATCCCGCAGCAGGCACCATGACTTTTATCGCCCGTGCCGCACAAGAGGCCGTTCGTGAGTTCGAGGTAAAGTATGGCACCGGCTCGCGCGAGGACTTTATCCGGCGGCACATCCTGAAAAACTTCTATGCCTTTGAACTGATGATGGCCCCTTACGCTGTCGGGCACCTCAAAATGGGATTTTTCCTCGAAGAACTTGGCCATCGCCTGGCCGATGATGAGCGCGTTCCTTTCTACCTCACAAACGCCCTCGACGCCGAGGAGTTGGAACAGAGCCGTTTGCCTGGATTCTCCGCACTTGCAGAAGAATCCCGCCTTGCTGGAAAGGTCAAAAAACAGACCCCTATCCTTGTCATTCTGGGCAATCCGCCATATTCTGGCCATTCGAGCAATATGGGGGATTGGATTCGGCATTTGATCGACGACTACAAGCAAGTGGATGGCAACCCCCTCGGCGAGAAGAATCCTAAATGGCTCCAGGATGACTATGTCAAGTTTCTGCGCTTCGCACAGTGGAAGATTGACCAGGCCGGTTGCGGCGTTGTCGGCATGATTACCAACCACGGCTATCTTGACAACCCAACCTTTCGAGGTATGCGCCAGAACCTTATGCGGACCTTTAGCGACATTTACATTCTCAATCTGCATGGTAATTCGTTGAAGAAAGAAACCTGTCCGGATGGTAGCCCTGACCAGAACGTATTCGACATCCGGCAAGGCGTGACCATTGCGTTCTTTATCAAACGTGGCGAAAAACAGGAAGGTGCTGCAGCCGTCCACCAGGCTGATGTGTGGGGAGTTAGGCAAGAGAAATATAAATGGCTCGATACCAACGACCTTCAATGCACTGATTGGAAGGAACTTGCACCCAGCTCACCCTTTTATTTATTCATGCCTCGCGATACCGAACTGGAAGCCGACTATCTTCGCTCTCCTTCCATCCCTGATATCTTTCCCGTAAATAGCGTGGGTATCGTCACCGCGCGAGACGGGTTGACAATTCACTGGTCTGCGGAAGAAGTTTGGAAGACGGTCACTGTTTTCTCCGGGATGGATCCAGAACTTGCCCGGCAGGGGTACAACCTGGGTAAAGATGTACAAGATTGGAAAGTAACTCTTGCACAGAAAGACCTGTTGGATTCCGGGCCAACGCGCGAGAAGATCGTTCCAGTTCTCTATCGGCCTTTTGATGTCCGCCACACCTATTACACAGGATCCTCACGTGGCTTTATCTGTCGCCCGAGGTCCGAGGTCATGCGCCATATGCTTATGGGAGAAAATCTCGCGTTAATAACAGCACGAACCAATAAATCTCCTACAACAGATCATTTCTTTTGCTCAAATTATATCGTTGAAACAAAATGTGGAGAGTCAACGGTGCAATCCTACACGTTTCCTCTCTACCTCTATCCGACAGCCGACCGTGCAGATCTCTTCGCTCATCACGAATCTTCGGAGCGGAAACCGAACCTTAATCCAAAATTTGTGACTGCACTGGCAGAAGTGTACGAGCGTGATCTGACCCCGGAAGAAATATTCTGCTATATTTACGCATTGTTGTACGCGCCGACCTACCGCGAAAAGTATGCTGAATTTCTGAAGATGGATTTCCCCCGCATACCATTCACAACCAACGCCAAGCTATTTGCGGAGCTAGCATCGCTGGGCGGGAGGCTAGCAGAACTGCACTTGCTCAAATCGCCAGAACTCGCCTTGCCGACTTGCCAATTCGAGGGGGGTGGCGATAGTCGCATAGCCAAAGGCAGGAAAGCAGGCCTGCGCTACGAACCAAGCGAGCAACGGGTGTACATCAACGCGACTCAATACTTCGCCCCTGTGATCCAGGAGGTTTGGGATTACAAGGTTGGTGGGTATCAGGTCTGTGAAAAATGGCTGAAAGACCGCAAGGAACATCAGCTTGAGTATGAGGATATTCGCACCTATTGCCGCATTGTCACATCCCTTAAGCTCACCCTCGACATTCAGCAGGAAATCGACACTCTGTTTCCGCAAGTAGAAGACAAAATCGTTCTCTTGTCAGAATGCGAGAGCACAAGCCAATAAGATCACTAAGCCAGACACTCCGCTTGGCGTGATAACCCGGAATTATAAGCTTTATTTTATGAATTATATAAGTCTTTAAATCGAATATTTCATTGAGCAGGTTATTTCTGTTTCTTATATCCAGAAGTCGATACTTTATACTTTCAAGACAATCAATAAAACGACAAGACTTATTCAAGTTACTGACAAGTAATGTCAAGTAAGTTTCAATGCATTGTCAAGGATCCAACTTATCAAGCCCTGTGATCCTCATAGTAGTATCCAAAATATGGTCTTTTCAAAAAACTGGATAGAACTATCCCGTCAAGCAACGCCCCCCCACCCGAGGCTTTGCAACTATAAGGCTATCGACTAAAGCCTTATATAGTCCAACAGGGGGCTATTCCACTCCTATTGGCCGGTCTTATACGGAGCGGGGGATTCTGCTCCTGGGTGAAGCGCTAAATGAATCTGCCTGTCTTTGTCCAGATTCTTACTCAAGTCGATTTCTCCACCTTTTATCACATATTTAGAAACGTAACGTCTCACAGCAACGTCACTGATTACCGGCATTATTCGCGCATAACCAGCCATCTCATTCCAAATTTCCATATATTCCAAACGGTGTAAGTTCTGGACATTATTCAACAATGCGTGAAAATGAAGAACTCCTCTTTTCTGCATTTCCATCGCTCTTACCCATTGGATTCCTATGTTCTTTTTATGCCACCGAGGGCCATATAACTCTCTATTACCCTTTGATATAAGAACTCGAAACCTTTTATCAGCACTCTCAGGATGGGTTATATCCCGAAACGTGAAAGTAGCAAACCACTCCCATTCCCACCGACTCAAGAAAGCCACCCAGGCTTCAGCAAGTTGTTCTTGAACCGTGGTATTTATTATTTCCATCGCCATTTTGTTAATCCTTATTAAGTCAATCCGACTTTTAGCCGACGCCCACGCAGCCAATCGGCTGCGTGGATCCCGTCGGCTTGGCTCAGGGGAGGGTTAATAGCCCTCCTCTCCCCATCGCCCTTCATCGAGGAGTCGTCAACCTCAATGAAGCTCTTATAGTCCTAAATCTTTGAATATTGTTGCCTCTATCTCTCGCATGATCTTGTATGGAAGCTCAATTATTTCCATGTACTGAGTCGTTCCATTTTTCGAATATTGCTGCTGCGGCAGGGCAATAAAAGGCTTGCCTTCCTTGTCCTTGACGACTTTGACACGCTCAATCTTGATATCCCCCTTATCGGTCGATATAAAGACCGTTGCCGAAGCTATCAGATTACCTTTTCCGTTTATCGGCCTAATCCTGACGTCAATTTCCGACATGTGCTTCCCCCTTCTTGTATTGGCCATCAAACGAATCGTTGTCCGGCTGTTTCTCTGCAAGTATTCTTCTAACGCCCCGTAATATAAGCCGGTTGAACGTCCGCCCTCTCTCAATTCCATTATCTTCCGACAGACTTACATAGCACCTTTCCACGACAAGTATTCTTTTTATGGTGGCTGAATCATTTAATGTTTTGCCCATTACCGTTTGCTCTTAGGCTTTTTGAACCTGAAAATATCCTCAATTTGACATTCAAAATATTGCGCAAGCTTGAACATAATCTTTCCGCTGGGTACTACTTTCCCCGCCTCTATCCTGCAAATATGAGAACGCGTCACTCCCAATGCTCTTGCCAGATGAGCCTGGGAAATACCATGGGGACCGCGGCGTTCTCTTAATTTTGCAATTCTATTCGCTACCATATCCGACCTCCAGTTGCGCATAGAATAATCATAGTGTTGATATTATGTCAATACATAATCAGCGGCAGGACATATTTTATGTTGACACCAAATCAACGATGTGTTATAAACCTGCTGAACAAGGAGGAGTTATGAGTCCCAGACCAAAAGAAGAAAGCCCAAGCGGTTTTATCAAGCGGATAAAAAAAGAAATGAGAGGCAAGGGTATTTCATTGCGCACCCTGGCAGCTGAGGCAGGAATGGATCCTGCGACCCTCTCTAGAATACTGTCAGGAAAGCAGGGCATCCCCACTGACGAAGCTATTATTGAGCTTGCAAAGGCATTAGAACTCGATCCGTCGGAATTATTATCCGAGGCTGGCAGGATTTCCCAGGATCGACACGACATGAAACTCCTCTTGAGAACGTCAAGCAAACTTACTCCTGACGAAGTAAAGAAGGTTCTCAAGCTGGCAAAGCAGCTTGCACAACAGCGGTCTTCGAGAAAAGGTAAGAAGTAATGAGTAACCCTTCTCATGAAACCAAGGTTGCCAAGGTAAAAGACTGGCTTGGAAGTGCACAAACAGAGGCGGCGCATATATCTCAAGTCTGCTTTGAGCATTCCATATACGACATGAAATCCTTGGCCGAGTACTTAGGAATTGACTTGGTGTTTCGCGAAGTGCCTGAGTTACCGAAACTATGCGGCTATCTGGATCAAAGCGACAAACCATATATTTTTATAAATTCGATTCACCATCCACTACACCAGGAATTTACAATCGCTCATGAGATAGCTCATCACGTCCTTCACAAAAGCAAACAAGATTCATGGGATAATCCAAAAGAGAATTACCAGGCGCACGTTTTTGCCTGGATTCTTATAAATTCAATTCGAAAAGAAGATGTGCCTTTCCCTATGCTGGACCATAATTTTCTCTCTGACAATTCTTACCGATATCCAGCAGAAGGCATTAAACGCTACCCCCTCCTGACTGCATCAATTCCTTTTGATGTGCTTATTCAAACCCCTTTCCTTGATGAGGTTATAGCCGATATCGAAAATTTAAGCGAAAATGGAGAAGGATCATGGGAAAAGACCTGACAACCTGCGGTCTCTATACCAGGGTTTCAAGCAGAAATCAGATGGGAGATGATTATAACTCCCTGGATACCCAGCGCGAACGCCTGGAAGCTTACGTCAAGAGCCAGGAGAATTATACCGTATATCAGGTATATGAAGACGGGGGATACTCGGCCGAATCCCTGGATAGACCCGCTCTTCGCAGAATGCTTCAAGACATCCAGCTTGGGAAAATCAACTGTGTACTAGCCTACAAGATCGACCGTCTAACCCGCTCCGTAAAAGATTTCCACAAGCTCATGGAGATATTCGATCAATTCAACGTCAAATTTGTTTCGATTACGCAAAGTATAGACACCCAAACACCTTCCGGCCGGTTGCTAAGAAACATCCTCCTGGACTTCGCTCAGTTCGAGCGAGAAATGACAGCGGATCGAACCAGGGACAAGCTGCAGCAAAGAGCTCAAAAAGGTTTATGGAACGGTGGGATCCCCCCTTATGGCTATTCCGCAAAAGACAAGCGTCTTGTCTTGAGTCCGGAGGAAGCCCCAAGAGTCAAATTTATTTTTGCGCGATTCGTGGAGACCGCTTCTCTCGCGAAACTCCGAGACGATCTTTTTGAGCGGGGGTGGTTCACAAGACAAGGAAACCCCTGGGGAAAGACGTCAATTGACAACATCGTACGAAATCCGATGTATACTGGAAAAGTACGCTTTAACGGCCAGCTCTACCAAGGGATTCATGAGTCCCTCATCAGTGAGGAGCTTTTCAACCGGGTTCAATCTCTGAGAAGAGTACAAACTCACTCGAAGACCAAGCATTTCCGCAACTATTTACTCAGGGGTTTGTTAAGATGTGGTGATTGCGGTTCATACATGACGCCCGTTTATACTCAGAAGCGCTGGAAGAATGGGGGGGTATACAGAATACCCTATTATCGCTGCTCGAAGACTATGCATTTCACCAATAAAATCTGCAGCAACAAGAACATCAATGCGGACATTATTGAAGGCCTGGTCCTCAAAGATATCGCGGAACTAAGCCAAAACGAGAATCTTCTAAATACTTCAATTGAACAAATGAATCAGGACGCCAGTCATCGAGTCAGGCCCCTGGAACAAGAGACCAGGAGCATAAAAAGGCGGCTCGATGAGATCGAGAATGAAATAGGCAACTATGTTCAGGCCCTCGGCAAAGGCAAAATATCCGTGGAACGGCTGGAACAGGAAATTGAGCAAGGGGAAAAAGAGCAAGGAACCTTGAAACGCAGATATGAGGAGTTAAAGCGCCAGATCAATTCAGAGGCCACGCAGGATTTTAACGCTGAACTGGTAAAATCCACGCTGCAGGACTTCAACAAGGTCTTCCAATCCCTGACACCCCAGGAGCAAACGGAAGCCCTCCAATGCGTCCTGAAGGACGTGACCCTCTTCCCTGATAAAGTTGTCTTGAATATCTTCGAATTACCGGGGTTCAAGGCAGGTTCGCAGAATCGTATAAATTGGCTCCTCAGGTAGGACTTGAACCTACAACCCTTCGGTTAACAGCCGAATGCTCTACCAATTGAGCTACTGAGGAGCACTAAATCTCTGATGTCTGCAAGGTCCGTGCCTCGCCGGCGCGCCGTAAAGCGGCCCGGAATGCATGGTTCTTCCGCGCGGTTTTGAAACCCCCGTGCGGCCTCGCAGGTCTTGAATAATAGTCATAGTTACAGCGGTTGTCAACGTACTTTTCGCGCCCCCCCGGCCACTTCGGAAC
Source organism: Candidatus Krumholzibacteriota bacterium (assembly GCA_041309605.1). GTDB lineage: Bacteria > Krumholzibacteriota > Krumholzibacteriia > Krumholzibacteriales > Krumholzibacteriaceae > JALOPX01. Next base: position 6,755 of record JBFYZH010000125.1, read on the forward strand.
GGTCATTCAGGGCTTCCCGAAGCTCCTCCGAGAGAAGTTCCACCGGTGTCCATACTGCGATCTTTTTGGTCTCCACTCCCTCCCCGCCGGCCTCAAGGACGAACCTTTTTCTTAGCATATCCATCAACTGAATCCGGCAGATGGGGCAGGATGTCGCAACGATATCGGGGCTGACGGAAGCGACGGCGTCCATCTTCAGGGCGGCCACCTTTTCCGACACCTTCGAATGCGTGAATGTGAAAGCCCCGCCCCCGCCGCAGCACCTTTCCGCGTCGGGCATCCTCACATAACGGTACCCCGGCAGCAGTTCCAGAATGGCTTCGGGCTGCCAGCCGACCCCCTGCCCCCTGTTCAGGTGGCAGGGATGATGGTACGTGACAACGGGCAGGGAAGGTTCTGCGGATGCTGAAGGAATCCCGTTCTTTGCGTCCTCTGCGGGGCGCGGCTCCTCCCCGCGGCCGGGGCTGAAAAAAGTCTCATACCCCGATTCCTTCTTCCCGAGCCCGAGGAACACGGCGAGAAGCTCGTTGATATCGACTATTTTCCCATCGATCCCGGCTCTGTACTTCTCCCCCGCCTCCCGGTATTTGCGCGACACGTCGGATTTTTCCTTTTCACGGACAAAGACCTCGTTCACCGGGTCCCATCCGATTTTAAAGAACCCGTCGGAGGAAAGGTCGAACAGCCTCGGGAATTCCTCCTTCAGCATCCTGCCGCCCGACGCGCATGAGGTCACGATCCAGTCGAACTTGTGCCCGGCGATCCTGTCCGTTGCCAGGGCCGCCGCCGCCCGGGCGTTTTCGATGTCGCCGGCGTAGAAATATGGCGCGCCGCAGCATTCCTGGTCGCGCGGCACGAGGACGTCGACTCCCAGCAGGTTAAGGACCCACACCAGGGCCTCGGCCTCTTCGGGAAAGAAATGGTTCACCGTGTGGCCGATAAAATAGTAGACGCTCGTCCCTTTTTCGATGTTTTCATTTCTCGCGCGCCGCGCAAGGTCGAGAAGGGAGCGTCGCTTTTGCCCTGAGAGGGAACCTTCGGCGAGGGGTTTTTCCGCGGCGGGAGGGCCTTCGGCGGCATTCTTTTTAGTCGCCACTGCGTCTTTGGCAACGAGCTTTTCCGCGGCGGATTTTTCCGCATCCGTGGCATTCACGCAGCCAGCCAGCGCCCCCTCCAGCCTCGACGCAGGGAAAAACCCGGGGTTGTTTCCGAGGAATGCCTTCGGGGCGGGCAAAGGCACCGACCTGTCAGAGGGCCAGCCGATCAGCGGAAAGAGGAATCCGAAAGCGCTTCCCCGCCCGTATCCATGGAGCTTTTCCCTTCTCACGAGGCCCAGTCTTCTCATCGCCCGGAAAACGCCGGCGTCCATACTCCGCATCATCGAAAGCGCCGCCGCCTTGAGCTTCGGCATAAGACCCCTTCGCGCCATCTCCGCCTTCACCGCCAGAACGATCTCGTCGGCCCTCATCCCGGACGGGCAGTTTTCCTCGCAGGACAAGCAGTGCAGGCACATGTCGAACACCTTCAATATCTCCGGGTCGGAGATCGGCCCGCCGGCGGATTCATCCCCGGCGCTCCCGCCGCGGAAAAAGGCCTCGGCCACCTCGACTTTGCCCCGGGCTGCCGCCCACTCCTCCCTGTACACATCGAAGACGGGGCAGACTGCCCGGCAGGCGCCGCACCTGTTACAGAGAAGAAAATCGTTCGTTATGTCTTTTTTGTCCGTCATATCAGTCCGAAAGGATCCTCTCCGGGTCGAAAACGTCTAACAGTCTCTCCATAATCTCATCGAGCGCATCGGCGCTTTCGAGGCCCGCAAGGAACGACGCCACTCCCCCCGCTTCGGCCGAGGGCCTTATCCGCCCGACGAGCGGCGCCCGGGGCGTCCCGTAATTTATCTCGGCCCTTATCCTGAAACCGGGAGCGAGCCTTGCGGCGAACCGCGCTCTTTCCTTTGCGACCGTAAAAAGGCCCCCGGGCTCGAACTCTTTCCGCGGAATATGCCAGCGCCCCCTGTGCGGGTATAGCGATTCGCGAAATCCCTCGCCTTCGCCCGCGGCCGACGCGCCCGTACCGATATCGGCCGCAAGACGGACGAAGCCCGGTTCGAAAGTGCTCCGTTCCCTTTCCATATCCGCTCCCGCGGCCAGGGTCAGCGCCCGTCCGCCGATAAGCCCCTGAATCGCGGACTCGATCCCCTTTTCCCTGCCGGCGGCAGGATCGTGAACGGCGAGGAGAAGAAGAGCGCGGGATGAAGATTCCATCGACATTTCCATCCCGGCCGGGTTCAGCGCGGCAAATATTTCACGGGCGAGGTGGCGCAGCCCGGCATATTCCCCCGTCACGGCGAATGTCGCGACCGTTCCCGGTCGGCGAAGCAAACGGAGGGTGACCGATGTTATCATGGCGAACCTGCCCCCGATTCCACTTAGAAATCCCGCCAGCTCGTACCCAGCCACATCCTTGACGCTTCGCGACCCTGTGTGGAACGTCTCCCCTGCGGCCGTGACCCCCTCGATCGACAGGAGGTATTCCCTGAGACGCCCGTAGCGTCCCTCATATGCGGAAACCGTCCCGTCCATGACGAGGCCGGCGAGCGTGCGTTCTTCGTAAAGGGATTCCGGTTCGAAAGGAAAGTATAGTCCTTTTTCAGCGGCAGCTTTGCGGAGCCGGCCGAGGGTCACGCCCCCTCCCGCCACAGCCAGCATGTCGGGGCCCGATATCCCGGTTATCCCGTCCATCGCCCGGCAGGATAGATCGATTTCCATCGGAGCCTCTCCCTGCGCCTCCGTCAGAATGTCTTCGAGCGGCGCGGCCGGCGGCGGCGGAAAATTCCGCGCAACCCCCGGCGGCCCCTGGAAATTCGGCGCAACCGATACCGGTGGGAACCCGGTCGCGAGGACCCCCGGCGCCGGTTCGCCCGGCGAATCGGCCGTTCCCTCGGGTCCGTGCGCACAGACGAGTCCCGGCGTGGAAAACGGGTTCTCGGCCAGCCGGACGCGAACTGCCGAACCCCTGGCTGCGCGCTCGGTGCAGGCGCGAAGCAGGCTCGCCGCCTCGGCGCCCGTTCGCGGCGCGAAGAAGTACCTTCCAGGTTTTTTCGATTCATTCATCGCGATCCCGCCCGCGCGTGGAACCCTCGCCCCCGCGCCGGTATTGAAGCCGGCCCTGCACATCCCTTTCCCGATCCGGGGAATTCGTCCGGCCGCCCGGAACACCGCCGGTTCGGGAACCTGCCGGAAAATACGGCGCGGCCTACCGGCCCATCCATGCGAGAAGAAGCGATACGCTCGCGACGCTCGCCAGCGTCGCCGTCATGATCGCTATCGTCACGAGCTTCGGGCGGCATTCGAATTCGGTGGCGTATACCACCGCGTTGACCGCGGTCGGCATGGACGACTCCAGTATGATGACCTTGCGAAGGACCGGTTCGAATTCGATGAACCGGAGTATCACGAGCGCGAAAACGACCCCGCCCGCGATTTTAAGCAATCCGGCCGACACGCCCTCCAGAATGTAGCCTTTCCCGGGGTGGAGCGCAGTCCGGTCGCCGATACCTGAAGCCGGGCCCGCCGTGTTTCCTGCCGGCGCCGCGGACATGAAACCATTTCCCGTTTGAAGCGGCGGAGCGGACGCCACGCCGGCTCTGTTGCACGACGCCGCCGATCCCTTGAACCTCCACTCCGATATTATCCTCTCGAGCTGCATCCCGAGAAGAAGAAGCCCGAGCGGGACCGCCGACCTGCCGAGCATGTTTATCATCTCCATGAACGGCGCGGGCGGCAGCATGTCGAACTGCGATAGCAGTTTGCACAGGACTATCGCGTATATGAGTGGGAACTTGAATATCATCGCAAAGGCCTCGAGCGGTTTTCTCGTCCCCTCGCTCGCTATGTATATCCCGGCCGTCGATTGTATCATCGAGGAGCAGATCACGTACATCGCGGCATAGCTGAGGCCCTGTTCCCCGAAGGCGAGCATGCAGACCGGGATTCCGTAGAACCCGCTGTTGGTGAAAACGGCCGCGAGCGACATCGCGTTTCGTTCGAGGGCGTCGCAGCGCATCAGGCGTCCGAAAAGCTGGGCCGAGAGGTAGAGCAGGACTGAAAGGATCGTCACGTGAAGAAAGATCTTTCCGAGAAGCGACATCATCGCGTCGGCGCCCGCCATAGTCATGAAGATGAGGGCCGGGCTGAGAACATAGAGCTGGATGCGCGAAAGGACGCTCTCCTCGACCCTTCCGAGCCTCCTCAGAAGGTACCCGAGGAAAACCACGAAGAGTATGGGAAGTATGACCTGCGTGATGACAGCCATTTTCAGCTCCATTGTTCGTGGCGCCCGCCGAGTCGCCTGTACCCGTGGCGCCCGCGGAGTCACCCGCGCCCGCGGCGCCCGCAGCGCTTGTGACGCCCCGGAATAGAAAAGGTCAGCGCCCGATCGATGCGGACCGCGCCCGTGGCGCCCGGGCATCCAGAGGGATCCGCCCGATCGCTACGGCCCGGAGCCGCCCCGGCGGATGCCGTTTAAAAAAAGGACCGCCCCGTGGCGGCCCTTGATTTGTTCAGTACGACCGAACCGGGAACCTACTTCTCTTCGGGCGTCTCGCCCGGTCCTTCGGCGCCCGCGGTTTCTTCGGCGACTTCGGGAGCAGGGGCCTCCCTTGCGGCCCTGGCGGCCTCGGCGGCTGTTTTCTTGTCGGCCGCGGCTTTCGCCTTCTTTGCGGTCTCTACCGGATCGGCGGGAATGTCGATCTTATGATAGGTTTTTCTCGGAGTCTTCTTTTTGCCGCGCGATTTTTCATTCGCTTTCAGCAGTTCCAGAATCGCGACGTCGGCCGCGTCCCCTTTGCGGGTTCCGACCCTGATGACCCTCGTATATCCACCCGGCCGGTCGACGTATCGCGGCCCTATCTCCGCAAACAGCTTGCCGAGCACCCTGGGATCCTGCACGGTCCTGGCGACGTGCCGCCTGGCCGAAAGGTCGCCGCGCCTTGCGAATGTGATCATTCTCTCCGCGAAACGCTTCGTTTCCTTCGCCTTCGCCGTCGTCGTAACGATCCTCTCGCTATCGAACAGGGACGTCACCATGTTCCGCAGCATAGCCTTCCGGTGCGAGGCGGTCCTGTTGAGTTTTCTGTGGTCCTTATTATGCCGCATTACTTCTTCTCCTCCAGTATCTCTTTCACTCCGGCGGGAAATGAATTGATATCCATCCCGAGGTGGAGTCCCATGCCGTCAAGAATATCGGCGATCTCCTTGAGGCTCTTTCGCCCGAAGTTCCGGTACTTGAGCATCTCGCTTTCCGACTTGGTGACGAGCTCCCCGAGGCTCTTGATATTGGCGGCCTTCAGGCAATTGGACGAACGGACTGAAAGCTCGAGCTCGTCGACGCTCCTGCCCAGAAGCTCCTTCATCTTTTCCATTTCCTCGTTGACAACCTCGCCCGCTTCCTCCGCCAGCTCCTCCTCGAAATGGATGAAGAGCGACATGTGGTCTTTCAGTATCTTCGAAGCGTACCCCAGCGCGTCCTCGGGAGAAACGCTGCTGTTGGTTGTGATCTCCAGGGTGAGGGAATCGTAATCCGTCCTCTGCCCGACCCTGGTATCCTTCACGGTGTAGTTGACCTTGAGCACCGGGCTGAAATTCGAATCCATCGGGATCATGCCTATATCGTAATCCTGGAGTTCGTGGCTCTCGGAGCCGACGTATCCCCGCCCGTGGCCGATCAGGATCTCCATTTTCAGTTTGGCCTTTTCGGTGCATGTGGCGATATGAAGATCCTTGTTCAGTATCTCGATCTCGGAAGATTCCTGGATATCCGCGGCCGTTATCTCGCCGGTCCTGTTCGTCTCGATAGTCAGGAATCTCGGGTCGTCGCAATGCATGACGACGATGAGCTGCTTGAGATTGAGGACTATATCCGTCACATCTTCCTTGACGCCCTTGATGGTGCTGAACTCATGAAGAACGCCGTCGATCCTTACCGCGGCGACGGCTGCCCCCTGAATGGAGGAAAGCAGCGTGCGTCGGAGCGCGTTCCCGATGGTATTCCCGAATCCGCGTTCGAGCGGCTCCACCGTGAAACTCGCATAAGTCGGAGTGGCGGTGGATTCATCCATCACGATTTCTTTCGGCATTAAAAGGTTACGCCATTTCATCTACGCGTTCCTCCTTGCGCAGCATTCGGACGCCGCCGGCACAACCATGATGGCCGCGTCGGCGGAACATCTCACTACTTGGAGTAAAGCTCCACGATAAGATTCTCTTCGATCGGCACCGGGATTACATCCCTCGCCGGCATCTCCGTGTAGGTGCCTTCCTTCTTCGAAACGTCCACGGATACGTATGGGACGGTGCCCCTGCTCCCGTAACTCTTGAGCGATTCCTCGATCACCAGCAGGGCCGAGCTTTTCTCCCTGGGGCTGACACGGTCGCCCACGAGCACCTGGTACGAAGGGATATTCACCCTCTTGCCGTTGACTTCAAAATGATTATGCAGGATCAGTTGTCTCGCTGTCGCCCTTGACGGCGCGAAACCCATCCTGAACACCATGTTGTCCAGCCTTCCCTCGAGAAGCCTGAGCAGATTCTCGCCCGTCACACCCTTCATCTTTGCCGCCCGCAGGAAATAATTGTGGAATTGCTTCTCGAGAATCATGTACATGCGGCGCAGTTTCTGTTTCTCCCTGAGCTGGACCCTGTAGTTGCTTCTCCTGCTGTATCTCGCCTGGCCGTGCTGTCCAGGGGGATAGTTCCTCTTCTCGATTGCACAGCGGTCGGAATGACAGCGGTCCCCCTTGAGGAAAAGTTTCGTTCCCTCTCGCCTGCAGAGCTTGCACGCGGGACCCGTATATCTCGCCATTGATCTTTACCTCCCCGGCCTGTTATCAACCAAATCCCGTTACGTTGTTATATTCTTCTGCGTTTCTTCATGCGCACGCCGTTATGGGGAATCGGCGTACAGTCCTTTATCCCGGAAACGTCGAGCCCCGTGGCGCGAAGCGATCTGATAGCCGCCTCCCTGCCCGGACCCGGCCCTTTTATCCATGCCTCGACCTTTTTCATCCCGAGAGCCAGCACTTCGCGTGCGACGATCTGTGCGGCCTGCTGGGCTGCGAAGGGAGTGCTCTTGCGGGAACCCTTGTACCCCAGCCTTCCCGGGCTGCACCAGGAGATCACCGCTCCGTCGCGGTCGGTGATCGAGATGATAGTATTGTTGAAAGTGGACTTGATGTGGGCCACGCCCAGGATATCCACCTTCTTTACCTTTTTCTTCTTTGACCTCTGCGGCTGGGCCAATTGAAACCTCCCTCTTGCATCCTTTTCAATCTTCCGGACGGTGTCCGGCAATTCGGTTTATACCGTTATTTCCTTTTCGAACCCGGACGGTTACGCGGTCCCTTTCTCGTACGGGCGTTCGTATGCGTACGCTGCCCGTGAGCGGGGAGACCGTGTCTGTGCCTGAGACCGCGATAAGTGCCGATATCCATCAATCTCTTGATGTTCATCGTCGTTTCCGTGCGAAGAGCGCCCTCCGTCTTGTAATCGTCCTCGATGATATCCCTGATCTTCACCTTCTGTTCCTCGGTAAGATCCCTGGTTTTCAGATTGTAAGGCACGTTGGCCTTTTCGAGGATCGTGCGAGCGCTCGAGCGACCCAATCCGAAGATGTAGGTCAACGAGATCTCAATATGCTTGTTGTCGGGTATATCGACTCCGACTATACGCGCCACAGGCTTACTCCTTTCGTTCTCCTAGTACCGTTTTCACCCTATCCCTGGCGCTGCTTGTGCTTCGGGTTTTCGCAGATCACGCGCAGGACACCCTTGCGCCTGATGATCTTGCAGCCAGGACACATTTTTTTGATTGAGCTTCTTACCTTCATCTTCCATCTTCCTTCTCCGCCATCCCGCTTTACGTTCCCGCAATCGCCGGGACGGCAAGACCGGCATTCCATGAACGGACGAATTCACGGACTGCTCATTTATACCGGTACGTTATACGGCCCCTTCCAAGATCGTAAGGGCTGAGCTCCAGGGCGACCCTGTCTCCGGGGAGGATCCTGATAAAATGCATCCGCATCTTCCCCGACACGTGGGCAAGCACGATATGCTTGTTTTCCAGTTCGACCCGGAACATTGCATTCGGCAACGCCTCCACCACCGTTCCTTCAACCGGTATCCCTTTCTGTTTGGCCATCCAGCCATCTTCCCTTCACGGAGCCCTCGGGCCCCATCCGCCCCGGGATCCTCCTCCCGGGACTCGCGGTCGGCGTGTCGACGGTCACCTCGTCATGATCTCCGGACCGTCTTTTGTGACCGCTACTGTATCTTCAAAGTGACAGGACAGTTTCCTGTCGATCGTAACAAAGGTCCAATTGTCCTCGAGCGTCAGCACATCGCCGGTCCCGGCGTTGATCATCGGTTCGATCGCCAGAACCATTCCGGCCCTTAGAACCGGGCCGCAGCCGGCGGGGCCGAAATTCGGGATCTGCGGCTCTTCATGCATCTTCCTGCCGATCCCGTGCCCGACCAGCACCCGGACCACCGAATACCCGTTGCCTTCCGCGTGCGCCTGGATCGCGTGGGATATGTCCGAAAGATGATTTCCCGGCCTGGCCTTGTCAATACCCAGGTCCAGGGCCTCTTTCGTCACCTTCATCAGCCGAAGGGCCTCTTCCGAAACTTCGCCCACCGCGTAGGTCCGGGTGGCGTCCGAGTAAAACCCTTCGTGGATCGCTCCCATGTCGATCCCGACGATATCCCCGTTCTCGAGCTTCCGGGGACCCGGGATACCGTGCACCACCTCTTCATTGATGGAGGCGCAAATACTGGCGGGGAACCCCTGGTATCCCTTGAAAGCGGGAATCCCGCCGCCGGAGAGAATGCGATCCTCGGCGATCCTGTCCAGTTCTCCGGTCGTCACCCCGGGCCGGATATTCCTTCCGACCTCGAGAAAAGCGTCCTTGAGTATCGCGGCGCTCTTTCTCATCAGATCCAGTTCCAACTCGGTCTTCAGAATTATCATTTCAGCTCGCGGATTATCTCCGCGGTTATTACGTCGATATCTCCGGCCCCGTCCACTGTCACGAACCTTCCGGCACGTTCCCTGTAGTAATCCAGCACCGGTTCGGTCTGTTCCTTGTAGACCTTGAAGCGCCTGAGAATCGTTTCTTCCTCGTCATCGGAGCGCTTTATAAGCCGCCCTCCGCATTTTTCACATTTGGTCGTTTCCCCGCCCGGCAGGGTCGCGATGTTGTAAACCGCCTTGCACCCCTCGCAGACACGCCTTCCCTCGACCCTGTGCACGATCACCCGGGGATCCACATCGATCTCGAGCACATGATCCACCGTCACTTTGCTCGATTCGAGCAGATCCGTGAGGGCCTCGGCCTGGGGAAGCGTTCTCGGGAATCCGTCGAGGATCCATCCGCGGCCGTCATCCGTTGCCAGTTCCTCCCTTATCAGGCCCAGCATCAGCGCGTCGGGGACGAGAAGCCCCCGGTCCATGTAACTTGCGGCTTTCAAACCGAGCTGCGTTTTCCCGGCAACCGCCTCCCTGAGCAGATCGCCCGTCGACATGTGGCGAAGGCCCAGCCGCTGCGCTATCCTCGCCGCCTGCGTTCCCTTGCCCGATCCCGGAGGGCCGGTTATTATTATATGTTTCCCCGCCAAAAGATCCGCCTCTCTATCGTCTGCCGCGCAGATGCCCTTTCTTCATGAATCCGTCGTAGTGTCTCATGAGAAGGTGCGTCTCGATCTGCTGGAGCGTGTCGAGCATGACACCCACGACGATCAACAGCCCGGTTCCTCCGAAATAGAACGGAAGCCCGCCCTTGTAGATGAGGATGTCGGGCAGAATCGCTATGAAAGCGAGGAAGACCGCTCCGGGGAGCGTCACCCTCGTAAGTATCCTGTCTATGTAATCGCTCGTCCTCTTTCCCGGCCTGATCCCGGGAATAAACCCGCCGTACTTCTGCATGTTCTCCGCCAGATCGACCGGGTTCAGGATGATCGCCGTGTAGAAATAGGTGAAGAAAATGATAATTATCGAATAGAGGGTGAGGTAGACCCACGAGGAAGGCGAAAGCCAGGACTGCACCCCCTGCAGGAAATCGTTCTTGAAGAAGGCCGCTATCGTGCTGGGGAACATCAGGATCGACTGGGCGAAGATGATGGGGATGACGCCCGCGGTGTTGACCCGCAGCGGTATGTACTGCGAACGCCCGCCGTACACTCTTCTTCCGACTATTCTCTTCGCGTACTGGACCGGAATCCTTCTCTGGCCCTGGGTGATCAGGATAACGCCCGCAATGACGAATATCATGATCGCGGCGAAGAAAATAAGCCTGAACGGGGTCATCTGGCCGAGGCTCATGGCGCGCCACGTGTTGAGGAAATCGACCGGGTAACGGGCGATGATGCCGATCATGATTATAAGGGAGATACCGTTGCCGATGCCGCGCTCGGAGATCTGTTCGCCGAGCCACATCACGAATATCGTCCCCGAGGTCAGGGTGATCATCGTAAGGAGCCTGAACGCGACCGGCGACATCGTGACGACCGAAACGCCGCCGGGGTTGAGGTTCTCGAGGAAGATCGAGATCCCGATGGACTGTACCAGAGCCAGCCCGACCGTCCCATACCTTGTGTACTGGGTGATCTTCTTTCGTCCCTCTTCGCCCTCCTTGGCGAGCTTTTCGAAGTACGGGATGACAGCCTGCAGGAGCTGAATGATGATCGAAGCGCTGATGTAGGGCATGATCCCGAGCGCGAAGATCGTGGCACGCTCGAGGTTTCCTCCGGCGAACATATCGTAGAGGGCGAAGATCGTGCCCTGCTGGCTCTGGAAAAACGCCTTGAGTGCCAATGGATTGACACCGGGCGACGTGATGTGTCCGCCGATCCTGTATACGATCAGGAGCCCCACGGTGAAAAAGATGCGCTTCTTCAGCTCCGGTATGCTGAAAATGTCCTGAAACTTCTTAATCATTATTTATGCTCCTCTTTATCCAGCGCCGGGACTTTCTTCCCTGAAACCAGGCTGATGCTTCCGCCCGCGTCGCGTATCGCTTTGGCGGCCGTGCGGCTCACGCCGTCGACTTCGACGTCAAGAGCGATCTTCAGCTCGCCGAAACCAAGTATCTTAACGGGGAGCGAACTCTTTTTTATCAGTCCCGCCTCGATGAGGGTCCCCCTGTTCACCTTGGCGCCCTTTTCGAAGCAATCGAGGCTGCCTATGTTGACCGGCTGGAACGGCACCTTGAAAATACGGTGGAATCCCCTTTTCGGAAGGCGCCTCTGAAGGGGCATCTGCCCGCCTTCGAACCAAGGGGGAATGCTTCCGCCGCTTCTGGCTTTCTGGCCCTTGTGACCCTTTCCTGCTGTTTTTCCGTGACCGGAACCCGGACCGCGCCCGATCCTCTTGTTTTTCTTCACGGCGCCTGGCGACGGGCTGACCTCGTTTAATTTCATCTCTCTTGCGCTCCTTGACGGTAGAATTACAATAACACCGCCGACCCGCCGGACCCGTAGGTCCGAAATCGGTCTTTTTCCTCCCGGCTTCCGGCCTACGAACCGGAACCAGGGCCCTCCAGCAGCGTAAACCCGGCTGATTTTTTCGCCGCCGCGGGAATATCCTTTTCGTCGATTTCTTCCACGGTCACAAGGTGGCGAACCTTCTCGAGCATGCCGCGCACCTGGGGAGAATCGTTTTTATACAGCGTGCGGTAGTTTTTCCTGAAACCCAGGGATTCCATCACGACCTTGTGCTTGTCCCTCTGGGTGTGGATGATGCTCCGCACCTGCGTTACCTTCAGTTTCTTTGCCATCTTGCTTCCTCGCTATCTGCCGCTGCGGACAGGAAAAAACCGGACCGGGCGCTTTCTCCCGTGTCTTTCTTTATTCGGTTCCCGTGGCGGGGCTTTCGGGCCGGGGCGCCGGCGCCTCATCCTTCAGGCCGAAAAGCCTTTTTACCGACATGTTACGTTTTCTGGCGACATCCTTCGCGCTCTTCAGACTTTTCAACCCGACCATCGTCGCCTTTACCGTGTTGTGCGAGTTGTTCGAACCAAGGGATTTCGTCAAAATATCCTTTACTCCCGCCACTTCCAGCACCGAACGAACGCCCCCGCCCGCTATTACGCCGGTACCGGGCGCCGCCGGTTTCAGAAGGACCCTCGCGGCCCCGAAACAGCCGGTGACCTGGTAGGGGATCGATCCGCCGACCATGGGGATCATTATCATTTCCTTCCTCGCCTCTTCACCGGCCTTGCGGATCGCGTCGCTGATCTCGTTGGCCTTTCCGAGCCCTACTCCGACCTTCCCCATCCCGTCGCCGACCGCCACCAGGGCGTTAAAGCTGAACCTGCGGCCGCCCTTGACCACCTTGGCGACGCGGTTGATATGTATGGTCTGCTCAAGGTATTCGGGCCCGGTCTCTTCCCGCCGTTCCCGGCGGTTCCGCTGGCCGTCCCTGCCGTCCCTCGAATCCCTGGGAGATCTTGAATCTCTCGAATCCCTTGTACCCGAATCCCTGGCACCCCTTGTATCGTTGCGGGGCCCCCTGCTATCTTTTTCGTTCTGTTCCAACTGACGCACCCCCATGGGCGATCATCCCGCTCGCACGGGAAGTTCGTGATTAAAACTTGAGGCCATTTTCCCTGGCAGCTTCGGCCAACGCGGCGACCCTGCCATGGTAGAGAAATCCGTTACGGTCGAAGACGACCTTTTCCAGACCCTTTTCACGGGCCAGCAACGCTATCTGTTTCCCGACTTCCACGCTCCGGCGCATCTTGAGGCTCGAAGGTTTCTTCGCCGCCTTCTTTTTGCCCTTCTTCTCTTCAACGTCCGCAGCCGGCTCCGCCGCCGGAGCGAGCACAAGCCTGAGGCTCGACACCGACGCCAGGGTCCGCCCCGAAACGTCGTCGATCAACTGCGCATAGATATGATCAAGACTGCGATAAATGGACAGCCGGGGTTTTTCGCCCGTGCCGCGGATCTTTTTGCGCACCCTGCTGCGCCTGCTCAGCCTTGCGATCCTTTTCCTGGATATTTCCTTGCTCACTTTTCCAACTCCTGTTTCAGGGATCGGCCGGCATCCCGAATTCCGGGAAGTCCGCCGCCCCGGACACCATGGCCCTTCTAGAACCCAGTACCGACGGCCGACTTGCCTGACTTGCGCCTGACCTTCTCTCCCTCGTAACGGACGCCTTTCCCCTTGTAGGGTTCGGGCGGCCGGAAGGATCTGATCTCCGCGGCGGTCTGGCCGACCTTCTCTTTGTCTATTCCGCTGACGATAATCTTCTTGGGATCGGGAACTTCTATTTTCACGCCCTCAACGGGGTCGTAATTGACAAGGTGGGAAAACCCGAGGCTCATCACAAGGGTTTTGCCTTTCATCTCCGCCCGGTACTCCACGCCCTCGATCGCCAGTTTCCTGTCGAATCCATTGGATACTCCCTCGAACATGTTGGCGATCAACGTCCTGGTAAGACCGTGAAGGGACCTGTGCTGTTTCGACTCCGTCGGTCTTTTGACGGTTACCAGGGATTCTTCGACCGCGATGATCATATCCGGATGCAGCGTCCTCTCGAGCTCGCCTTTGGATCCTTTGACCTTCATATGGTTGTTCTTCAATTCGATCTTCACCCCGGACGGGATCGGTATCGGTTTTTTTCCAACTCGTGACATGACTTGATTCAACCTCCGTAAATGGCCGGGCGTCTTCAGTCAAATCCCGCCTGGCCGCTGACTTCCATCGGCGTTACCAGATATGACAGATAACCTCGCCCCCTACCCCCAGGGAACGGCACTCCTTGTCCGTTAGCAAGCCTTTCGACGTTGAAATGATGGCCGTTCCGTACCCGCCCATCACCCGGGGAATATTGTCCCTGTCGACATATATCCTTCTGCTCGGCATGCTGACACGCTTGAGCCCCTCTATGATACTGGCGTGTTTCTCGTCGTAACGGACATACACCCTTATCATCCCCTGCAACCCGTCGTCGATATATTTCACGTTCCTGATATAACCGCTTTCCAACATGATCCTGGCAATCTGCGCCTTGATCTTTGAAGCGGGGATATCCACATGCTCCTTCTTCGACCTGTACGCGTTCCGTATGCGCGTCAGCATATCAGCAATCGGATCGGTCATCATCTCGTATCCACCTCGTTTTTCTTGCCGGGTCTACCAGCTTGCCTTCACCATGCCGGGAATCTTTCCGTCCAGAGCGAGTTCGCGGAAACAGATGCGGCAAATGCCGTATCTCCTCATGTAAGCCCTGGACCTTCCACACCGCCAGCAGCGATGGTAGGTCCTGACCTTGAATTTAGGCGTCCTGTTCGCCTTCGCTATCAAACACTTCTTGGCCACGGAGCCTCCTCTGTTCTTACTGTTCCTTCTTCAGCGGCATGCCCAGAAGCGTTATGAGTTCCCGGGCTTCCTCGTCCGTCTTCGCCGAAGTAACGATGGTTATGTCCAT
>JBFYZH010000126.1:0-9616 GCA_041309605.1 Candidatus Krumholzibacteriota bacterium
GGCGAACTTTTCGAATGGGCCGAGGTGCATGGAAACCTCTACGGCACGTCGGCCGAGTTCGTCGCCGGGCAGCTCGCCGAAGGGAGCAGCGTGCTGCTCGAGATCGACGTGCAGGGCGGGATGTCGGTAAGGAAAAAGCGGCCCCGCGCCGTGATGATATTTATAAGCCCTCCATCCTGGGAGGTTCTGGAGCGGCGTTTGAGGGGAAGGGGGACCGAAGACGAACGGGTCATCGCGAAAAGGCTGGAAAATGCGAGAGAAGAGATGGAATTCGCCGGCCTTTATTCTTTCAATGTGGTCAACGACGACCTGGAACGATGCGTAGCGGAGGTTGGAAGGATCATAGAGTCGGAAACCGTTTCGTGACAGGGTGTTTTGACGGTTCCGCGCGCCGGGCTGATGATGGTTGCCCGGCGGCTGTTGGAAGCCCGGATACGGCCCGGGTCCTCTTCAAGGGCGCGCCGGCGGACGATACGCCTCTTTTAGTAGTTGAAAATCGAGGGGAAATGTATTAGTAATACAGGTTCCTGCTCAGTCGGATCCGGGACCACCTGAAAGCCCGGTTTATGGGGCGGAGCACAACACGGATCGCGACGGCGCGTAATATGTCCGGCCCGCGAGGGCGGAAGGATAGAGGTAAACATGAAGAAAAGAGCGATGGAAGACATCATTTTGCAGATTCACAACAGGTACGAAGCTATCAGGGTCCTGGCGAGGGAAGCGAGAAGGATAAACACGATCATACGCATGTCCGGCGAAGAGATCGAGGACAAACCCACCACGATAGCCATCAACCGTCTTATCGAAGGGAAAGTGAAGTACAACTATGAAGAGCCGGGGAAGGAGCAATAGGCGGACAGCGAGCCTGGACGGAAGAAAGATACTTCTTGTCGTTACCGGCGGTATTTCCGCTTATAAATCAGCCTTTCTCGTTCGTCTCTTCAAACGGGCCGGAGCCGAGGTAAGGGTCCTGATGACCGGGGCCGCGGAGAGGTTCGTCACTCCCCTGACATTCGAAGTCCTTTCGGAAAATCCGGTTACATCCGATATTTTTGAGCGCAGGGACAAACCCTCCGTGGAACACGTCGAGCTGGCCTGCTGGCCCGACAGGATCGTCGTCGCTCCCGCAACGGCCGATTTCATCGGGAGGATCGCGGCGGGGCTGGCGGGGGATCTGCCGGCGGCCGTGCTCTGCGCGTCACGCTCGCCCGTATATTTCGCTCCGGCCATGAATGACGGGATGTGGGCGAATCCCGCGGTGCGCAGGAATATCGAAACCCTGAAGGCGGATGGAAAGCATTTCATGGAACCGCTCCCGGGCGAGCTGGCCTGCGGCACGACAGGCATCGGGAGAATGGTTGAACCCGAAGAGATCCTAGCCGTCGTGGAAAAATCTTTCGAGACGGGACCCCTTGCCGGCGTGAGGTTCCTCGTGACGGCCGGGCGTACGGAAGAAGAGATAGACCCGGTACGCTATATATCGAACCGTTCCAGCGGGAGGATGGGTTTCGCCATCGCCGAAAAGGCGAAGGAACGGGGGGCGAAGGTGACCCTTATCCACGGAAGCGTCGACTTGGAAGTCCCCCGCGTCGATTCGGCCAGATCCGTCAGGTCGGCCGCGCAGATGAAAAATGCCGTCGCCAGAGCTTTTCCCGAATGCGACGTCCTGGTCATGGCCGCGGCGGTCGCCGATTTCAGCCCCGCACGGAAGGCGCAAGGCAAGATAAAGAAGGACGCCGGTGAATTGACGCTGAAGCTCAGAAGGACTCCCGACATTCTCGCCTCTCTGAAGGACGTGAAAAAAAGAGGACAGATCGTGGTGGGGTTCGCCCTCGAAAGCGAAAACGGCGAGGAGAACGCGGTCGGGAAAATAACGGAGAAAGGGTGCGATTACCTCGTGCTCAACATGGTGGGGGAAGAGACCGGTTTCGGGGTCGAAACGAACAGCGTGACACTGTTCAAGGGCAGGAAAAAACTGGTGACGACACCCGTCATTTCGAAAAAGGACGCCGCCGCCGCGATAATCGATATGCTGCTTTGCGACGGCAGGCTCACGAAGGCCTAGAAAATGGACACTCCCGGGAGCGGCTTGAGGGAAGACCTGAAAAGATATCTTAAAACCAGGTATCCGGAGGGGCCCGTTATCCTGTACCGGCTCGATCGCGAGGCCGGGGACGCCGTCGTGATGAAAACGTCGCCGGAGGATATCGACACGATGGACATGGAGAAACTCGAAGAGACCGTCAGAGGATGCATGCGCTGCCCGCTCTGCAGGACCAGGACCAGGACGGTCTTCGGAGCCGGAAATCCCCGATCGAAGATCGTCTTCGTCGGGGAGGCGCCCGGCCGTGACGAGGATCTCCAGGGAATTCCGTTCGTCGGAAGGGCGGGAAAGCTTCTCGACAGCATAATCGCTTCGGTCGGATTCTCGAGGGAAAACGTATATATAGCCAACATCCTGAAATGCCGCCCTCCGGGAAACAGGGATCCCCAGGAGCCGGAGGTGGAAGCCTGCGAGGGATATCTGGCAAGACAGATAGGGATCATTGCGCCGGCGCTGATCTGCGCGCTGGGCAGGGTCGCGGCGCAGAACCTTCTGAAAACCAAGGCAAGCCTGAAGGTGCTTCGGGAGGGTTTGCATTATTATAATGACACGAGGTTGCTGGTGACTTATCATCCGGCGGCCCTCCTGAGAAATCCCGAGTTCAAACGCCCGACCTGGGAAGACATGAAACTCCTCAGGCGGCTGTACGACGAGGAGACCGGCGGCTGAAAGGCCGCGCGAGGCCCGAAAGCGCGCGGAGCCGAACGGATCCGGAGCGCCCTGGAAGCCGCGGCGGACGGGCGGGAGGAAAGGACAAAATGGCAGACGACTTCAGGCCGAACCAGGCCGAATCTTCCCTGGAAAAAATGCCGCCCCAGGCGCTGGAGGCCGAAAAGGCGGTGCTCGGCGGGATACTTCTGGAGCCCGAAGCGGCGACGCGCGCGATCGAGCTGATACTGCCGGACGCGTTCTACCGGCCGGCGCACTCCAGGATATTCAAGGCGATGGTATCGCTGTTCACACGGCACGAACCGATCGACATAATGACGCTCACGGAGGAACTCAGGAGAGCGGGGGACCTCGAAGGGGTCGGCGGAATCGCTGCGGTCACCGAACTTGTCGACTCGGTGCCCACGGCGGCCAACATTGAATATTACGCCAGGATAGTCCTGGAAAAGCATATTCTCCGCGAGCTCATTCACGCTTCGTCGGAGATCGCCAGGGATTGTTACCGTGGCGAAACAAACGCGGGGGATATCCTCGACCAGGCGGAGCAGAAGATATTCAAGGTGTCCGAATCGCGGGTCAGCCAGGGATTTTTTCATATAAAGGACGTGCTGAAGGAGAGGTTCGAGGAGATACAGAGGATCCACGAAACGCGCGAGAGCGTGACCGGCCTGTCGACCGGTTTCATCGATCTGGACAAATACACTGCCGGCATGCATCCGAGCGATCTTATGATCGTCGCCGGCCGGCCCTCCATGGGAAAGACGAGTTTTGCCCTCAACATAGCCCAGCATGTGGGCCTGGAGGAAAAAAAGCCGGTCGCTATTTTCAGCCTGGAGATGTCCAAGGAGCTTCTCGTTCAAAGGATCCTCTGCGCCGAGGCGCAGGTGGACGCCCAGAAGGTACGGAAGGGATTTACCTCCGCGAAGGATATCGAGAGGTTGACCAACGCCGCCGGGATGCTGTCCGAAGCGCAGATATTCATAGACGACACGCCGGCGATAACCACCCTCGACATGAGGGCAAGGGCGAGAAGGCTCAAGGCCGAATACGACCTTTCCCTGATAGTGATCGACTACCTCCAGCTGGCCCGGGTCAGCGAGAGAAGCGAAAACAGGCAGCAGGAGATATCGTCGATCTCGAGGGCCCTCAAGGCGCTTGCGAAGGAGCTTTCGGTGCCGGTCATAGCCCTATCGCAGCTGTCGAGGGCCGTCGAGTCGAGGGGCGGCGACAAGCGCCCGATGCTTTCCGATCTCAGGGAGTCCGGAGCCATCGAACAGGACGCCGATCTGGTGCTTTTCCTTTACAGGCCGGAATTATACGACCCGGGAGATCCGGAGAAGGAAGGGAAGGCGGAACTGATAATCGGAAAGCAGCGTAACGGTCCGACTGGAACCGTAAACCTGATATTCGAGAAACAGTACACGAGGTTCCGTTCGATGGCGACGGTGGACTCCGCGGACATCGCGGAGGTGTTCTGACCCGGCGGGGACCCGAAATCTCCCGGCGGTCCCGGGTCGTCCCGCGCAGGTCGGGGCAGCGGAGGTCAAGTTGAGGTTTTTCATCCTGCTCGGCAGGCCCTTTCTTCTTTTCTTCGAAGAGGTGGGGGGAGTCTTCATACTCCTTTGCCGGATCAACCAGGCGTTGCCGAAACTTCCGCGCAATCTCAGGAACATGCTGATCCAGATGGACCGGATCGGGACCGGGTCGATACCTCTTGTGCTGGTGACGTCTCTCTTCGTCGGCGCAGTGACGGCGGTCCAGGCGGCCTACCAGTTTCAGGGATTCGTGCCGCTGAGATACCTGGGGGCGGTGGTGGGAAAGTCCGTCACTCTTGAACTGGGACCCGTTTTGACCGCGCTGGTCGTGGGTGGAAGGGTCAGCGCCGCGATCGCAGCCGAAATCGGCACCATGAAGGTGACCGAGCAGATAGACGCGATGGAAATGATTGCGATAGATCCGGTGGAATATCTCGTCCTGCCGAGGATAACCGCCGCCGTGCTGATGCTGCCGGTTCTCACCGTATTCTCCGATTTTCTCGCGATCATCGGGGGGATGATCGTCGCAAACGTTTCCCTCGGAGTGAGCGTGAACGTTTTTGAAAGCGGGCTGAGGCTTCTCTTCAAGCACCAGGATCTGGTGGGCGGATTGATAAAGACCTTCTTTTTCGGTTACATCATCGCCCTCATGGGATGTTATAACGGGTTCGCGACCAGGGGGGGCGCGGAGGGAGTGGGGATGGCCACGATGCGGGCCGTCGTGTCTTCCTGCCTGTTGATACTAATCGCCAACTATCTTCTGGCGTTCCTTATCTTCAAGGTCATATTCGGTCCGGGCTAGAGGAGGCTTCCGGAAAACGGCAATCCGCGGGCGCGGAGCCGGCGTGGCGACATGAAGCGTGAAGCGATAATAAGCATAAGGAACCTCTGCAGGAAGTTCAATTCCCAGCATGTTCTTTCCGGACTCGACCTGGATATAGGCCACGGGGAGACCCTCGTCGTCATGGGGAGGAGCGGCTGCGGGAAGAGCGTTCTGCTAAAACATATCACCGGGCTGTTCAAACCCGATTCGGGGGAAATATTCTTCGAAGGCGAAGATATTACACGATTTAGCAGGAAAAAACTGTTCCAAATGAGAATGCATTTTGGTATGCTTTTCCAGGGTTCGGCCCTTTTCGATTCGATGACGGTGGGAGAGAACGTCGCTCTTCCGCTGGTAAAACATGCCGATAAAAATGACGACGAAATTAGGGAAACGGTGGCCGAGAAGCTTCGGATCGTCGGCCTCGAGGATGTTCAGGACAGGTATCCGGCCGAGCTCAGCGGCGGGATGAAGAAGAGGGTCGGGCTGGCGAGAGCGGTGGTGATGGATCCGCAGGTCGTTTTGTACGATGAGCCGACCACGGGGCTCGATCCGATCATGTCCGACGTGATAAACAATCTTATCAGGGACCTTCAGAAGAACCTGAACATCACATCGGTCGTCGTCACGCATGATATAAGGAGCGCCTACAAGATAGCCGACCGCATGGCGATGCTGCATGAGGGGCGGATCATACACGAGGGAACTCCGGAAGAGATCCGCGGAACGGATAATGAAATCGTAAAACAGTTCGTGGAAGGGCGGGCGGACGGCCCGGTCAGGACGTTCTGATCCTTATGGAAAAACGGGAGCCATAGATGGAATACAA
Organism: Candidatus Krumholzibacteriota bacterium; assembly: GCA_041309605.1. Taxonomy (GTDB): domain Bacteria; phylum Krumholzibacteriota; class Krumholzibacteriia; order Krumholzibacteriales; family Krumholzibacteriaceae; genus JALOPX01. The sequence goes on from JBFYZH010000126.1 coordinate 5,961, forward strand.
GACTCTTGAAATTCGGGTCGGATTCACGATCTTTGTCGCCATCCTGGTCTTCACCATCGGGTTGATGTGGTTCGAAGGCTTTAAAGTGGGGATGAAAACGTACGAGCTTCATGCGGTCTTCCCGATGGTCGGAGGAATAGATCCAGGCGACGCGGTTCATGTCAACGGCGTCGAGAAGGGAGAGGTAAAACGGGTCGCCCTGAGGGAAAGGGACGTGATCATAACTATGTCGATCGACGAGTCCGTCAGGATTCCGGGCGATTCGAAAGTGGTCCTGCAGACGAGGGGAATCATGGGCGAAAGGGTTGTCTCGATCATACTCGGCGCTTCCGGCGGTCATCTGGCGGCCGGGGCGATTCTGGAGGGAATCTACGACCCGGGTATATCGGAAGCGCTCGCGGCGCTCGGCAGGGTGACCGACGAGATACAGAGGCTGGTCGACGATATGGGGAAGATCACCGATATCCTGACCGACGGAGAAAAACTCGCGTCGACGATCGACAATATCGCCGTCGCAAGCAGGCAGATCAGGGATGGGCTCGAGGGGAACATGTCGTCGATCGAAGAAGGGGTTAACGCCTTCAGCCGCAGCGCCGGGCGGGTCGATTCGATACTGGCCAGGAACTCCGGAAAGATAGACAGCCTGCTGGGCCGTCTGGACGCGGCAAGCCGGGAACTGCCCGAGCTATTCGCGGGCATCACCGAAGTGACCCGCGCTCTCGGTGAAATAGCAAGGAGGCTCGAAACCGGCGACAATACGCTCGGCGCCCTGGTGCAGGACCGCCAGTTGCTCGACAAGCTGGAAAAGGCGATCACCGGCCTGGATGAACTTGTGACCGATATCAGGAATAATCCTAAAAAATACCTGAAGGTGGAGATATTCTGACCCGCGGGGGCATCGTGCCGGAAGGACAGATGGTCGGAAATGGAAAAAACAAAGGTGGTATGTCTCGTTGCGGCGGCAGGCAGGGGGCTTAGATTCGGGAGGGAATTGCCGAAGAGTTTTTTCCCGATCGAGGGCCGCACGCTGCTGGCAAGGACTCTTGACAGCCTGAAGGCATGGGGAGGGATCGCCGGTTTTGTCGTAATGGTCCCCGCCGGATGGGAGGAAAAAGCGGAAGAGATCCTTTCGGGAGAAGCGGCCGATCCGCATATCCGCGTTGTGGCCGGGGGGGAAACGAGGCAGGAATCGGTGCGAAGAGGCCTGATGGAGGTCCGGGACGCCGGGATCGTACTGATACACGATGCCTGCAGGCCTTTCGTTTCGCCTCATCTCATAGAGAGGGTGGTCGACGGAGCGCTGACCTTCGGGGCGGCCGTCCCAGCGCTGCAGGCGACCGACACTCTCGGCAGGCTCAGGGGCGAGGAACTCGAAAGCATAGTGCCGCGGGGCGGGGTCGTCGGCATCCAGACTCCGCAGGCCTTCAGGATGGAAATACTCAGGAAGGCGTACGACACTTCGGAAGAGGTGATAATGACCTCTACCGACGAGAGTTCCCTGGTGCTCGCGGCCGGCATGCCCGTAAAAGTTGTGGAAGGGGAACGGTGGAACATCAAGGTCACGGTAAAAGAAGACCTCGAGATAATAGCGAGTTTCCTCGCGGGGAAAAAACTGACCCTGTCGGATCCGGAGGCGGTGGATTGAACCGCGCATCGAGGATAGGGATAGGTTACGATATTCATCCTCTCGTTCCGGGGCGTTCCCTCATGCTGGGAGGCGTGCGCGTGGAGAGCGCGCTGGGGCTTTCGGGGCATTCGGACGCCGACGTGCTTCTTCACGCGATATGCGACGCCATCCTGGGAGCGCTCGGCCTGGGCGATCTCGGCGAGCATTTCCCCGAGACGGCGGAGTTCAGGGATATTTCGAGCGTCCTGCTTCTCGAGAGGGTCGGCGGCATGATGGATGAAAAGGGATACAGGCTGGTCAATCTCGACTGCATAATCCACGCGGAGGAACCGAAACTCGCGCCGTACAGGAAAAAGATGGCCGAAATCATAGCGTGCGCCCTCGGCGCGCAGCCGCAGGACGTCTCCGTGAAGGCTACAAGAGGCGAGGGACTCGGCCCTGTCGGGGAGAAAAAAGGAATGGCCGCCAGCGCGGCGGTCCTCCTGGAAAAAAAATGATACGGCATAAAAGGAAAATGAAACGGCCCGGCGCTCAGGGTCCGCTCCGGGCCGTGAGGAAACATGTAAAAACAGCGGCCGTTTGGGCGGCGTCGTGCCGTCCGCTCCGGGCCGTGAGGGGACATGGAAAGGAAAATGGGGAGTGAGTGAAACGAGGGTCAGGTTCGCGCCGAGCCCGACGGGGTATCTTCATGTGGGGGGAGCCAGGACCGCCCTTTTCAACTGGCTGTTCGCCAGGCATCGGAAGGGTTCGTTCATTCTGAGGATAGAGGATACCGACAGCCAACGGTCCACCGGCGAATACGAGAGGATGCTGCTCGAGGATCTGCGCTGGCTCGGACTTTCATGGGACGAAGGGCCGGAGACGGGGGGCGAGTATGGACCGTACAGGCAGACGGAGCGGGTCGGAATGTACAAAGAGTACGCGCTGCGTCTCGTGGCTGAAGGGAAGGCGTTTCCCTGTTTCTGCACGGACGAGCTGCTCGAAACGAAGCGCGAAGAGATGAAAAAGGCCGGAAAGCCGCCGCAGTACGACGGCGCCTGCAGGGATCTTGGGGAGGCGGGCAGGGAGGAAATGAGGGCGAAGGGGCTTCCGGAAAGCGTAAGATTCCACGTGGGGGATGAATCGGCCAAGAAAATAGACGATATCGCGAGGGGGGAAGTCGTATTTCCGACGGAGATGGTCGGCGATTTCGTGATTCTCAGGTCCAACGGCCTGCCGACATACAATTTCGCCGCGGCCGTGGACGACGCCATGATGAGGATAACGCATGTCATAAGGGGAGCCGAGCATCTTCCGAACACGCTGCGGCAGGTCATGATATACGAAGCTCTCGGCATGGGAATGCCGAAGTTCGCCCATATCCCGCTTATACTCGGTTCCGACAGGACGAAGCTGAGCAAGCGGCACGGGGCACCGAACATAAGGGATTACAGGGAAAAAGGGTATCCCCCCGAAGCGCTGGCGAACTATCTCGCTTTCCTCGGGTGGTCGACGAAGGGGGAAAACGAGATAATGTCGGTCGAACAACTGACAGGAGAATTCGATCTCGAGAGGGTCTCGGACAGCCCCAGCATCTTCGACGAGGCGAAGCTGAACTGGATTTCGGCGAACCATATTCGCGCCGGAGGATCCCGGAGATACCTCGATGACGCGATGCGGTATTTTCCCGCGAAGCTGAAGGAGCGATACGGCAGGGAGGATCTGGCCGGTATCTTCGATATAGCCTCGGAAAACCTGCCGTGCCTGTCGATGCTCGAAAGGGAGGCGGCTTCATTTGCGCCGGGGATTCCGGAATACTCGGAAGAGGCCAGGGCGTCTCTGCGCGCGGCGGGGCAGCTCCTGGCCGCCTTTATCTCGGCGTTCGGGGGAATCGACCAGTGGAGCGACGGCGCCATCAGGGAGGCGATTAAATCGGCGGGCCGGGAAAGAAACGTAAAAGGGAAGGACCTGTACATGCCGCTGCGCCTCGCCGTGACCGGATTTCCGCACGGGCCGGACCTTGTATCCATACTCGCGATAAGGGGAAAAA
>JBFYZH010000127.1:0-9642 GCA_041309605.1 Candidatus Krumholzibacteriota bacterium
TAATGTGAGCGGCCCGCGGAAATACTTCGATCATGCGATCGGCCTGGCGGGGATGCCGACGACTGTCACTCCGGATTGGATATCTTTCGTCACGACGGCGCCCGCGCCCACAGTCGCCCCGGCTCCTATCTTCAGCCCCTGGAGAATCGTCGCTCCGGTGCCTATAAGCGTCCAGCCCGTCAAAGTGACGTTCCCGGAAATATTGCACCCCGGATTTATTACGCAGCAGTCACCTATGACAACATCGTGCCCGTAGGTGCAGTTGAGGTTGAAGATGTTGAATGAACCTATTCTTATATCGGTCGTAAGGATGTTTCCGGCGGCAATGATATTCCCCCGCCCCAGCTCAACCCTTTCCCTGTCCCAGACCGTCCCCGGATGTACGAGGTTGGGAAATTCGATCGCCGGAAGTTTCCCGAGCCTCGCCGCAATCCCGGCAAGTATCGCCGGGTTGCCGATTGCGAGAACACAGCAGACGGGCTCGACGCGTTCGCCGAACCAGTCGGCGGTCCCGATTATCATGCTTTTTCCGACCGGTCTACCTGTTTCGCCCGGATCATCCACGATATAACCCAGCATGTTGTAGACAGGTCCGGTGGCTCCGCGGTTGATGTCTTCGACAAGAAACAACGTCTCGCGGGCGAACCCTCCTGCCCCAAAAATAACAAGGTCTTTCATTTATTCTTCCTTTTAAAGGAGTTACGGCTCCAATTCCCGCTCACATCCACGCATTCGATAGTACTTTCGTCCCTGTTCAAATATTATTTAGTGTTATCTTTGTCCGAGGAGCCACCGAATTGAACCTTTCTGAACAGTTGAACCCCGCATTTGTACCATGCGGTACACTATTCCGTATCCATCACGGGGATCAGACGGGATTGGCTCGCACAGTAACATTCTGTTATATAATGATTTGCCGATCTTTGTGAAGCAGCGGCAGTTCGGGCATTCTACCTGCAGTAGGTATTGAGGCAGATGGAAAAACAGCAGGCTGGATCCTTGAAGTGGGAATGAGGGAAACGGCCTCTTGAAAGTAAATCAACAGGATTCATTCCTGATCATTCTGGAAAGGAGAGAGAGTATGAAAAGGATCTTTTTTTACCTTCTTGCGATCCTGATCATGACGCTGGGAGCCGGATGCAGATTCCTGGAATCGACGCCGGCATCGCCGGTCGCAGAAGAGGAAGAGGTGGTGGAAGAGAGTTCCATCGATCTTAATTCGCCTACCGGAGGCCTCACCGCCACCGACGAAGAGCCCGCATTCGGGGAGCCGGAGTACCTCGAATCGCTTGCCGTCGAGCCGGCTTACGGCGATCCCGTCGAGGAGAATGCCGAAGTCAAGGCGATGAACAACAACCGCTTCGCCAGGGTATTCAAGCTTCGCGCCATCTGGGGGCAGCTGGTCTTTGCCGCCCGGGATTCGATCAATACGGACTGCTGCACCATCGACTGGTCGGGCGGCATGAAGTTCGACGGCGGGTTCATAGTAGTCGAGAAACTCATTGCCTTCGACGAAAGCGACTACCTTACCAGGATAGACAAATCGACCATAGAATGGGTATCGCGGACATGCCCGCACGTCGACGGGATCCAGGTCAAGCTGATATATCCCAACGCACGGCCCAACACCGTCGATTCGCTGGAGACCGTTCCGATGCTCCACTTCAAGGCCGGAGCATATGAACGCTCCTTCACCCTTGAAGAACTCGCCAAACTCGAAGAGAAATACTTCGTCGACAGGTGCGGCAACGGCATAATGATCTCCAGCCATCTCAGGCCGTACGGATGCCCGAATGGGTACCTGTTCGGGGAATGGCAGGCCATCGACCCCGACACGATCTACAGCGAGGCCACGGACAGTACCGACGCGGAGATCCGCGGTATAGTGCTCGGCAACTTCAGGGGAGTATGGATGGGCGACCACGCGATGGCGGCCGGGTTCGTGAAAGGATTTGCCGGCATTAACAGCGGCGGCGAATACGTCATCTTCGGCAAGTACATCGATTTCTACGGCAGATTCAAAGGTTTCATACGCGGTAATTACGGATTCGACGCCACCCTCGATACAGCGGTCTATCCACCGACGGGCTGGTTCAATGGAGCGTGGATCGGCAGGGATGGAGGAATCAAGGGACCGCTTTCCGGTAAATGGATAGCGGACGAAACGGGACATGGATACTTCAACGGAATCTGGGGAACGAACTGCGCGAGAATCGAGTAAACGATCCCGCCTTCTATCGCGAGCGGGCCGCGCTCTTGTGAGCGCGGCCCTTTTTTTACACTGCAAGGCAGCTCAAGGGTTTCCCCGCATCTTCTCAGATCAGGTCGTTGGCGAGCTCCGTCAGCCCGTCCGGGTCGAAGACCCTCGATGTAATTTCCAGTATCTCCCTGTACACCGCCGGATTCCCCGCAACGATATTGCCCCTCGAAAGAAAACGGTCCTGGCCGAAAAAATCGCTTACAACGCCTCCCGCCTCACGTATTATCAGGGCTCCCGCGGCCATATCCCATGGCTTCAGGTGGAGTTCCCAGAAACCGTCGAGCCGGCCCGCCGCCACATGGCTAAGGTCGAGAACCGCCGCCCCCGCGCGCCTTACCCCCTGGCAGGCCGGCAGCAACTGCCTGAACGATTCCAGGTAAATGTCCAGGAACCCTTCCGCCTTGAAAGGAAAACCCGTACCGATCAGCGCCTGCGACAGACCGGCGGCGGCGGACACTCTTATGCTCTCCCCGTTGCAGAAGGCACCGTCTCCCTTGATCGCCTCGAAAAGTTCCTCCCGAAGCGGGTCATAGACGACACCGAGCACCACATCCCTTTCCCGGACAAGGGCAACGCTGATCCCGATGGACGGATATCCGTGTATGAAGTTGGTCGTCCCATCCAGCGGATCTATCACCCAATACTCATTTTCGTCACCGCTCCTCGCGAATTCTTCCCCGAGAATTCCCGTTTCGGGAAAAGCATCCTTGAGCGTCCTCGTTATCATCTGCTCGCTCAATCTGTCCGTCTGCGTCACGAAATCGTTTCTGTTTTTCTCTTCGACCTGCCCGGTCAGTTCCCTGCCGAAGGTCTCCCTTATGAACGAGCCCGCTGAAAGTACGGCTTCCCTTGCGACCTCTATCCTGCGCCTCATCTCGATCCCCTTTCAGGAACACACAACCTGTCCGGCAGTTCAATCCCGAGTCCTGTACGCATGACTCCAAGAAAAGCCCTCGCCGTCGATGAAATATATCTGCCTGCCGGTACCATCAGCCCGAGTCTTCGTTCCATCTCAAGGCCCTTTATCTCGAGCTTTGCCACCCTGCCGTTTTTGACGTACTCGTTTACTGTCCACTCGGGAAGTATCGAAAGACCGAACCCGGATGCGACAAGATTGCGTATCGCTTCCTGGCTGTCTATCTCCATCGTTATCCTGAGAGTGATCCCCCTGTCCGCGAGCGCTTTTTCGACTGTTTTTCTCGTCACCGATTCTTTCTGAAACGAAATGAACGGATAATCCCTCAGCATGGCGGGGGTGAGATTACGGCAATCGGCCAGAGCGTGGCCGGGCGGCGCTATGGCCACCAGCCGTTCCCGGTAGACGGGAAAAACCTCTACATTGTCCAGTTCCTTTCCGGGAAAAAGATCCCCCGAATCGAGCCCCCCTGATGGAAGCGACCCGACAACCAGGTCGAGGCGCCCGCTTTGCAGGCTTCTCAGCAGCGGAAGGGTCGAACTTATCTCCAGGCCGACCTCGATCCCGGGATACAGCTCGTGGAATTTCGAGAAAATTCCGGGCAGTACATATATACTGGCGGCATCAATCGTCCCCAGGGAAAGCCTTCCCCTGCGAACTTCCTGAATATCGACCAGCTCCCTGACAAGCTGGTTTTCGAGATCGATGTACTTCCTTGCGTATTGGAGAACCGTGCGACCCTCGTCGGTGAACCTGATCTCCCTGCCTTTCACCTCGAAAAGCCGCCCCCCCAACTCCTCCTGCAGTTTTTTAAGCTGTATCGACACGGCGGGCTGGGTGACGAAATGCTCCCTTGCCGCAGCCGTGAATGACCCGCTGTCGGCAAGACTGACAAGATATTTCAAGCTTCTTATTTCCATAATTATTATTTATGAACATTATTAAAATAATAAATTTGATTTATTCTGTCAAGATGTTAATATCATTTGCAGGAATATCGTAAGTGCCATGAAATACATGGAGTAATACAAACTACTTGCGATCGCTTCTGGAACATGCCGTCACGATTCATTCACAAGGAGGTCACGATGGAAATTAAAAACAAACCGACAAAACCGAAGGGCAGACTCGGCATTCTCACCCCCGGGATGGGGGCGGTTTCCACCACTTTCATCGCCGGTGTCGAAGCAATTCGCCGGGGAAAAGCTAAACCTTACGGATCGCTGACACAGATGGGCACCATAAGGCTGGGAAAACGTACCGATAACAGGGTCCCGATGATCAAGGATTTCATTCCCCTCGCCGAACTCGACGATATCGTATTCGGAGGCTGGGATATCTTCGAGGACAGTGTCTACCAGGCCGCTTTGAAGGCCGGAGTGCTGAACAGGGAAACAATCGAGGAATTAAGACCCTTCCTTGAAAACGTAAAACCGATGAAAGCGGTTTTTGACCGGCGATACGTCAAAAATCTCGACGGAACGTGGGTAAAGAAGGGTAAAAACCTCTTCGACCTCGCCGGACAACTCATGGACGACATGAGGACCTTCAAGGAAAAGAACAAGTGCGACAGGCTGGTCATCGTTTGGTGCGCCAGCACGGAAGTATTCCTCAAGCCGTCGAAGGTCCACCAGAGCGTCGAAGTCTTCGAGAAGGGCCTTAAGGAAAACGACCCGGATATCGCACCGAGCATGGTGTACGCCTACGCCGCGCTCTCCCTCGGTATTCCCTTCGCCAACGGCGCACCGAACCTCACCGTCGATATCCCGGCGCTGATGGAACTGGCCCGTAAAAACAACGTTCCGATTTGCGGCAAGGACTTCAAGACCGGCCAGACCCTGATGAAGACGATCATCGCTCCCGGGCTCAAATCGAGGATGATCGGGCTGAACGGCTGGTTCTCGACGAACATCCTCGGCAACAGGGACGGAGAGGTTCTCGACGATCCCGACTCCTTCAAGACCAAGGAAGAGAGCAAGCTGTCGGTCCTCGAGCATATTCTTCAGCCGAAACTCTATCCGGATCTCTACGATAACTTCTATCACAAGGTCAGGATCAATTATTACCCCCCGCGCGGAGACAACAAGGAAAGCTGGGACAATATCGACATCTTCGGATGGCTCGGCTACCCGATGCAGATCAAGATCAATTTTCTCTGCAGGGACAGCATCCTTGCCGCTCCCGTCGTACTCGACCTTGCGCTCTTCATGGACCTTGCGGCCCGAATAGGGTTCAAGGGGATACAGGAATGGCTCTCGTTCTATTTCAAGAGCCCGCAGCATGCGCCGCAGCTCTACCCCGAGCACGACCTTTTCATCCAGCTTATGAAACTGAAGAACACCCTCAGGTACATCCAGGGCGAAGACCTGATCACCCATCTGGGACAGGAGTATTACGACTGAAGAGGAGCGGCCAGGGCCGCGGTTCGGAACCGGCACGGAACCATCCGCTCTGCGAAGTTGACACCGGCCGAAAAACCGGTACGGGATCGGCACGAAACAGGGGGCGCCTCAGGCGACCCCTGTTTTCTTGCATTGTCGACGGATACGCGATCCGTGCGATCTATTCCTTTATGGCCGAATAAAAATAATTGCCGCCCCTGTAGACGAGCAGGAGGACCTTGTCGTTCCTTGTCGAATCGAGTATTTCCTTGAACTCGCCGAGGTCGGCGACCTTCTTCCTGTTGATCTCGACGATCACGTCGCCGCGCGCAAGGCCCGCTTTCTGGGCGGGTGTACCGCTGTCGACCTGCGTGATTATCACGCCATCCACATTCGATGGGATATTGAGGGCTTCACGGTATTCCTCCGTCAACGACTCCAACCCGACCCCGAGAAAAACCGGGTTTTTATCCTCGATCTCCTTCTCCGGTTCAACCGGACGGTCCTGAGGATTCTCCCCCATCTTTATTTCCAGGATCTTCGTCTTGCCGTCGCGGACGATCTCGACCTTAACCCTGCTTCCGGGCTCGGCCTCGGCGGCGTATCTGCGGAATTCCTCGCTTTTTTCCACCTTCCTGTCGTTGAAACGCGTCACGACGTCTCCGCGTTCCATCCCCGCCTTTTCCGCAGGACTTCCCTCGGCCACATGCGATATGACGACTCCCCCGGCTCCCTTCAGGCCGAAGAAATCGGCCATCTCGGGGGTGATTTCCTGCGGCACCACTCCAACGTAACCCCGGATTACCCGTCCGTGAGCGATCAGATTATCCATGATCTCCCTTGCAAGCTCAATCGGAATGGCGAAGCCGATCCCCTGGTTGCCGCCGGAGCGCGAATAAATGGCCGTGTTTATTCCGACAAGTTCACCCCTGGTGTTTATCAGGGCTCCGCCGGAGTTGCCGGGATTGATCGCCGCGTCGGTCTGGATGAAATCCTCATAATCGACCAGATCGAGTGAACGGCCGAGCGCGCTCACGATCCCCTTGGTCACCGTCTGACCGACGGCGTAGGGATAACCGATCGCGAGGACGGTCTGCCCTAGTCTTAGTTCCTCGGAATTTCCAAGGACGACCGAAGGAAGGTCTCCTGCTTCTATCCTCAACACGGCGATATCGCTTCGCGGGTCCGTGCCTATGACCTTCGCGTCGTATTTGCGTTCATCGGGAAGTATCACTTCTATTTCCTGGGTGTTCTGCACGAGGTGGTTGTTCGTGAGTATGTATCCGTCGGCGCTGACGATCACGCCCGATCCGAGATATTGCTGTTCTCTTTCCCTGGGCACATTGTAATGCCTGAAAAAATCATCGAAAAAGCGCCTGAACAGGGGATCCTGCATCATCGGCGAATTGGATCCATCCTGTTTGATGATGGCCTTCGACTGGATATACACGACAGCCGGCACTACCCGTTCAACGACATCCGGGAGCGACTCTTCGGTGTTCTCCTGAGCCTGCGCCGCCGACACGAAGTCCCCCTGTCGCCATATCGTGGATTTTCCATCTATGAAAATATCCTCCATCATCATACCGGCCAGGAATAATCCGGCAAACACGACAACGGCGATGCCCCACTTCATTTTGCCCCTGATACCGTTCATGATGCACCTCCTTTTGTCCGTTCTTTCCATCATGGCGTATCAAATGCGTACGGGATTATACACTGACAGAAAAGCCCGGTTCCATCAATCGTAAATACCTTTTCCGCTAAAGATCGTTCCCGGGACAATCGAATAAAGAGTACAGGGGTTCATGGCGTAAAGCACGCCGCCCGGTCGTTTAATTTATTTAAGGGAATACCCCGGCGTAAGATCGCCAAGGAGAGCCAGGTATTGTCCAGGGACACAACAAACGGTATTACCGGCGGAGCCGGACAATGGTCGATAAGATTTTTCGATATATTGTCGAGCGGCATCGCCATCGCCATCCTGCTGCCCTTTCTTGCGGCTGTGGCGGCAGCCATCAGGATCGAGGACGGCGGTCCTGTCTTTTTCAGACAGGAACGGGCCGGCCTCGGAAACGGAAGATTCAGGATTTTCAAATTCAGATCGATGGCGGCCGGCGCGGAAAACATTGGGACGGGTCTCTTCATCGACGGAGAAAACGACTCCAGGATCACTCGGGTCGGCAGGTTCCTGAGAAGAACCAGTATCGACGAACTCCCGCAGTTACTGAATATTTTCAGGGGAGAGATGAGCGTCGTGGGCCCGAGGCCGGGCATGCCTTCGCACGTGCTGGATTATTCCGAAAGGCAGATGCGCCGTCTCGACGTCAGGCCTGGACTGACGGGCTGGGCGCAGATAAACGGGAGAAATTCCCTCTCCTGGCCGGAGCGCATCGAGATGGACCTCTGGTACATCGAACACAGGTCGCTGTGGATGAACATTCTTATAATACTCAAAACGATCCCTGCGCTTATCCGCAGCGGCGGGTTATATGCCGGCAGGGAAAAATTCGTCATAGCGGAGATGGAGGACGGCACATCGCCGGCTGGAGGCTCCCCGATGAACGATCAAAACCCCCGTACCGATGAGACGATACCCCTCGTGGCGGAGGCGGAGGATCAGAACCTGATTTCGAATCCGCTTTCCTGACGGGCCACGGGAATATCTTCAACCTCGATTCCGGAAACGACGGCCCGGGAGGGCCCGGCACGAAGCCCTTTTATGAATTCCCCGAGATCATCCTCGGCCCCCTGTGCCTGCGCCTCCACCCTTCCATCCTGGATATTCCTCACGAAACCGCTTAATTTAAATTGTCTTGCGAGGCTGCGGGCGAAGAACCGGAACCCGACACCCTGCACCGTGCCGCTTATAACAACGTGTACCCTTCTCAAGCTTAATCATCCTTTCGACGATCCTGGACGCCATCATCGTAGACCATCGCGATCCGCCGTTCCAGCTTAAAGGTTTCATTAAGGCGGCTGGCTGTGTTATAATGCTTCCGTTGATCCATAATCGGGCCCTTTTCCTGAAGCCTGAAGAACTGGGCGTGAAACCGAGCAAGCAGCTTGACATGCAAACACGACTGACTTCGCTTGCCCTTGCTTTTCTGACTCTCGCCTCGAATGCAAGGTCTGGCACAATCGAAAAAACGATACGGTTCAACGCTCCTACGATCAGACAGACCGGAGATGGCGCATTATTGCATGTCTCCGGTTGCCAGACCATCGGAAATGCAGGAGAACCGGCTCTACCCCTTTATCCGGCTTGTTTTATAATACCGGCGGGGGAAGAACTGTTCTCGGTCGACATCCGCGGGCTGGATGGCGGAAGGATCGACAATGCGCTGAAAATAATTCCGGCGCCGAGACCTTTTCCTCCCGGCACGGCGGGCGCCGCGCGAGCCACGCCGGACGAGCGGATCTACGGATCGTTCCTTCCATTCCCCCGGGAGGACGGCGTACTCTCGTCGGTGCAACGTTCGTCTGATTACAGCCTGGCCTTCGTCAATATCTATCCATGCAAGGTGATCCCTGCTTCCGGGGAGATCATCTGGTTCCGGTCGGTGATCGTCACGCTGGAAACACGTTTATCCGGGGAAAAAATGAGATCGGGCACGCCATGGGGTATCCGTAAATCCTTCACCGGAATGATAGACAATATCCAGAATCCGGAGGTCGCCGCCAATCAGGCCTCTCCCGTGACGACCGCCGACAAAGTTTCCAGCGCAACGCCACATATTCCCTACGTTATCATCACAAGCGCCGAACTGGCCCCTTCTTTCGAGCCTGTAGCCGGACTTAAAAGGGAATTCGGCCTCCGGACGAAAACGGTTACCGTCGATTCGATATCCTCCGCCTGCCAGGGAACGGACATTCAGGAGAAAATACGGAATTTCATCATGGACGCCTGGAGCCTGTGGGGGACTGAATTCGTCCTCCTTGGAGGCGATGACGAGATAATCCCCCACAGGGGACTTTACGTAAAGGCGGGAACGGAGATCGAACCGGACATTCCCTCGGACCTTTATTACGCCGCTCTTGACGGAAACTGGAATACGGACGGCGACTCGTATTTCGGTGAAACG
>JBFYZH010000128.1:0-41170 GCA_041309605.1 Candidatus Krumholzibacteriota bacterium
AGCACTCATTCGATTTGCTATATTGATAATGTTAACTAGAGCGGAATAATTCAATGAAAACTGGAGTAAATTCACCAACGTATGTAAACAATATAGTTATTATTGATATCAAACTTCTATTAAAAATATATAAATTCGAGATAATTTTGCCAGTATTATGTTTTTTGTTTTGGGGACTTGCTAAATATGCGGATATTAATGATGCTATGGTTATAGAGGCAATAATAGCAATCCTATTTTCCAGTATGTTTGAGTGCATGTATTCGCGTGATTCAAATGAATATATAAATTATTCAATAGTTCAGGTTGATTTGAAGAAGTTAATTATCGGGAAAAATATTAGCACAACAATTGTATTATTAATTATAGCAACAATTCTTAATTTAATAATTGTGATTGTCGATGGAATGAACGCGGAATATTTTAATAATTCCACGGCGTTTATTTTGATAATATTGCTTTATTCACTTGTCTATGGCAACATTATTTCCAGCAGAAAAGATAAGCTGAAAAACTACTCAATTTCATTATTAAATCAGGTCATATATATTGTATTTCTCGCAATACAAATATTTATATTTCAAATATTAAGAAATAATATTGGATTGTTAACAAGTGCCGTCATTATTTTAATGATACAGGGTATTATTTACATATTGTTATTTAAAAAAACAATGAATTCACTTGAAATCAACTTTGATTGTTTGCTGGAGGAATAATGACAGAGTTTGCGGTGGAAATTTCCGGATTTTCGAAGAGATATGGACACGATGTGTTCGCGGTTGATCATATTGATTTAAAAGTGAAAAAAGGATCATTTTTTGGCTTTGTCGGGACAAATGGGGCGGGAAAAACTACAACTGTACACTATATTGCGGGTCTAATAAGAAAAACAGAAGGAAATCTAACGATATTTGAAGAGAAAATAACAAAATCGAATTATAAATATAAAAGAAATATAGGATTTATACTTGAAAAACCATTTTATTTAGAGAGATTGACGGCAAAAGAATACATCAATTATATGGGGCAAATGTATGGATTGGAAAAGGAACTTGTTTATAATCGAACTGATGAATTGATGGCATTCATGAATATTGAAGATGACAAGAAGGAAATAAAAGAATTCAGCGCCGGGATGAAAAAGAAGGTCTCGTTTGCAGCTGCATTGATTCATGATCCAAAATTGCTTGTACTCGACGAACCGTTCGAGGGAATAGATGCTGTTTCGTCAAACCAGATAAAAGAAAATCTAATTGTCATGGTGGAAAAAGGGCGCACGATAATTGTCACATCTCATGTTCTGGATTTAGTAGAAAAGATATGCGATGAAGTTGCGATAATAAACAAGGGAAAGATTGTATTCCAGGGTAGAATGGACAGTATAAAAGATGTTTTGAAGCAAAGAGGAAAGACGGGGGAAAATGAAGGTCTGGAAGAACTATTCCTATCACTTGTTTCGGAGCCGCGGAAGAAGGACAAACTGTCCTGGTTGTAAGGGTTGGATTTCCCCCAGTTTCGTAGACACCTAAAGGTCATGGTTGGAGGCGCACTCTTTTGCGGCTTCAATCGCCCATCTCCGCTCCGTTGCTTCTCCCCGCCAACGTCTGGAACTGTATGAAGATAGACCGGTCGCGGGCGCATATTAAATCTTGACTTATATGGAAATGAAATCTACAGTCTTCTCGTGGCGCGGGAGGCATGCTCCGCCGCGCGATCCGGCCGGACACTCAGCCATAAAGGAGTAATTAATTCATATGGATATTTCCAGTTATTCTCATGATTCCCGCACGGTTATAAAGAACGCGCAGGAAGTGGCGGCCGCATTCAAGCACGCCGAGATAGACGTCGAGCATCTGCTGATGGCGGTGGTGCGCCACGAGGCGCCCGAGGTGGAGTCGATCCTCAACCAGCTCCGCAAGCCCGCCTCGTTCGTCGAATCGATCCTCGAGATTTATCTGAAGGACCAGCCGGCCAAGGCTACGGGGCGCGAAAAGGCGCCTGTCTCCCCGGCCGTGCAGACCGTGCTCGGCAACGCCCTCGAGGAGAAGGCGAAACTGTACGACGCCCTGGTGGAACCGGAGCATATCCTGATCGCGATCTTCGATCCGCGCTCGGCGCTGTCGGGGTACGTGCGCGACAAACTCGAATTCACCAAGGAAGACATCTACCGCGCCATGGCGGAGATAAAGGCGGTCGAGCAGATCGCCGCGTCTTCGGAAGGCAAGGGCGGCGGAAGCGCTGCGGCGGGAGAGGCGCCGGGCAAGATCGCCGACAGCCTCAAATACACGAGCGATATGACGAACCAGGCGGCGGCCGGGAACTTCGATCCGATGATAGGCCGCGCCGGAGAGCTCCAGCAGACGATCCAGATTCTGCTGAGGCGCCGGAAGAACTCGCCGATACTGGTCGGCGGCGCAGGTGTCGGCAAGTCGGCCATCGTGGAGGGTTTCGCGAAGGCCGTGATAGACAAACGGGTGCCCAAATCGCTGCAGGACGTGAAGGTTCTCGAGGTCGACATGGGGGCGCTGATAGCCGGGGCGAAATACAAGGGAGAGTTCGAGGAACGCTTCAAAGCCCTCATCGGGGAGGTCGTAAAGGGCGCCGGGAAGGTAATTCTATTCATCGACGAGATCCATACGATATGCGGCTCGGGCTCCGGCGGCGGCATGGACGCGGCGAACCTTCTCAAGCCGGCCCTCGCCCGCGGGCAGCTGAGGCTCATCGGCGCGACGACCGAGGAGGAATACACGAAATATCTCGAGAAGGACAAGGCGCTGGTCCGCCGCTTCGAAAAAATCAAGGTCGGCCAGCCGCTGTTCGACGAAGCTGTGTCCATCGTCAACGGAGTGGAGGAGAAATACGCCTCGCACCACAAGGTGACCTTCACCGAGGAGGCGAGGGTGGCGGCGGTCAAGCTCGCCATGCGGTATCTGTCGGACAGGAACCTGCCCGATATCGCCCTCGACATCATCGACGAGGCGGCGAGCGAGTTCGCCGTAAAGAAGGAGCTTGCCGGCGAGAAGATCCGGACCCTCGCGCCGATGTTCGACGAGATCGAAAAGCTCCTTGCGGGCGGCAAAAAAGAGGGGCTCGAAGCCGCTTACACCGCGCTGATAAAGGACATCGACACCCTCCAGGGGTACTGGGGGCACAGGCTCGACAGGGAAAAGAAGGCCAGCCTCCCCTATGACCGGGTAAAATACGAGAACCTCGGGGAGATCGTTAAGGAAAAGAAGGGATTATTCGCCGACCTCTCCAACGTGGTGGAAAAGCTCGAACCGGTGATCTTCGAAAGCGACATCGGGGCCGTAATTGCCCGCAGGACCGGCATCCCCGTCTCGAAGATGATGACCGCCGAGAAGGACAGGCTTATCAATATGGAAAGTTTCCTGGCGAAGAAGATCATCGGCCAGAAGAACGCCATAACGGCTGTCTGCAACGCCATACGAAAATCGAGGGCGGGGCTCAAGCTCCCCTATCGCCCGGTCGGCTCCTTCCTCTTCCTCGGGCCCACCGGGACGGGCAAGACATACCTGCCCAAGTTGTTGGCGGAGTTTCTCTTCGACGACAAGAACGCCATCGTCAGGATGGACATGTCCGAGTTCATGGAGACCCATTCGGTCTCCAAGATGATCGGCGCGCCTCCGGGTTACGTCGGGTACGAAGCCGGCGGGCTGCTCACCGAGGCCGTTCGCAAGAAACCCTTCTCGATCGTCCTTCTCGACGAGGTGGAAAAGGCCCATCCGGACGTTTTCAATGTGCTGCTGCAGCTTCTCGACGACGGCCGGCTGACCGACGGGCAGGGCCGGACGGTGGATTTCTCAAATACAATAGTTGTATTGACTTCCAATTATGCCGCTGATAGAATCCTCGAAGCTGATCGCGAGGGCAGGGAACCGGACATGGACGAGATCCGCGAGTTCCTGTTCGGCAAATTCAGGCCGGAGCTTCTGAACCGGCTCAGCGAGATCATCGTCTTCCGCCCGTTCTCGCAGGAGCAGGTCGAAAATATCGCGGGACTGGAATTCAACGGGCTCTGCACGCTGCTCGAGGAACAGAATATAAGGGCGACTTTGTCCGACGAGGCCAGGAAGAAACTGGCCAGGGAAGGGTACACGGTCGAACTCGGAGCGAGGCCGATCCAGAGGATCATAGAAAAACAGATAATCAACAAGCTGTCGGTCGATATCATCACCGGCGGCGTCAAGCCGGGCGACGAGATCAGGGTCGATCTGAAGGATGACGATTATACATTTACGGTAACCGGAAGTAACTGAGGGGATCATTCAACAAGGAGGAATTGATGGCGAAATTCATACTGGGGGCGACCGAGCGGGTCAAAAAAGACGACTCGATCCCGGTGGAGCTTCTCCCGTCGAACAAGCTTCTATATGTCGCCAAGCTCAACAACGACGAAGACGCCAGACCGGACCCGGTCCGGTGCAACAACCTCAAGGAAGTTTTCGAAAAATTCCGGCCGTCGTTCGAGTGCGAGCTCGAATCGATGGATGGCGAGTCGATAAACGCCGACTTCCAGATCAGGGCGATGAAGGATTTCACGCCGAAGGAGCTGATCGAGAACAACGACCAGCTTTCGACGACCTATTACAGCAAGGAAATCCTCGCCGATCTCGACAAACAGCTCAAGAAGAACAATCCGCTGAGAAAGACGCTGACGGACAAGGAAAAGAAGGAAGCGCTTCTCAAGGCGGCCAAATACTATATCGACCTCCTGTCGGAGTAAAGGAAGGGGTGAGACGATGAGCGACGAAAGGGAAATGAAACCCGAGGAAAAGCAGGCGGCGGAGGCGAAGCCGGCCGCGGAGGCCGAACGGCTTTCCGACGACGAATTCGCCGAGCTTCTCAGCGAGAATTTCGGCAAGTTCGACGACCTGGCGAAACTTCTTCCTTCGTTCAAGACGGCCGACGGCGACCTCGTGAGGGGCGTGGAGTGGCTCGACCCGAAGAAGGATTTCCAGAGAAAGGAATTCCTCACCAAGAAGGATTTCGCCAAGCAGAGAAAACTGCTCGCCGAGAGGCTCAAGCTCTGGGTCGAGGCGATCCAGAGCTCCGACGACCCCGAGGGGATGCGCAAGAATCTCAACGACAAGATGATGAAGCTCGAGACGAACCTCGAGAAGAACATGAAGCGCGTCCTCAAGTCCGGCAGGGAGGTCGAGACGACCTACCGCGCGATAGACAAATTCTTCTCGAACGCGCAGATGGAGCCGGACGAGAAGGTCAACGCGTGGTTCGCCAACGTCAGCGCCGACTCGCTTATGAATCCGGACGACAAGGAGAAGTTCGAGGAGCTGGGAAAGGCGATCTCCGACCTGTACCGCGAATGGTCGATCAAGGAATGCTTCTCGATGGCCGTCGTCCCCGGATGGCTCGGATCGGTCGAGAACATCGACTCGGTCGCAAGGCAGATAGGCCTGGCGAACAAACTTCACATCATCACCGATCTTCCCGATTTCAGCAAATTCGAGGAAGTGATGGACATGCTGGAGGATCCCGCGTACGCGAACCTCGCCGGGATAGACGATTACAAGCAGTACGTCTCGATCTTCGCAAACTGGGTGATGGCGCGCGAGGCGAACCAGTACGAGGAGGATCCGATGTGGATTCCGCCCTCGTCGGTCGTGGCCGGCAAAATGTACCAGGGCGACACAACGATCGGGATGCAGCAGCCGAGCGCCGGGTTCAAGTACGGCAAGATCTCCGAGGCGAAGTACCTCAAGTTCAGGGCGAACCAGCCGGACGCCAGCAAGATCAACGAGAAGGGCGTCAACACGATGGTCAATTTCGAGGGCGCCGTCGTGGCGATGGGTTCATCGACCCTTTCCACGAAGGAGACGTTCAACGTCTATTCGATACGGCGCACGTACGACTACGTATACAAAACGCTGCGCAATTATCTTAACAAGCAGACCTTCTCGGTGATCGATCAGAAATTCATAGACGCCCTCAGGCGCGACATAGACAAATTCATGAAGGCGATTTCGGGCGGCGACAACATTCTCGAGGACTACAAGATCGAGATCTTCGCCGACGAGGAGATGCGCAAGAGACAGGAGGTCGATATCAAGGTCGCTCTCAACCCGAAATATCCCGCCAGGACATTCAACATAGAGTTCTCGGCGTGGAACGAAGACAACCAGACGAACGTGAAGGACAAGTAAACATGGAGGCCGCGCCTTCGGGCGCTTGAAACGAGAAGACCGAATGGAGGCGCCGGCGAAGGCGCCCGAAAGGAGAAGTGGAAGATGGCAAGAAGACCGACCCTGACGATCGACGGTGTCGTTTACAAGAACGTGTATTCGGTTTCGTATTCGCTCTACACGGCGAAGGACGAGACGGGCCGTCCGGCCGACCGCGCCCACGCCGGCACGGTCGTTATCAAGAGGGAATCGGACGAGACCTGCGACATAGCCCGCTGGGCGATGGACTCCTCCAAGCCGAACTGGAAGAGCGGCGCCGTGACCTTCAAGAATCCCGACGACGCCAAGATGAAGGAACTGACGTGGGAAAACGGGTTCATCACGGCCTACTCGGAAAACGTTCCCCACATCAAGAACAGTCCGGACGAGCAGATGTGGGAGGAGTTCGAGATTTCGTGCCAGGTGCTGAAGGTCAGCGACGCCGAGATAGACAACCGCTGGCAGGAATAATCGGCGCGATAAAGGCGCCTGTGGAAAAACGGGCCTGAACGTGTGCGGCGGCGGCCGGTCCCCATCCGGGATAATCCGGACGCGGACCGGTCCGCCCGAAATCGGGAGTGAGTCATGCCTATTGTGCTGGAAACGAACGCGGAAGCCCTGATACGCATAGACAATCAGGAGATCAAGTATAACGTCTCCTCGGTGCGTCTCGACCAGTTCGTCGACTCGCATCACAAACTGATGATACGCATCCAGCAGGTGGGCCAGAAGGAATCGGGAAAGGATTTCGACGATCCGACGCAGTACACGAAGTTCCTCGGAAGCAACATCACCCTCAACCTGCACTCCAGGGGCGGGGTGGTCGATCCGGATCAGGCCCTCGAGTTCATAGGCGTCGTCACCGACGTTCAGATCGAGAACAGCATAGACGGCCTCAATACGGTGCTGCTTCACGCCGCCTCCCCGACCATAGCGATGGACGGCGCCGTGCGAAACGCCCACTACCACGACAAGAGCGCGAGCGACATCGTCGGCGCGATCGTCGGCAACTATCCTATCACCGTCGGGAAGATCGAATCGACGAAGGGAAAGTACAAGTTCGACACGCAGTACCGGGAAACGGACTTCGACTATATCATGCGTCTCGCTCACGGTTCGGGGATGTTCGCCTGGTACTCCGGGCGGGATTTCAATCTCGGCCCCGCCAGCGGCGCGAAGACCGTCGAATTGAAATGGCGCGAGAATCTCGGCGCGTTCAAGATGGGGCTCGGGACGGCCCCCGTCGAGTTCAAATCGGACGTCTACAACTACGAACAGAAGAAGATTTATTCCCAGGACAGCAAATCGATCTCGCAGGATTCGGTCCTGTCGAACCTTTCGAAAACTGCGCCGGAAGCCTCGAAGAAGATCTATAAAAATTCGGGATTCTCGATGGCGCCCAAGTCGGTCGATGACGCCCAGGCCCTGGACAAGACCCTGAAAAACGAACGGCGCAAGGCGATGGGTTCGATGATCCGGTGCACCGGCGAGTCGATCATCCCGGAGGTCGGAGTCGGGCTCTGCGTGAGGATATCCGGGATGGACGACCTGGACGGCCAGTACTGGGTGATCGGGGCAAGTCATTATTTCAACGAAAGCGGAAAATACCACAACAACTTCGTCTGCTCGCCGCTCGATATCGCCTATCCCGGCGGGGCGGACGTGAGGATGGACGTCGAATCCGCGGAGGAACAGAAGAGCGAGACGGCCAGCGTCGAGAAGGTCGCCGCCGCGAAAAAAGAGCCGGTCATCGGCATGCACGTCGCCAGGGTCGTCGACCTTAAGGACCCGGAGAAACTCGGTCGCATAAAGGTCAGTTATCCATGGCTCGATTCCGAACAGACCGCGTGGGTGAGGCTGGTCGTCCCGCACGCGGGGAAGGACAGGGGATGGTACACCCTGCCCGAGTTGGACGACGAGGTGCTGGTCGGCTACGAGCACGGGAACACCGACCACCCGGTTGTGCTCGGGTGCCTCTACAACAAGGAAAACGCCCCGATGGCGGAGGCGATCTCCGCCGACAACGACGTGAAGATGTTCATGACGCGCGCCGGCAACAAGATCGTCTTCAACGACAAGGCCGACGCCGAGACGATAACGATCTCGCAGAAGGACGGAAAGAACAAGATCGTCCTCGACATCTCGGGCCCCTCGATATCGATCGAAACCGAGGGCGACATCTCCATAAAGGGAAAGAACGTCAATATAGAGACGCAAGAGGGAATCACGATGAAGGCCACGGGCGACATCAAGCTCCAGGGGGCCAACGTCGAAATAAAGGCCGACGCAAATATCAAGTCACAGGCCGCCGCGAACCAGGAGATCAGCGGCAACGCGCAGGTCAACGTAAAGGGCGGCATGATCAATCTTAACTAGGGACCGGGATGGAATATCTGTCATTGCCATTCGCTCTGCGGAAGGGCTATCTCAGGACGACGGACCTCAGGGATTCGATATCGAACTCGATAGGGCTCATCCTGAGCACGCGCAGGGGCTCGCTTCCCTTCGATCCCGAGTACGGGTGCGACCTGTGGGAGAAGGAGTATTCCGATCTTTTCATGGCGAACAGGTCCGACGTCCAGGGGAGCGTGCGCAACGCCATAAGCAAATACGAACCGAGACTGTACAACATCTCGGTCTCGCTGATAAACATACAGACCGGTCCCGACCATCCTCTCGGAGTGGCCGTGAAGGTGATCGGCAATTACCGGGAGGAAAAGGACGAAAAAAGGTTTGAAGAGGTCTTCAGTATAGGTTGATATGGACAGCGAAAGATCAAAAACCGCCGAAGAAATATTCCGGGACATGCACCGCGAACTGCGTTCATGGAACTCCGACATTCCCGAATCGCCGGACAGGATGGATCCGATCCTCGGCATAATGCTGAGGCTTTACGCGAACCAGCTTGCCTCGATAGACAGGAAGATCACGGATACGTGGACGCACGCGTCCAACGCCCTCGTCAGGTCGCTGTATCCCGAGAGCATGCGGTGGCCGATTCCGGCCTTCACCGTGATACAGGCGCTGCCGACGGACCCGGTGATCCACGTCGATCCCCAGTCGAGGTTCTTCTACAAGGAGGAGCGCGACGGGGGAAAGACGTTCTTCTTTTCCTCGCTGCGGAGCGAAAAGCTCGTCAGGGCGACCCTGGCAAAACTCTATTTTGCCGTCGGCGGAAGCGTCCAGGACATCTCCCCCGAGGGCGCCCCGGAAGCGCAGGTGACCGGCAGAATGCGTCCCGCGGCGGGCCCGGGCTCCGACGCGGCTGTATACATGGCCGTGCGGCACGACGGGCCGGTGGAGGATTTCGAGAACGCGCTGCTTTTCCTGCGCGGAAACGCGGAGGCGCTCAAACAGCTCAGGTGGTCGAGGTGGTTGCCGTGCATCGACGGAAGATTCTACGAGGAGGGCGGATTCTGCCCCGGCCTCGCCGGCTCGATCGACGACATGTTTTCAACCGGTGGGGAGGCGCTGGACTGGGGGGGCCTGAGAAGAAGCAGCGACATATTCAAACCGCTCGAGGACAATTTCGCGGTGATTCCGGGAAGTTTCACCACTCCATGGCGGCGGGGCAATCCGGACGACGCGTTCCTGAGGATGGCGGACGCCTCCGGCGCCGGCCTGCCGGAAAACCCGGAGAATCATTACTGGATCAGGATACAGCTTCCTCCCGGGGGGGACAAGTCGGCGTTCCAGTCGCCGTTCAGGGCGGATTTCGACTGTTTCGTCGCGGTCAACAGGTACGAACAGACGCTGTTCAAGCATACGGGGGGGAATCGTCTCGTCGAGATCGAGATCCCGGACGAAATGGACGACGTTCTCGAGATCATATCGGTGTCGGATTCGAGCGGAAGGAAGTACGTGCCGCAGCACGAAGCGCTGACCTCCGGCGAGAGCAGGTTCTACAACCTGATGGAGCAGAAGGGACGCATGTGCCTGTGGTTCGATTTCTCCACCCGGATCGAAATGCCCCCCGACTCGATCACGGTCAACTACTCGATCACCTCCGGCACGGACGCCAACGGCATCTCGGCCGGCAAGATTACCGAATTGTACGAAAACCATCCCGGGATAGAATCGCTGCGGAATATCGTCCCGGTCGGCGGGGCGATTCCCGCCAAGAGCGAGGAGCAGATAATCACGGAGGTCTCGGCCCGCCTGCGAGGCCGCGACAGGGCGATGTCGTTCGACCAGCTCACGGGCTGGGTGCGGACCTTCGACGGGCGGATCGCCGGCGCCGGCTGCGAAAAGGGCGTGATGAGGACCGAAAACGGCGTGAGAAAATGCGTAGTGGTCAGGGTCACCGTCAGGGCGAGGGAATTTTATTCGGATGACGAGATCGAGCTCCTGAGGGTCCGTCTCGCGTCGTTCCTCAAGGCCCGCACATCGATCAACAGCCAGTTCAAGGTGGAGATGGTCAAGGCGAGATGATCACCAAAGACGCGATAATGCCCGATTTCGCGGGCGGAAGATACAGGTTCCATTGCCTTACGGCGATAAATCTTCTCGAAGGGATGGGGATGGCGCTCGGCGACATCCACATCAGGGCGGCCGGAGAGTACGAGAACTACCGCGGCGAGATTCGTTCCCAGGATCCCGCCGCCGGGACGGCGATCGCTCCGGGATCGCCGATCGTCCTGGAGGTGGGATGCGACAGCGCGGTCGACTTCATGCCGTACCAGTTTTTTTACGGGCTCCAGGGGATACGCGACACCGGCGACAAGTGGGAGACGGATGCCCGTTCGCTGATGGCGCCGTTCGACGCGGCGAAGATCCGTTACGAGGCGGCGATGCGTATGCACGCGCTCCGTTACGATTTCGGGGTCACCGATGCGGGGCATATAAAAAGATTCGTGGAATTGTTCGAATACAGGGAGGGGGTCGAAGAGCGGGAGGCGGGGGAGCGCGTATTTCTCGCGGCGATTCTTCCTTCGCTGCACCTGTGGGGCGGAAATCCGTCGGCGGTGACGGTCGTCCTTAAGAGGCTGTTCGGGTACGACGTGCGCGTGAGGGAAAACGTCAGAACCTCCACCGCGATTCCGGAGGATATCCGGTACCGCCTGGGATCGAAAACGGACATGCTCGGGTCGGGGACGATAATCGGCGGATCGTTCGACGAGTGCGACTCCATGTACGAAGTGGAACTTGCCGGCGTTCCGCCCGCCGACGTCCGCGATCTGCTCCCCGGAGGGCGGAAAAGGCGCAGAATCGAAAGGTTTCTCGATTTCTGCATGCCGGGGGATGTCGACTATAAGATAGCGGTCAGGGTCGAAAGGCCGGCGGCCAGGATCAGCGGGGAAAGGTTTCTGGGATATTCGACTTACCTGTGATTCGCATGTCCGGGACCGTCGGCGGGCCCGGCCGGCCCGCATCGGGACCCGGCGGGCCGCGGGGATCGAAGGAGTTGCGCCAGGGAAGAAGAGAGTCGGAGGTATCTCTTGACAAGAAAGGCCGCCGGCAATAGAGTCTAATGGATTTTACGAGGTAATACGATGGATGAATTCAAGTTACAATCGATGAACTGGCAGGACGGGATGCTTCTGACGATGGGGCACCTGCGCCGGCAGGAAAATTATTTTGAAGAGCTCGTCCGCTGGCACGCCTTCAACGCGAACGACCGGTACGGCCTGGTGAAAAAGGACGCCGCCCAGCCGCCGCTCAAGCTGAGCGCGACTATGAGCGGCAACCGGCTCCGCGTCGAGGTGAGGCGCTGCCAGGCCCTGCTGCCTTGCGGGATGGCGGTGGAATTCGGCGAGTCGACCGCCGCCGGCGGGGTGCTCAAGGCCGAGATCGAGACGAACAAAACCCGCATCCCCGTCTATCTGGGGGTCAACCCCGGCGAAAAGAAACAGGTGGGAGATCCCGATCCGTCCGAGGAGGTGCCGCGCATCCCCTACGAGATCCCGGCGTACCGCATAGCCCTCGTCGAACCGCCGAATCTTCCGGAATCGATGTACATCCAGATAGCGCTGCTGGCGGTGAACGGTTCAGAGGTGTCGCAGGCTCAGGATTATTTTCCCCCGTGCGTGACAATCGACGCGGACGACCGGCTTTCCTCCATCGCGGTAGATTATAGGAACCGCATGGAGAACCTGCTCAAGCTTTCGATCAACGCCTTCCTTGCGGCCTCCTCGGACAAGGGGCTGGAGGGGGCTTCGACGAAACTTCAGAGCGCTTTCAGGGAGACGACGCATTTCCTCGTGTATCACATGGCCTCCCATCTCGACGATTTCACGATCGGCCGCGGCGGCACGCATCCGGGCGCGTTCGTGCTGGACTTCAAGAAGCTGTTCCGCGTGGTGTCGGCGCTGATCCACCTGCAGCCGGCGCTCAAGGATTATCTGAACGAAAAATTCTTCACCAGGGAGGCGGGCACCGATATCGGGACCTGGCTCTCGTCGATCGATTCGTTCCTGCTTTCCGGTTACGATCACAGGGACATCGCCGGGCAGGTGCGCGTGATAGACGGCATACTCGGAACGATGAGGGCCCTGATGGCCTTCCTTTCGAAAACGAGGCTCGATCAGCTCAGCGACCAGGCGGTCGCCACCGAAACGATCACCTATCGCGGGAAGACATACAGGAACACCGCTCTGGGCGGCCACAGGCTGGAGGAAGTGGGCGAAACGAATTACCTGGTGATGGAACTGGCGGAACCGGGCCCGGTAAAGGACACGGTCACCCTGATCAACAAGGATCTTTTTACGGACAGCCAGTGGCGCAGCATGCAGATACGTCTCGGAGCGAACCAGGCGCGGGGTCTCGGCGAAACCGATCCCGTCGAGGTCGACACGACCAGCTACAACAACAAGGTCGTGCTTCATCCGATGGACATGCTTCAGTCGTCGTCGATCAGGCAGGTGACCCTGATCTTCCGGGGCATGCCCGACGCGAAGAAACTCGCCGGGCTGGGCAAAACGGATCTGATACTTTACGTCGTGTGACGGAGGGCGTGATTCAATGGGCGAAAGCATAACTTCGTATATCGAGGATCTGTTCAAGTACATCAACGGGTACGAGAGCGATTACGCCTCCTTCGAGACGGAGGCGTTCTTCCAGACGTACAACGGGATCGGCGCCGTTTTCCAGGCGCTGAGGGAACAGCGGGAGGAGGCGGTCCAGGTCGACCGCGTCTTTCTCGAAAAGATCAAGCAGGGGCCGCTGAACAGTTCTGATCTCCGGCAACTGACCATACAGATAATCATCTCGTTCTTCGAATCGGTCGCCGACACGGACGGCCGGTCGGACCGCGCCTACCTGTACTGTCGTGAATTCAGAAGCGTCAAAAGGGACGCGACATATTTCGAGACCTTTCTCATGCCGCTTCTGACCAGGGAGGGAAGCCTCAACAACAATTTCAAGCTGAACTATTTCTTCCTCAGGGAGATCGGGCGGTTCATCAGAAAATTCAGCAGCGGATACAACATCGAGGTGAATTTCGAGGAATTCAAGGGGATGCCGCTTCACCAGAAGCTGCTGATCCTTTACATGAGACGCGCAGAGCACGGGGAGGACCTCGTCAACGACAGGGATTCGCTCGAGGCGCACATGCGGGGCATAGGGGTCTTCGAAAAGCTGAGGCAGGAGAGCGCGCTGGCCGACGGTTACCTGAGGGAATGGGGATACCTCGTAGAGGAGAGCTTCTGGGACAGGCTGAGGCAGTCGCTCTCGGTTTTCTTCGCGAAGATGAGGGGATTGTTTTCCAATTTCGGCTATGTCCGGCTCGCCGTCTCGCAGAGATATTCCGCATACCTGTTTTACGGGTTGGTAATCGCGGTGTTTCTGTTCCTTGCCATATTCGTTCCGCTCAAATGGAACAGCCACACGGACAATAAACTGAAAAATTTCGAGAATCGGGTCGACAAGGTAGAGGCCCGCAGATAGGGTCTACGGGAGGATCATGAATCCGCTCAAGATATTCAAATTGGCGCAGAAGGGCTCCAAGAAGGTAAAAAAATCCAAGGGGGCTTCGGGACCCCCGGCCAAGTGGCCGGAAGGGACGAGGGTCGGCGTGTTCGGCCACGAGAACTCCGGGAAGACGGTATTTTTCACGGCCCTTTACACCCAGAGCAAGACGACGGGGAATTTTCACATATCGGTCAGGGACAACGCCACCGCCAACGAATTCTTCCGGAACGACATGGCGATCAAGGGGGTCGATTGCGACAGCACCGGCTCTGGAACGATCGCGGCGAAATCGGTCCCCAAAAAATTCCCCGATCCCACGATCAAGGACATCGTTCTTCAGTTCACCGCGATCCTTGACGGGAGCAAGAAGATCCCCGTGGTAACGTACGATTACAACGGAAAGGCCGCCTCGATCTCCGACCGCTCGGACGAGGCCGAAAAGATCAGGGATTTCATGGCGGGCGCGGACGGGCTTCTCTTCTTCTTCGACCCGAAGGTCCTCGCGGCCGATCCGGAAGTACAGGCGCGAGCCTCCTCCTTCATCAACGTCATCGAGATGATAGTGCCCCTCAAGTCGAGGCTTCCGATACCGGTGGGGCTGGTGGTCACGAAGGCCGACACGCTTCCCGGATACGGAGAGAACAAGACGGTGCTTGTTCGCGCCGAGGACGAACAGGTGATGGCCGAGGATTACGAAGGGTTCCTGGAGAAGGTCCTCGAGTTCAACAGCCTCGCCGGCGACAGGGAATGGGCCTCCTCGGTGAGGAACATCCTCGTAAAGCTCCGGGAGTTCATCAGGATCGTCGTGGGCCGGACCCTCGATTTCCAGATATTCTTCGTGTCGAGCACCGGCAACACGCCGGAGAAGATCGGGGTCGACGTCGGCCGCTCGATATACGCGCCCCCCGACAAGGTCAATCCGTGCGGGGTGACCGAACCGTTCCGCTGGATACTCAGCTCGATCGTCAGGAGCCAGAGGCTCAACGTGCTGCGCAGAGTCGCCGGATTCATCACCGCGGCTTCGCTGATATGGATCGTGCTGTATTCCCTTCCCTTCATCATCCATTTCAACGGTCTCCTGCGTTCCGCCACCAGGGTCGAGGACAGCGTGCTGGAGTCGGTCGAGGGGAACATCGATGTGATCTCCGATGCCCAGAAGGGCGATATCGTCAAGGCGTACAAAGGTTACGGGAGAAACTGGCTCGTAAGAAAAATGTTCACGGAATTCCATCTGACCGCCTCGAGGATGGAGGACGCGTACGGCGGGATCAACCTGGTGCCGGCGGTCGCCCGGCTGGACAGCCTTATCGAAAATATGACCGGCGTTGTCTCGAATCCGAAGTTGCATCCGCGGTACGACCAGGCTCTCGGCAACCTCATATTGAGCGACAGGGATAAAAGCCTGATCGCGAGCCTCGCCAAGATGCATGTGGGGGACAAGAACGACGTGGTGTATCTGCGATCCGACAGGGCGCTTCATTACTGGGACCTTTTCACGAAGTTCATAACGAGCCCGGCCGACTCGGCAAACCTGGAAAAGATCAACCAGGACGTGAACTTCAACAGGAAAAACGCGCCGAACTACGACGAATATGAAGTCGAGCTGGGCAACGCGCTCCTCGGCGTCCTCAACATCAAGACACCGAGCGCGGCTCCGTCGCTGCGCGCAGTCCGCGCCAACCTGGACGAGTACGGGCAGCTCAAGGAGCAGATAAACAATTCGACCGATGCGAACTTCGTCCTCAAGGAGGCGGCGAAGAAGCTGGAGGGGATAAGGGACAACCTTTCGGGAAGTGCCGCCGGCGACCAGGCGGCGGCGATCGACGCGTTCCTCGCCGAGGTGGCTCAGTGGGAGAATAAACGCGCGTACACGTGCATTCTCCGGAACGTTCCCGACATGGGACACCTTCACATCGAGGTGACCGAGTCGGGCGACGGGCCCTCCTGGTCCAACGAGACGCAGCTTCTCGAGGGGGACGAGATCAGGCTCGAGTGGAAGCCCGGAGACGACGTGCATCTTGCGTTCGACGAGTTGAAACACAAGTGCAACTGGGGAAACCAGCCGAGCGACAGGGTGGTCTTCACCGACGAATACGCCTTGTTCGAGATGGAGGGCAAGGTCGTCTTTTCGAACATAGGGAAAACGGTGACGATCGGTTTCAAGGGCGGGCTTAAGGAAAAACTGCCGAAACTGAAATAGAAAGAAGGACCGGTAACAGAAAGGAAAACGGAATGAGAAAGGCAATGCTGTCGGCGATCGCGATATTCGCGGTAGCCCTGGTTCCCGCGATGGTATCCGCGGCGAAGGTGATCGTCCCCGAGGGCACGGAGATAAAGGTGAAGTTCGATGCCGCGGCCGAAGTCAATTCCGGCAAGCTCGGGAAGGGGGCCGTCGTAAAGATCTTCCTGGTGGAAGACATCAAGATAGGCGGCAAGACGATAGTCGAGGCCGGCGCGGAGGGTACGGCGGCGGTCGAGGACGCGGTCGCCGCGTCGAGGCCCGGGGATCCCGGCAAGATAAAGATCGCCTTCGTCGATCTGAACACCAAAGGCGCGTACAAGGCCTCCGACGACGGAAAGATCAAGCTTTCCGGTTCGGTCGCCGACGAGGGAGGCGGCAGGAAGATCATTTCCTGGATATTCATCCTCGGCCTTTTCATAAAGGGAGGCCAGGGGGAGATCGACACGGCCCTCGATTACCCGGCCACGATAGCCGAATCGGTCATACTGGAGAGCAATTGACATCCCTCCCTGGTGAATCGGCGGTCCGGGCCCGTTCCCCGGGCGGCCGCCACGGGGGAACTGGCCGATTCTGACGACAGGACCGGGATTCAGGCGAGACGATGCGATGAAAAAAAGAGCCCCCGAAAGGGGGCTCTTGGCATTTCCGGTCTACATGCATCCGTTATCCTTCGGTCAGCGCATGCAATCGTATTCATTATAGTAGATTACTTCCATGCTCCATGCCATGTCGGAGAGTTCCATCTCGTCGAGCATGCCGCCGAAAAAGTGCGTCAAGGATGCGTCCCTGCCGATGAAGAGATCGCCGTCCGTATCCGGCGCGGGTTCGCGTCCGTTCCCGGTTTCCCATGCGCCGGGGAGTTTTTCCGGGTAATAGCAATACCCGGCGGCAAATAACGCCGACGAAGGATCGCCGAACCTGTAGGAAAACACGAGGCGAAACCAGCCGTCCATCAACCTGTCGGGGATATCGGCCCGGTAGATGTGATAAGCCGCATTGCCATACCTGAAGTATACCGTGGCGTAATCGTCCTCGTCGGAATTGTCCTCGATCATGAGCTGGTAGTTGATCGGGCCGTCCCCGGAGCTCTTGCAGACAAGCGACGACAGAGAGGTCCGGCCGTACCCGCCGAGATTGACCCACATGGAGATTGTGATCTCTTCCTGAAAATCGAGCAGTACATGGTCGGGTACTGCGATATAGTCGCTTTTTCCGTTGAAACTGCGCGCAGCTCCGTAGAACCCGTCAACCACCTCGGTTCCCCTTGCCGTCCCGTGCAGGAAGTTTCCCGAACCGTCGTAGATCTCACTCGGATTTACTCTCGCTTCCATCCTCCAGTCGGCAATCTGGCGGTACCAGTAATCGTAGAGCAGAGTGGTTGCGTTTTCGACGAGGACCGACTCGACCGGTAGCTGGTTGCCCTCCTTGTCGATCATGTAGATCAACGACGGGGTGAAAACGACCGTTTCATATGGAGAGATTTCATACATTCCCGTCTTGTAATAGACGGTCGCGATCTCCACGTAACCGTCCCCGTCGACGATCCGCAATTCGGGGTCCTTCAATTCCATCTGGACGTATACTTCCGGGCCCTCGCCGCCCCAGGACTCCACGGAGGCGACTTCTTCCAGATAAGGATTCACGATAATGCTGTCGTAATACAGATAGCTTTCTCCCTGGATGCGGGTATTTGTAAGTCCGACGAACAGCTGGGATATATCCGCGAGTTTGTAAACCCTGATCTTCATCGCCAGAAGGTCGCCCTGGATCGTCTCGAGATTCATCGGCGAGACCTTGATCATCGGGATCCTCGGATACAGATCCACACTTAGCACGAACTCGCTTCCCGTCTCGACGTCGGCGAGGGTTTCGCCCGAGTAGATAACCGTTCCCGTCCTGTCCAAACCTTCGATGCGGAAGAGCCTTGACGGCCCGGCCGGCACGACGATGCTGCAGGTAAGAAAACCGTTCGAATAATAAAGCTCGGCGACGATCGGTTCCAGTATGCCGGGCCCGCTCACGGTCAGCACGTATCTCGAAACCTGCGTGGCCTGTCCCGGCGCTCCGATGGATGCCTGTATCGCAACGTCGATCGTCCGCAACTCGGGGGCTTCGATCTTTTCCGAACAGGCCTGGAACGCTGTCGTCATCAGAAGGAGCAGGGCCGCGGACAGGTTATTGCGTTTGCCGAATCTGAACATCGTTCACTCCTCTTAATAAGAGACCCTCAGCCCTCCGGAAGCCTGGAAGCCGCTGACATCGAAAGCGCTCCCGTCGGCCGAACCGGTGTTGTACATGAATCCCAGGTCGAGACCAAGGTGCCCGGACAGATCCCCGCAGAGATCCACCGCGAAATTCAACAGCGACGATTTGTCGAGCTCCTCCTCGCTCGAGAGGATCTGCCTGGTGCCGGCCATCGTTCCGATGTTCCAGGAATTCCCGAGCGCGAAGGTCACGCGAAGAAAGGCGTCGAATTCATCGCCGTACTTTTTCAACTGGCTGTCTATTATCCCGTCGGTGAGGCTGTAACGCTTGTTGCGCCCGCGAATGATCGTCCTGATTCCGAGCGTCGTGCCTACCCTGTCGCCCGGCAGTGTCGCCGTCAGCCGCGCGTTGAACTGCGGCGCCTGCCTGTAGATGTCGCTGCCGTCGAGGGCGTCGGTTCCGAAGAGGGAAAATCCGATATCGCCTGTATAAGCGATCCTGCCGGATGTCGCACCGGCCGTGGCGTTCAGCGAAAAAGCGTCGCCGGGGTTGTATTCGCCGCTTCCGTCGTATGGCGTGTAGGAACCGCAATAGTCATATACGCCGCTCAAACCGCACTTGAAAGGCCCGAGTTCGGCCGCGCCGCCTGCCTGCAGGTTGAATCCGAATCCCTCTCCGTAGCGCCGCAGGGGCAGGGAAAGGTAATCGCGCGACAGGAATTCCACGATCCGCCGTTCGCCGTCGGCGTCGAGTTCCCTTTTCCCGGTCGGGAGGTTGAGCCCGGCCGAAAGAAGCAGCCTGTCCCGCGAGAAGGAATGTGAGAACTGCAGCCGAAGGTCGCCGAGCCCCGTCATGTCGGCGCCGGCATTGTCCATTTCGAGATCGTTGTATCCCGAGAGGATCTGGTATCTGGCCTCGAAGTTGTCGCGGATCGGAAGGAAGCCGGAAAGGCCGAGCGTCATCTGAGATATCGCCTGGTCCGGGCCGTTTTCGGGGGCGAGATTCCAGTTGCTGTAATTGAACTTCAAGGCGGACGACCCCGGCTGATTGTAGACGATCTGGCAGTCCGCCGCCGTCGCGAACAGGGACGCGATCGCCAGAACCGCCGTCATTATTCTTTTAATCCCCATCGAGGTTCCCCCTGATTATTATAATGCCGTACCCTTTCCACACAGGGCCTCCACCCGGAGGAGCTATCGCGAACGACCCGTAGTTCCAGTACAACTCGTCGCTCGCGATGAAATTGCCGTTCAAAAGGTTGGCCGCCTGGATCTGGTCCACGCCGGCCTCAATCCCTTCGGTCTCCATGGAGGAGGCGACCTCCTGCTCGAAACCTTCCGTCTGCGAGGAAGCGCCCCCTTCGCTCCCGCCGCTGTACGAGGAGGCCTGCTGCATCTTTCCCGCGAGGCCGGAGGCCTGGATGAAGCCCGGGTCCTCTTTTCCTGCCTCGTCGAAGGCACTCGAGGCGTCGTCGTACATCCCGCGGCTTTCGTAGAAGAGCCCCTTGCTGAAGGCCATGAAGGCGAG
The DNA here is from genome assembly GCA_041309605.1 of Candidatus Krumholzibacteriota bacterium. Classification (GTDB taxonomy): domain Bacteria; phylum Krumholzibacteriota; class Krumholzibacteriia; order Krumholzibacteriales; family Krumholzibacteriaceae; genus JALOPX01. The sequence goes on from JBFYZH010000128.1 coordinate 20,086, forward strand.
GAACGACTCGGTGGGGATTTCTTCGATGGCGTCTCTTTCCGCCTTGCTGATCTCTATGTCGAGCGTGTCGAGGATGGCGAATACGAATCGTTTTTCCACGTCGAAGAACCTGTCGAGATCCCCTTCGTCGGAACGCGTTCCGCTGACCCCGCCGCCGGCGGTATCGACGAGCCTGCCGTCTATCCTGAATCCGGATTCGCCCGCGCCGGTGACGGTGCCGAGGACTATTTTGCGGCTTCCGAGCAGTTTTCCCACGCGGGGAGCGACGCGCGAGTCGGCGTAACTTGACTCGCCGAGCTTGAGTTCATCGAGGATGACGTTGATCTTTACCCTTTCCAGCACCTTGAGGCTGGAGACCTTGGACAGGTCCATCGCGACGAATTCCGCCATCCCGAGCGCCATCGGCTGGAGATCGGGTGAAAGGTTGGAGCCGTCGAAATTGATGACCGCGATGCTGTTTTCGGGCAACGAATCCACCGTGAGCGAGTCCTCGCCGATTACCGCCCGGCGGGCGTCTTCGACCAGCCGCCTGTCGATCAGCACGCTCAACCTGTCCCGGATCAGTTTTCCGGTCCTGCCGTCACCCTGCAGGTTGCCGGCTGCGCCGTATACCCTGATCGCCTTGTCGATCTCCCCGGTTCTTTCGAATATCAGGCCGAGGTAGAAATTCGAAAGCATGTTGGGGCTGATCCTGTTGGACGTCGCAAAAGCCTCTTCGGCCTTGTCCAGGGAATTCGTCCGGTACCAGGCCATGCCGATCTCCCGCCAGGCCCGGTGATCGTCGGGGCGCTCCCCCACCGCCTTGTACAGCATGTCCAGGGCCGTGTCGTAGTCGCCCTTTTCGGATGCGCTCCGCCCCCGGCTGTAGTAGCCCTGCGCGCACCCGGCGACCAGAAGGACAAGAACAAGAAGCGTTGCCGGAATAGGTCTTGGCATCATGATCTCCTTATCACTGCGGATCATCTCAGCCCACTAGAGGCTTGTAGATCTCCATCTTCTTTTTGGCTTCGACGAAGGAGTTGTCCTTTTCGTATGCCTGCCGGAAATAGTCGTACGCTTTCTCGTACTGATATTCGTCCATGTATTTCAGGCCGAGGGAATAAAGTCTCGCCGCGTCCATGTCGGTGGTGGCCGATTCGTCGATCTCGGCTCCGGCGGCCTCCGTCACGACCAGGTCGAGCTGGCCGGCGATGTCCCTGACGAGTTGTTTTTCCATCTCTACGAAGTTGGGTTTATCATTCCCGCCTTCCGTGGTTATGTCGGCCGTGGTCATTATTTCCGAAGTCTCCACGTTGACGACTCGGACCACCATGCGGGCCGTTTTCGCATCCATCTGTGTTATGCTGCCGAACACCATCATCTGGGCGCCGAGCATTTTGCCGACCCTTACGGCGGTGGCAGGATCCAGTTTTCCCTCTTCGGCGAGCTTTACCTCCCTGAGAAGGTAATCGAGCTTGTCCCTTTCGACGATCTTGAGGCTGGTGACGCGGGAGAAGTCGTATTCGAAGAAGTCTGCGAGACCCTTGCTGAGATCTCCGAGCTGTTCCTTGTATTCGCCTATCGAAAAATTGTCGAACTCCATGATGGCAATTGTCTTCATGCCCGGGTCGGTGTCGCCGGGGCATACGAGCAGGTCCCTGCTCTTCGAGAGCTCGTACCACTTGTCCCTGAGCTCGCTCGGCCACATTTCGCGGGGAAGGTTTACGAGGCAGTGTCCAATGGTGGAGATTCTCTGAAGATACCCGTAGGCTTCCCTCTTGTACATCTCGCCCTTCGCGTAGGTGATGATGCTTTTAACCTCGAGTATCGCTATGCTGTCGTTGGCCGTGAGATTCTGCCTGGAGATAAGTTCGTCGGTTATGACCAGGCCCGAATCGAACTCGCCGTCCAGGTAGACATCGACGGCCTGCGCGAGCTTTTCGGCCACGTTGCCCTCCGGTGCCGGGATGCCGGGCCCGGAGTTCAGCGGAGTGAAGGGTGAAAGAAACACGAGAACCAAGGTTACGGAAAACAGCAGGATCATTTTCATGATGCACGCCTCCCGGTTTTGTATGAATACTTCCTGGGTGATTTTATCCTATTCCACGAAATTATGCGATATTTTTATATTTTCTCCGCTCTTCAGCACGACCGTCTGCGAATAGACGAACTCCTCGCCGTTGATGACCTTTACGATCCTTATCGAGTATTCTCCCGGCGGCCTTTCGAACTTAAATGGCGTCGGTTCGTTCTGGAGTTTGCCGTTAATATAGACCGCTGCGTGTCCGGGCCTCGACGTGACCAGCAGATAACCCGGGGCCGCGGGCGGAGTTGTTACCGGCCCGGTCCTGGGCACGGTGACCGGCCTGTCCTTTCCGCCGCCTCCATCGGTCGATGCAGGTTTTTTTGCCTCCCCGCCGGTGAGGGTCGCGGGCGGCTTTGCCTCGACCTTTTTTTCGTCCGCGGCCGGGTGCGAGACGGCCGCGTCATCGCCCGGTTCCTTACGCGCGCCGGCCGACCCGGAGGGTTCCTGCCCGGCGTCCGATTTCCCGGTGTCCGCCCGGACCGTCCGCCCCGCGTCGCCGTCGGCCCGCCCGGACGCGCCGTCATTCCTGGTGCCGTTATCCAAAGGCACCGCGGGTTTCGTGCCGTCACCCGCGCCGGACATCATCCTCATCACGAAGACCGCCGCCGCGACGATGACAACAGCCGCGAATGCGCCGACGATCCTCCCGCGGGCGCCGCCCTTCTTCGACGTTTTCCCTTTTGGAGCGGAGGCGGCGGCTTTTCCCGAAGCGCGCCCTGAGTCCCTCCCCGCGGCTTGTCCGGAGCCGGAACCGGTTTCGGCATCGGCGAGAGTCGGCGGCGTTTCGAAAACGCCTCCCGGGCGGCCGGCCAGCCTGACGAGCTCCGATTTCATCTCCAGGGCCGAAGCGAACCTGCGCCCCGGATCCTTGTCCATCGATTTCAGTATCAGCTTGTCCATCTGCCTGGAGATGTCGCCATTAAGGCTCGACGGGGGGGCCGGATCCTCGAACATCTTCGCGTCGCGCAGGATGAACTCGTTCTCCCCCTTGAACGGGGGCCGGCCGGTCAGCATCCTGTACATCATCGTGCCCGCCGCGTAGATGTCGCATTTCGCGTAATCGATGTGTTCGCCGCCGGCGAATTGTTCGGGGGCCATGTATTCGGGAGTCCCGGTCGCCGTTCCCACTATCGTCATCTGCGGATCGGTTTTTCCCTTGGCTATTCCGAAGTCGATGATCTTGAGTTGCCCGTCCTTTTCGAACATTACGTTTCCAGGCTTGATGTCGCGGTGGTAGATCTCCTTTTCATGCGCCGAGCCGAGGGCCGTGAGAAGATCCGCTATTATCCTCACCGTTTCGTCGACTGAAAACCTCCCCTTTTCGGCGAGCATTTCCTCGAGGGATTTTCCGTCGATATACTCCATCGCGATGACCAGTTCGTCCTCGTGATTGAAGAAATGCCTGATATGGCAGACGTTCGGATTGCGCTCGAGCAGGGCAAGTTTGTCGGCTTCCTGCATGAAACGTTCGGCATGCTGCGGGCTTGAGAGTATCTTGAGAACGACCTTCAGGTTGGGGACGTCCTTGTGAACGGCGAGGTATACCTTGGCCATCCCGCCTGCGCCGATCTGCTTGAGAATTCTGTAATTTCCTATCATTCTTTCAGTCACGAGAAATCCTCCGAATGACGTATGTCATTAAGAAAAACCCATTTAACGGCGGGTGTCAATAAAAAACCTTCCGCCAGGGATCCGCCGGCCTTCCATTAAAATATGTTGAGCGGGAGACGATCAGAGTATATCATCCCTTTTTCCTTTGCTTCTGTCATTGGTTCCTGATCATAACAACGAAAACGGAGGCGGCGATGAGCGGACTTTTCGGCGTTGTTTCGAAGGACAATTGCAGGGAACTTCTTCTTTTCGGGACCGATTACCATTCGCATCTCGGGACCCAGTTCGGCGGGGTCGCGGTCCTCGGCGAAGACTTCAAACGCCAGATACACAATATAAGCCAGAGCCAGTTCAAATCGAAATTCTACGAGGACATATTCAACATGAAGGGCACGATGGGAATAGGCGTGATAAGCGCGATGGACGAGCAGCCGATCTACCTGAATTCCCGGTTCGGCCCGTTCTGCCTGGTGACGGACGGGTTCATAGACAACGCGAGGGAGATCGTCGACAGGCTTCTCCGGGACGGGGTGACCTTCAGCGAAACGGGCGACGGTCCCGTCAACCTGACAGAACTCGTCGCCAAGCTGATCACGAGGGGCGACAACCTGATCGACGGCATTGAAAGGATGTTCGACGAGATAGACGGTTCATGCACGATGCTTCTGCTTCATCGCGACGGGGTATATGCCGCCCGGGACAGGAGAGGGTATTTTTCCCTCGCCGTCGGAAGGCGGGGGGACGAATGGGCGGTCGCTTCGGAGACCACGGCCTTTCCGAACAACGATATAGAACTGGTGAAATTTCTCGAACCCGGGGAGATCGTGCTCCTGAACGCGAAGGGGATGACCCTGCGCAAACCGGGGCACGGCGACAACCAGATATGTTCGTTTCTCTGGATATACACGGGATTTCCCGCGTCGGACTACGAAGGGATAAATACCGAGGTCGTGCGCGAAAAATGCGGCAGGTGCCTGGCGAAAAAGGACGGGGACATAGAGGTGGACCTCGTCGCCGGGATCCCCGACTCCGGGATCGCCCACGCGATCGGGTACGCGATGGAATCCGGGAAACCCTACAGGCGGCCGCTCGTCAAGTATACGCCTGGATACGGACGAAGCTATACTCCGCCCTCCCAGGAGACGCGCGATCATATCGCGAAGATGAAACTCGTTCCCATAAGGGAGATTATCAACGGCAACAGGATCGTAATTTGTGAAGACTCGATAGTGCGGGGGACGCAACTGAAGAATTTCACGACCGCCAAGTTATGGGAAGGCGGAGCGAAAGAGATCCATTGCAGGCCGGCCTGCCCTCCGCTGATGTTCCCCTGCAGGTTCAATCTCTCGACAAGAAATATCGACGAACTGGCCGCTCGCAGGGCCATACGGGCCATCGAGGGGAGCGATATCGACGACATATCGGAGTATATCGACCATACGAGCGAAAAATACAGGAAGATGGTCGAATGGATCGCCAGGGACATCGAGGTCACGACCCTGCGGTACCAGACCGTTGACGACATGGTCGGCGCTATAGGAATGCCGAAAAACAAACTCTGTCTCTACTGCTGGACGGGAGACTATCCGAGGCCGGGGGAGTCGAAAGAGGGTTCCCGGCGTGCCGGGCGGCGCTTTCCCGAACTCGATCAGGACCCGTCCTCCCGGTACCGGTAGAACAGCACGAGTCCCGCCACAAGGGTGACCAGGGTGACGGCGTTAGCCCAGATTATGACCTGATCGCAGCGGGCGATCCCGTAGACGATCCAGAGGATGACCCCCGCGCCGATCTGGTAGAAGGTGATCTCGCTCACGTCCCCGACGGATTTTCGAACCCACATCTTTTTGACCTGCGGAATGAATCCGAGACTCGTGCAAAGCGCCGCCGCTATCCCAACCGCCGTCAATGCAGCGTTCATGATCTCCTCCACTGATAACCGGCCCGGCCGTTTCCACAAAAACGTGGTTTCACCATTCGGCGATGATTTTAACAGGCCCGCGGATCGGAAGAAAGCAAAAGCGAAAAAATTTGCCCGAACGGTCGCCGTAATTGCCGGCGGTTCGACAAGAACGACCCGGTGAACCCGGGCGAAATTAAGCGCGGTCCGCCGGGGCAGAATGGTTTTGACACCGGCGTCCGAAGCGGTATACTATGGTTCGGAATCCGAATGAGAAAGCAGCCGCCTGACTGCCAGCCGCCGCGGGCGGGGGCCGCCCGCCACATCGCCGGAGGCCTTGCAAGTGAGAATCGATAGTGAATTGTAACGACCTGAAAAATCTGATTCCTTTCCTTCATTGTCCTTCCTGTCGAAGCAAGGATGGTTTTCTGGAATTGAGCGGCAAACCGCATGATTTTAATATTTCCATTCCGCTTCATCATGAAATCCTGACATGTGGGTATTGCGGTTCCCGCTATCCGATTACTGCCGATATGATCCCGATTGTGTGGACTGAAAGCTTGAGACGTTCTTTTTCTGCGATGAATAAGACGGATCGGGCCGGAGAAATGGACGGCAACATGTGCGCAAATGTGAAGATATACGACAATATCTCGGACGATTACCACATTTACACGCGCAGGAACATGGATATCTGCATCCGGATGCGAAATTCCGTGAAAAGAATATTCGTCGCCGGCGGAACTGAAAATCTCCTTCATCTTGATTTTGGATGCGGTCCCGGACATGTGCTGAACTGGCTGGAACCTTTCGGCTTCCGGCAGGTCGGCCTGGATGTTTCTCTGACAAATTTGAGAAATGCCCTTAAGGGCGGCAATCGAATGGTGGTCTGCGGCGATGCGTGCAACATGCCCTTTAAAGATGGAACATTCAGCCTTGTCACCGAATCGTCGGTTTTGCACCACATTTACGATTGGAAATCCGTCGTCTCCGAATCGTGCAGGATTTGTGCTCGCGGTGGCGGGATCATCCTGGATTCGGAGCCGGGGTCCATGCAGATGGCTCTGAGTCCATTGGCGGTAGCGGTTTTTAACGCCCGATTCCCGGTTTACAAGGCGGCAAGCTACTTCATCAAAAGCAAGTACATCTATCGCAACGAGGAAAAAGCCAGATTGAATCTGCAGGCGGAAATTCATCATCAACCGGGCACTGGATTCCCGTTGGACGAGTTGGGCGGAATCTTTAAAGCATCGGATTTTGACGCCGAGATCATCGTATCGCCGACACCCGAGTTGAAATCGCGTGCGCGGCCGAACTGGAAAGGCATTGTACTGAATTATTTGAGTGGTAGAAATCCGTGGAATCCGAAGTATGGCGCCTTTTCGGTAATTGCTACTTCCGGCAAACAAAGGTCGTGATAATCGTGATAATACCGCGGAGAATTATGAAAGAAGTTCGGAGGTGGGAAAAAGAATCGTAGTCGCGCGGGGCAGCCCGAAGAGCAACGGGAACAGCGCGGCGTTGGCCGAACAGGTGAAGGCGGACGCCGAATCGTGCTGAGCGTCAGTTCCGGAGCGATCAACGTTCACCCGCAGCGCTGGAAGGTGTTTTCGACGGGAGTGGCTGATTCGAGGACAGGAGACGCGAAAATGACTAAAGATATAATTCCATTTCAGGCTATCGATTGGGCATCGGTCGTGAAAACGGAGCACACCGGAGACCCGGGGATGGCAACGTGGCAGACGATTCAATTCCCCGGCCTGAGATTGAGGATCGTCGAGTACTCGAGCGGGTATATCGCCGACCACTGGTGTCAGAAGGGCCATATCGTGCACTGCCTGGAGGGAGAACTGGTCAGCGAACTTGAAAACGGCCAGAGGCACGTCCTGAAACAGGGGATGACCTATGTGGTTTCGGATGGTGCCAGCTCGCATCGTTCCGTGACGAAAAACAAGGTCAGGTTGTTGATCGTCGACGGAGATTTTCTGGCGAGGGTGACCGAACCGGCTTGATCGAACACGAGGCGAGCGCAGCGAAATGATACTCGTGGATCCTGGTACTTCCGGCAGGAGAATGCCTGGCTCCTCTGACAGAAGAGCGCCAGGAAAATTTCGATAAAGCAATCCCGGTGTATCGATTATTCCAATTAAAATAAAAAATTTTCGGTCAATGTATTGACAAACGATATATCGTGTGGTATTATATCGTCATGTGATATATGTGTCGATGTGATCTTTTGGTACGAAAGGGGAAATATGAACTCTAACTTGAATAAATATTTGCCGTTAACCGAATCAACCGCCTACATACTGCTGGCATTGACTGAGCCCCTGCATGGTTATGGCGTCATGCAGAAGGTGAAGGTTGTCAGTGAGAATACGGTCAATATAGGCCCGGGGACGCTTTATGGCGCGTTATCTTCTCTCGAAGTGCAGGGGTTGATCGTAAAAGCGGGTGAGACGGACCGCCGCAAAATGTACGTTACAACAGATAAGGGCAGGCAGTTGCTGGCAGAACACCTGCGCCGCCTGGAAATCCTGGTTAAAATCGGATCAAGAAAAGAAAATTCATAGACTTGCGGAGGATGGCACTATGTCGACAATGAGACGTTTCCACTGGTTCTGGGCATGGGATGACGAAAAAGAGGAAAAGTGGCTGACAGAAATGGCAAAAAACGGCTGGCATCTTAAAAAGGTTGAATTTCCAGGCAGTTACAAATTCGAGCAGGGAACGCCGCGCAATATTTACTATCGCCTGGATTTTTTTACCGATCACAAGAAAAAGCAGGATTATCTGCAGATTTTCAACGATGCGGGGTGGGAGCATGTCCAGCAGTATGGAAGCTGGCAGTATTTCCGCAAGGAGGCTTTGCAGGGAGAAGAACCGGAAATCTTCACCGACAATGAGTCAAAGGTTAAAAAATACGGGTGCTTAATAGCCCTCATGGTCATCTTCCTTCCGATATTGATGATCTCGACCAACCGTTTGAATCGAAGGGATGAGACAATATACGCGATCGCCGCCTTCCTTGGATTCCTGCTGATGCTGCTTTACATTTACGCCATGCTGAAGCTGATCCGGCGCGTGGGGCAGCTTAAGCGTAAATGACGTGCATACAACGTATAGGCAGGTTTTCGGTGCGGGGCGATCCTCACGCTCGGCGGGTGTGATGCTGCCGGCGCGGCAAGGCGGTCACTGTAAGAATTTTGCCTGTTTACATTCATTGTGATCCGGGCGTACAATGGGAGCGCATCGGCGATATATGTTATCGCATGGCAGGGACAAGGAGAGAATTTAATCAGCTTTTCCGCAACGCGACCGAGGAACACGGGATGCATGGGACGGACGCAAATCATTTGCGAATGCTGTCGATTCTGGATGCCAATCCCGATCCCGTCTATGTCGCCGATCCCGAATCCCATGAAATGCTGTACGCCAACCAGGCGCTTGAGAGTGCCGTCGGCGTTTCGGATAACCGGAAGTGCTACGAGTATCTGCACCATCGCAGTTCCCCATGTCCGTTCTGCACGAACGACAAAATACTAGGAGAGAATTTCGGCAAGACATACATATGGGAATTCCAGAACGAGGTCACCAGGCGCTGGTACCGGTGCCTTGACCGGGGAATCACCTGGCCGGACGGCCGCATCGTCCGGTATGAAATGGCCATCGATATAACCGATCGCAAGCGCGCGGAGGAAGAGTCGGGCAGGCTGGCCTCCGTGATACGGCACAGCACGGAACTGGTCAACCTCGCGGCGCCGGACGGCACGATGATCTTCCTCAACGATACAGGGAAAAAGATGCTCGGCATTTCAGAGGAGAATGTCGCTAAAACCAACCTGATGAGCGTCATCCCCGAGCATTTTAAGGATATGGTTCGCGATGAGGTGCTGACCTCGATTGCCGGGAAGGGCCACTGGGAAGGCGATCTTCAATACCTCAATCTCGAAACGGGAGGGCTGACCGACGTACACGCGATAACCTTTAAAATCGCCGATCCGGAAACGGACGATTTGCAATTTTTTGCTAATGTCTCGCAGGACATCACCGGGCGCAAGCGGGCGGAGGAGGATCTCCATATCAAGGACCGCGCCATCGCCACATCCTTCAACGCGATTGTAATATCCGATTTCGACGGGAAATTGACATATGTCAACGATGCGTTTTTGCATATGTGGGGCTATACGCTTCAGGAAGCGCTCAAACTGAATGTCGCTGATCTGGACTCGAATAGGGATGAAATCCTGCACATAGTAAAAGACATAAGGGTAAAAGGGTTCAGTATCGGCGAATCCGTCGCCATAAGAAAGGACAAGACTCTTTTTAATATTCAATACTCGGCAAGCCTTGTGACCAGTTCGGCGAACGAACCGATTGCGATGCTTTCCACCTTTCTTGACATCACCGGGCGTAAACGTGCCGAAGAAGAGAAACTCGTTCTTCAAGACCAGTTGATCCAGGCCCAGAAGCTGGAAGCGGTGGGCCGGCTGGCCGGCGGAGTCGCCCATGACTTCAACAACATGCTGGGCGTGATCATAGGCAATATGGAGTTGGCCCTGGAACAACCCGGTCTTTCACCGCTGCTTCGTACAAGCCTTGAAGAGACACGGGATGCGGCGGAACGTTCCGCCGAACTTACCCGGCAACTGCTGGCTTTTGCGCGCAAGCAGACGGTCGTGCCGAAGATTCTCGATCTGAACGTGACCGTGGAGGGCATGCTGAAGATGCTTCGCCGCCTCATCGGAGAGGATATCGATCTGGCGTGGATACCGGACTGCGATCTCTGGCCGATCAAGATCGACTCCGTCCAGATAGACCAGATCCTGGTGAACCTGTCGCTCAACGCCCGCGACGCCATCGAAGGGGTGGGAAAGGTCACCATCGAGACGAAGAACGTGCCTTTAAACGAGGCTTATTGCGGCCGGCACGCCGGTTTTGTGCCCGGGGAGTACGTGATGCTGGCCGTGAGCGACGATGGCCGCGGTATGGACCATGAGACTCTGGCGAATATCTTCGAGCCATTTTTCACCACCAAGACCCTGGGCAAGGGAACCGGCCTCGGGCTGGCCACGGTGTACGGCATCGTCAAGCAAAACAACGGATTCATCAACAGCTACAGCGAACCGGGGAAAGGCACGACGTTGAAAATTTATCTGCCCCGGTATACGGGCAGGCCCGACCGGGTGCCGGTAAAAGGCGTTGTTAAAAACCGGGTGACGGCCGAAAAGGGAGGAACGGAAACGATTCTGCTCGTTGAGGACGAGGCGGCGATTTTAAACATGACCAAAGCCATGCTCGAAAACCTGGGCTACACGGTGTTGCCCACGGGCAATCCCGGCGAAGCTATCCGTCTTGCCGAGGAGCGCGCCGGCGAAATTTTTCTGCTGATGACAGACGTGGTGATGCCGGAGATGGACGGTTGTCGTCTTGCGAATAAACTGCGCTCTCTCTTCCCGAATCTTAAATGCCTGTTCATGTCCGGGTATACCGCCAACGTCATCGCCCACCACGGTGTTCTGGACGAGGGCGTTCACTTCATCCAGAAACCGTTTTCCATGAAAGGCCTGGCCACGAAAGTGCGCGAGGCGCTTGACGAAAAATGACAACGCCGGGCAAAACAATACGGACCGTGCTCCTGGTTCTTATCCTTGCCTTGGGGCTTGTACGCCTGTACAGGATCGACGATCCGCCGATCGGCTACCATTCGATGAAGGAGGTTCATTATCTCTCCGTCGCGCGGGGGTACCTCGAGCACGGGGATTTCGCGCACAAGAGGGTGCTGTATTCGGGATTGTCCGAGAAACCCGGCTATATCGAGGGATTGCCGCAGTTCCAGTTTTTGCCGCTGATCTACTTTTCCCTCTGGAAGATATTCGGCGTGAAACTATGGATCGCAAGGCTCGTCGTGATCCTTTTCTCGCTCGGTTCGGTGGTGATGGCCTTTCGTGTCGCGGGGAAACTGACCGACCGCGGTGACGTCCCGGTTCTGGCCGCATTTTTCATGGCGATCCTTCCGTTATCCGTCTTTTTCGGGAGGAATATCCAACCCGAGGCGCCTGCGCTCTTCTTCCTTCTCCTTCTGACATGGTATTACCTGAACTGGCTGGATGCGTTCAGGGGAAAAGATCTGATCTTTTTTTCGCTGACGGTCTTCCTGACAGCCATGATAAAAGGAACCTTTCTGATAATGCTTGTCCCGCTGATGTTTCTTTTCCCTTTCCGCACGCTGGCGGACCGGGACACGAGAAACAGGATATTCCGGCAGGCAGCATGGCTTTTACCGGGGATGGTTCTCACGACGGCCTGGCTCGTGTTCACGAAAATCACGCAAACGGGCGAGAGAAGCATCTTCCCGATCGAAAGGCTCTTCCTCCCGGAGGCCTTCACCTTAGCGTACTGGAAACAACGCATTCCGATCGTATGGCAATATGCGGGAGATAACTATACGTTCCCCTTCCTGTTTGTTTTTGCGACAGGCCTCGCGGGCGCGTTTTTCGACCTGAAGCGCAGGATGTCGAGATACCTGGCGGGATCATCGCTCGCCGTTATCGTATATTTCCTTCTGATTTCGGATTTTGCGATCCGCCACAGTTATTACCAGATGCCGTTTCTTCCCATGATATGTTTCGGCATCGCGGCGGCCCTGTCCGACTGGATGCTCGTCATCGGGGCCATGGCGAAAAAACGCCGGGGTCTGAAATATCTTTTGCCGCTCCTTGTCATCGGGTTCGCGGCTCCTTCGGTAAAAAACTCTCTTGATCTTCATTTCGACAAACAGATGATCGGATGCGACATCGCCGGCATTTATATAAGAGACCACGGACAGCCGGAGGACCGTGTATTCATCGCGTATGGTTCTCCGTCGGACGGGAAATACGAAGCGTGGAGGACGCAATATTACGGGATACTGTGGGAATCCGGGAAAAGAGGGAGCCTCCTGCCGCCCGATCTGGAGAAAGTGAAATATGGAGAGGACAAATGCCGGATGAAATGGATCGTCATGTTCTATCCGAAATGGCTGGACGCCGACAGGGAAATCCTCGATTACATCAAGGGCAATTATTCGATCAGGCAGGAGGGCTTTGCCGGCGACAACCTGCTGTATCATGTCCTTGAAAGGGGCGGATCCTTCGATCCTTCCGCCTTCGAACGTGTCAAGGCGAAGCCGGCAAGACTTTATGAATTCAGCGACCGCGAGATCGTGTTGTCCGTAAAGGAGATCGATTAGCGGACATTTTTTCGTCCCGATGTAGTGCGCTTCTTCAAAGTGTTGCGCCAAGATTATAGGATGCCGGCGCGTCAGCCTTTGTTATTTTTATCTGCTCCGCTTCCACCATGAAGGGGGAATCCGTGTCAACGCCGTTTCGGGCGGTGGTCTTTTACTTGTCCCGCCGGACGTTATTCCTTATAATTCAGGCCATGGATTTGCCTGAAAGGAGATCGAGTTTTCTTGTCGAATAATTTCCTCGTAAACAATCACAGCGAAAGCAGCCCCGGATCGGATTCAACCCGTGAAACAAAAAGGTTGCAACCAGGCACACCCATATGGCTGATCCCGCTCGTACTTCTGGTAATCATCGGGATTGGCGCTACGTGGTTCGTATTCACCCTGTCTCACGGAAGGGAGATTGCGGACGACGCCGGCCATCTGACCGCTCTTGTTCGCGATCCATTGGCGCTCTGGGGCGATTACAGCGCAAGGGGCTTCAGTGAAAACTGGGGATCGTTCCCGCCCCTTTTTCCCCCGTTTTTCGGAATTTTCGTTATGCCGTGGCTGCGCGTTCTTCCCGATTTCTGGGGTTTCCGCATGGGTGTTCTTTCCTGGACGATTGTTGTTCTGTTCGCCCTGTGGCTTGTGATGAACAGGATCGAATCGATCAAACCCGGGCAAAAACGCCTGTTTCTCTCCGTATTCGCGTTAGCCCCGTCAGTCTGGGGTGCAGTAGCGCTTATACCACAGGAAGAGATCTACGTGTCCCTTTTTGTACTGTTCCTTTATACGATGGCAAGAAAGGGAAAGTGGCAACACATGATCTGGGTGTTCGCGCTCACGGCACTGGCCGGGAAGTATTTTTTGCTGATCCTCGCCATCCCTGCGGCTTTCCTGTCTCCCAAACCCCTGAAATATTTTCTGCTCTGGACTCTACCTGCGGCCACGTTTCTTTTCGCCCATATTATTTACCACAGGATTCTTTTCGGACTGACTCCGGTGCTGGGGCACTCGATCGATCCAGGCAGTTCACTTTCCATATGGGCTCTTGTCTATAACCTCGGACTGAAACTTCATCCCCAGTTCATAAAGATTGCTTCGGTGGTCCTGACGGCATGCTTAGTCTCACTCTTTGCATGGAAAGCTCGTCGAAAAATCCCCGACTCTTTTCTCATGGCCGGAGTTCTGTACATAACTCTTCTCTCTATTTCCATTACCTTTCCAGCCTACGTGTTGTGGGTGTTGCCCCTGACCCTGGTCTGTGCGGCGAGAATGATAGGGCGCCTGGAGCGCGCCCTGGCTGTCATACTGATATTCGTATGGGGAGGGGCGGAATGGGGCGAAAACCTGTTCCGCGGGGTGTCATTGGCCCTGAACACAGAGAGAGGGGCGGGAAAGGCCGACTTGGCAGCTTTCATGGAAGGCGTTTTGGGCGAAAGATTTCCCTATTTCTTTTTTCAGATGTTGTGCGTGATTCTTGTGATCTTATGCGGCATATCCATGCTTATTCTTCTTTGGAAGTCGGGGCGCAAGGTGATGACGCACGCCTCCCCATATGGAGAAGAGGCCAGGTCCCGGCGGTGAATTTCCCGGCCCAGTTGTGGAGTTTGTACGTGAAATAGAAGAAAGGTAATTTTTCTCCGAAGATCGCCTTGAGCGACACACGACCGCGTCGATCAGCGATACGGCGGCATCCCGCGAGAGCAGCGTGCCGTTGGTGGCGATTTGCGGGGGCAAAACCAGGCGATCGTTTACGATCTCGACCGTGAAAACGTTTTTCAATTTATTTCCACCCTTTTGTCATGCAATTCCAGGTCACATGCCAGGCGGATATCAGAATCCGTGTTGTACCCCCGATTCGTTCAGGTAATTTCTGTGTTCCTCCAGAGCCCCGGAGAGCCATTCGGAACAGAGCACCTCTTCTCCGCTCTTCAATCTCACCTTGTACGGCTTGCCGCTTATCGAACTTGCGGTGCCGGCAAGACGTATGAAATCCTCCGGTGTTTTAATCTCATCCTTGTAATGCTTGTATTTCCTTTTCGTCAGCCCTTCATTAAAATCGCCGTCTTGTGTAAAATCATTCCGGGGCCTTTTTCAGGCTTGAATCCGGCGTCCCGGGCCTTGTTCATGGTTTCCACGAAGGCCGATTTCGATATATGAAACGGCGGTTCCACGACAAGAACCCGCCCCCCCGGCCGTAGTATCGACTCCATTTCCCTGAAAAGTCCGGTTTTGTCGGGGATTTCGTGGATCACATAGAAGGCAAGGATGAAATCGACCTTGTCCGGCCAGCCTATTTTGTCCTGCCCGCATTTATGCAGTACGATTCGTTCCTCGAACTGCGTTCCCCGGATTTTATCCCCGAGTTTTGCGAGCATCCCCTCCTGAAGATCGGTGGCGATGACCCGCCCGGATTTGCCGGCCATTTGCGCAATGTCGATGGAGAAAAAGCCCGGCCCGCATCCCAGATCCAGGACCGTCATTCCCTCCCTGATATAGGGGCTCAGTATTTTCCGTGGGTTTTGCACCCATCTTCTGAACCTGTTATCAAGACTGCCCGCTCTTTCAACCGGGCACACACGATTTCTCCCGGCATCCATATTATCCTTCCATATTATCAGGGACCGGCGATACTCGTGCCGGCGAGGGTCCCGGGCGAATCAAACCGCCCTGGACTTTGCCGCGGCGTACTGGTCGAGGCGCACCGACAGGACGAAGAACGTCGGAGCCCACAGGCCGATGAAGATGCCGAACCTCTCCGCGTACGCGGCATCCTGCCCTTTGAACATGAACCAGACGAGAATCGATGCAATAATCGAAACGAATCCTCCGGCGAAGCAGACGTCGCTCAGTACCTTTACCATCCTGCCCGACATATCCCTCCTCCTTTGTTACGATTATAGCCTGCAACCGTGACGGAGACAGTATACACGAAACACAAGGCCCGTCAAGCGACCTGCTTGGGCGGGAGTGCCCGGGCGGGAGTGGGTGATGTCGGGAGCCCTGCGCATCGCGGCGGGTTCCGCCGGGGCGGCCAGCCTAATCATTGCCGAGCGCCTCCCTGACCTTTTCGGCCAGATCCTTCACGGAGAAAGGTTTCTGGACGAAATGCACCCCTTCTTCCAGCACGCCGCGATGGGCGATCACGTCGACCGTGTAGCCGGACATGAACAAACGCCTGAGGTTGGGGTAGAGAGACAGGAGATTCTTGGCCAGGTCGCGGCCGTTCATCTCGGGCATGACCACATCGGTGATGAGCAGGTGAATGTCACCCGCATGTTCCCGCGCATAATCGACGGCCTCGCCCGGCGTACCCGCAGCCAGCACGGTGTATCCCTGGTCTTCGAGCATCCTCGCGGTCATCTTCAGGATCGCCGGCTCGTTCTCCACGAGCAGAACGGTTTCGTGTCCGCGCGCCGCCGCCGGCGTCACGCCCTTTTCCGGCGGCCGTTCGCTCGCGTGAGAGTGCCGCGGCAGGTAGATCTTGAAGGTCGTTCCATGGCCCGGCTCGCTGAAGACATTTATGAATCCTTCGTTCTGCCTGACAATCCCGTAGATCGTGGCAAGGCCGAGACCGGTGCCCACTCCCATTTCCTTGGTCGTGAAAAAAGGCTCGTAGATGTGCGACAGGGTTTCCTGGTTCATCCCGCACCCATTGTCACTGATGATCATCAGCACGAATTCGCCGGATACGGGGCCCGCCTGGTCGGCGACGCAAGTTTCGTACAGGACACTGTTTTCCGTCTCGATCGTGATCCTGCCCACGCCGGAAATGGCGTCCCTGGCGTTGACGCAGAGATTGGCCAGGATCTGGTCGATCTGGGTGGGGTCCATCTTGACCGGCCACACGCCTTCCCCGGGCCGCCAGTCGAGATCGATATCCTCGCCGATCAGCCGTTGCAGCATCTTGAGCATCCCACCGACGGTGTCGTTGAGGTCTAGTACCCTGGGAGCGATTGTCTGTTTGCGGGCGAAGGTCAGCAGTTGCCGCGTCAGATCGGCGGAACGCGCGGCCGCCTTGTGAATCTCCAACAGGTCGTTATGGAGCGACTGGGTCTGGTCCACATTTTCCAGCGCCATCTCCGTCAATCCCAGTATCACGCCCAGCATGTTGTTGAAGTCGTGTGCCACTCCGCCCGCAAGGCGCCCCACCGATTCCATTTTCTGGGCCTGGTTGAGCTGTGCCTGGAGATTTTCCTTTTCCCTGTCGGCCTGCATGCGCCTTACGAGCCTCCACATTCCCTCCATGAGCAGCGTCAGCTGGCGAACGTCGCCCTCATTGTATTCGCCTTCCTTGTTCCCGACGCCCGCGACGGCCACGATCCTGCCGCCGTCGAAAACCGGAATGTTCATGTGGCGGGTGACCGGTACATGCCCTTCGGGATAACCCTTCTTCAGGGGATTCGGAGCGGTGTAGTCGTTGGTGATGACCGGCTTGCGCTGTCGCACAGCTTCGCCCCACAAGCCCGTCGACGCGACCGGGTACACGATGGGCTTGTCGTTTATGATGCACTCTTTCATGGCGTTTTGCGACCAGCTGTACATGGTCAGAATGGTTTCGTCCTCGCTCATGAACGCGAGATAACCGATCGTGCTGCCGGTGAGCTCGATGGCTTTCTCGATCGCAAAATCGGTCAGCTCCTTGAGCGAGGCGGAGGTCATCTGGCCGAGGTTAATCAGGGCGTCGAGCCGCGATTCGTTAAGCCGTAACGCCTCGATTGCCCGTTTGCGATTCGTGATGTCGAGGGCGGTGAATGTCACGCCCTTCGACAGGTCATGGAGATCGATCGGAGTGGAACTGAGCAGAACGTCGATGATGCGCCCGTCCTTGCGTTGCCAGCGTGTCTCGACGGTTCCTGTGCCGTGGTCGCGGATTTGCATATATTTTTCGCGCCCGACATAATCATAATCCTCGTCGCTCGGGTAGATCATCCTGGCGTTGCGACCTATCAGTTCCTTCTCGGAATACCCCGTCATGGCGCATAACTGCTCGTTGACCTGTCTGAACACGCGATCGATCACCACCCCTATGCCGGTCGGAGCCGCACGGAAGATGCTTTCCATGTACTGTTGGTTCTTCCGCAGCGCCGCCTCGGCCCGTTTTCGTTCGGAGATGTCGAAGAACATCGCCGCCATCCTGCCCGGTTCCGTCCGAAAAGCCGTTACTTCGAATACCCCCTTGATGTCGTTTCCGTCGTATTCGACCTGTTCCGTTGTCCAGAGTTCTCCGTTCGACGCCACTTTGCGGTACCTGTCTGGAATTTCAGTATGTGTCAGCAGGGGAAAAGCATCCTCGATGGTTTTCCCGATGAAAATGGAATTGTCCACGCCCAGGATTTTATCGGCGGCCTTGTTCGCGCCAGAAAAAACAAGATGGCCGTCGTCCATTAAATTGTAAAAATGCATTCCGGCAGGAGATGATTCGACTGTCGATCTGAAACGCTGTTCGCTTTTTTTAAGCGAATTCTGCATTTCAAACTCTTCCGTCGCATCCCGAAACACAAGAACCACACCTGTAATATTGCCGTAGTTGTTGCGGATCGGAGCGGCGGAGTCGGCGATCTGGTACTCGCGGCCGTCTCTGGCTATGAGAAGGGTGTGGTTGGCAAGCCCGACCAGGCTGCCGGTTTCAAGCGCGAGCCTGACCGGATCGAGGGCGGGTTTCCCGGTCTGGGCGTTGACGATGTGGAAGATATCCGCAAGATGCCTGCCCTCGGCCTCCTGCGCCTTCCAGCCGGTAAGGCGCTCAGCCACGGGGTTTATGCGGACCACCAAACCTTCCGTGTCCGTCGTGACCACCGCGTCGCCGATGGAGTTGAGGGTGATGCGAAGATTTTCCTCGCTCTCTTCCACCCTGCGGGTCGTCAGGCGGTTTCTCAATTCCGCCAGGCTTTGTTCGGCAAGCATGACGGCCATCTCACAAAGAAATGTCAACGCTTTCCTGAATGCCTCTTCGGTGACGACCGGCACCTTTTTGACTGCTTCAAGGTAGGCGGGCACATCGTAACCGCAGGCTTCTCCATGTTTCCTGAACCATTCGAGATCCGGTTCCTCGAAAAGGATCTGCCCGGTCGCGAGGTTGGCGATGTGAACTCCGTCCACGATTATCGGCGTGGCGCCGTCGACGAGACCGTTCTCGCAATGGCGGATATTCATTTCCTTCAAATTCTTCAGCTTCCCGGTCAGCTCCGTGTTGCTCTTTTTGCAATGGATTTCAGAAACGGGGAAAGCCCTGTGGAACTTCGTGCAGGTATCCCGCCAGCCCGTGCCGAAGAGCAGCTCCTGATCGGGGAACGAGACGAGTCCGGTGGTGAATCCCGTCGCCTCCGAAAAGCTTTCGAACATGGTCCGCAGCCGCCCTATATCGACAAGATCCCGGAAAGAGTACATGCCGTCGACCAGGTTCTCGGTATTGTCACCCACGAGAATTCCTCCAATCGGCGCGGCAGCCGGTGGAATCGCGGCTGTCGCTGCCGGCTTCAGGCGGATGGAAATGAATTAAAGCTGTCATGATATTTTGCGCCTCCCGGCGCAGCAAGCGCTTCCTGACCGGAAAATATGGTTATCCGCGTTGTTGCTTGCGTTGAATGCGTCTTTGCCTGATGCAGGATCGTCGATGAATAAGCTCGAAATAACAACCCTAATATTCCTGACGGCACATTATACACGAGTGGGGAATGGGAAGGGAAGAGGGATGAATGCGGTGATCGAATGTATGGCGTTCATCCTAACCCCCGATCGGCACAGGGGGCTCAGGCCTGTTCAAGCCTTATCGCAAGGCGCTGTATCTGCTGCGGCGCGTAGCGCCGCCCGGTGCTTGTCGTTATCAGCCTTCCTGAGCCGCCTTGACCCGATCGGCGGGGGCGGCGCGACCGATCCACAGCGAACGAGTCGATATGATCATCACGAGGACGAACAACCATAGCAAGATCTCTTCGGTATGGGTCGGCAGTCCCGGAAAGATGTAGTTTTTCGACGCGATTGCGGCGTGGTAGAGCACCACGAGGACCAGGCTGCCGCCGGAACCATAGTAGATCCAGGTGAACACGAAGGCGGTCGCAACCAGGCCGAGAACCCGAACGGCCATGGGCCCGAATCCCAGGCTCAGTCCCTGCCCTATCCACGCCGGTATATGCCACAGACCCCAAAACACACCGAGCACCAGAGTCCCCGCCAGCGCACCGTGCCACGCACGAAGCCTCGGCAGCGCGAAGCCGCGCCAGCCGATCTCCTCGCCGACGGCGTTCGGAATGGTAAACACCACAGCCACTGGAATCATGTAAGCCGCCGCCGAACCCAGGACCACCTGCAACGGCATGGGGCCCAGCTCATAAGAGCGCCCCAGAATGCGATCGATGCCCAAAGACAGGCACCACCGCGCCGGTTCGAAGAAGAGGGCCACGACGTACCATCGCCAGTTTACACGCCACTTGCCGAGTCCGCCCAACAGGTCGCGCAGGCCCTGCCCGCGCGACCGGAGAATCGTCAACACAATCGCCGCGAGGCCCGGAGACCACACCGTGATCACGTTCGCCGGTGATCTTAGCGAAACGGTTGATTCCGCCAGTCCCAGGCGGTACCGGGCCTGTTGGACCCATATTATCCAGGCAACCAGTGTCAGCAGGAAGAACAGGGCGAGCTCGATCGCGCGCCTCGTTCCGCTGGTTTCGGTCTCCACCATCATTTCAAACCCCTTTCGCAGCCCCGATGGCGTGGCGCGCGGCGTCCGCGCCATCGACTGCTTCACCTGCAATCCGCTAAGCGGGCTGCCAGATGCGCAGCAAGTTGGGCATCACGAAGTGATAGACTGTCTTTTCAAGAATCCTCATCTTAAAAACACATATATTCGGCGCGACTATATATGAAAGCGGCCGTTAATGTCAAAAAGTAAACCCGCATGACCCGGGAAGGACTTGCGCGCGAGCCCCATCCCTTATCGCTTCAAGAAGCCTTTTGCCGGCGCTTATTGTTTTGCCCGCTTGAATATAATCACCGCGTCCTTCGTCGTGCCGGCCTGCTGGTTTGTGTCGAATGCGGCCGCGAGCTCCCACCCCTGGTCCCCCAGGTCATTCATCAACCGATCGAGTTCTGCTTCGTCGAGTTTTCCGCCGAGCCTGCCGGCCGTTTTAAGCTTGATCGTCTTGTACTCCCACTTCACCGGGGCTCCCCCTTTCTTTATCGCTGTCCTATTTGTTCTTCGCGATAACCCATATCGCGTGAACGATCCCCGGAATATAGCCGAGGATCGTCAAAAGAATATTTATCCAGAAATGCTTTCCGATGCCGACCTGGAGGAAAA
>JBFYZH010000129.1:0-4527 GCA_041309605.1 Candidatus Krumholzibacteriota bacterium
CTACGTGTACCTGGTCAAGTATCTTCAGAAGGGCCGATTTTCCCGGATCGCGATCACCGACTTCGACAGGAATTTTTCAAGGCTGAGCGAACCGTTCCTCAGTCATACCGAATCGTTCACCCACATCATAGAGATCAACGGTGACGGCGCGCATGTCCCGCCGGACAAGAAGATAAACGGGCACATCCGCGCGGGGCAGAGAGCCAATACCGACGTCACGCTTGTCGAGACGAAGGAGCAACTCAGGGATTTCTACAGGCTGTACGAGATGACCGAAAAACGTCACGGTTCGATCAGGCCCCTGTACAGCAAGCATTTTTTCGCCAGCATCCTGAAGCATCTCGGCGGCACCGGAATGCTTCACTGGAACTGCCTTATGTACGAAGGCGAGATGATCGGTTCCTGCATCAAGTTCATCTACGGCAACACCCTTTTCAACTGGCAGACCGTCTCGAATTACGAATACAGGAATCTCAAGCCGAACCATGTGCTTCTCTCCGAGGCGATCAAGAAGGGCATCGAAGATGGAATAACGAGGATCAACCTCGGCGCGTCGCCTCCCTACGCGCACAGCCTGATAGATTACAAGGAACGCTGGGGCGGCGTGCGGGTCGAGTACGACACGTACCTCTCGGATTCCTGGTTGAGGAAGATCATATCATCGAGATAGCTCCCGCCCGAGCCCCTACAGTCCCCTCGTCCATTCGTCCCTGAAATATGCCTGCGGTCTTTCTAGGGCGCCGTCGATCGTATCGAGAAGCGCCTGCCTGTCTTTGGCGAGCGTTCCACTGAGGGCGAGGTAGTTGGACGCGTGGTTGCTCCGGAAGATGCACCGGTCGACATTTAACGATTCCAACATCTTTCGCAGCTCCCTCACATCGTCCATGGCGTCGTTGAACTCGAATCCGGGGCCCATCGCCTCCGCGTACCGGCCGGCGTACGGTCCGAGCATCAGCGAAAGAGCCGAAAGGTAGCGGGGGGATATCCTGCTTATGAGTCCGGCGGTTTTTTCGGCGTGATCGAGGCTCCCCTTCCTGCCTGCGAGTCCGAGAATCACCGTCACGGAGAGTTTGAGTCCCGCCTCGGATGCCCTCGCGCACCCTTCGGCCATCTCTTCAGGGCCGGCTCCCTTGTCGATCTTTTCCAGAAGGGCCGGATCCCCGGATTCCACTCCATAATACAGGATCGACAATTTCATCTCCCGCAACCTTCTCATCTCGGCGACGGTTTTCCCGAGAAGGCTGGACGGGTTGGCGTAGGCGCCGACCCGTTGTAGCGCGGGAAAACGGCGGCCCAGATAAACGAGAATCTCTTCGAGCCTGTCGGTGGAAAGGCTGAAAGCATCGCCGTCGGCAAGGAATATACGCCGGGTCCCCGGTGCCCGGAACGCGGCTTCGTCCATATCCGCCTTCAGCGATTCCCGGGACCGGGCGCTGAAGGCCTTGTCCTTATACATGTAACAGAAGCGGCACCGGTTGTGCGAACACCCCAGCGTCGCCTGCAGGATGAGCGAATCGGCCTCGCTCGGCGGCCTGTAAAGCGGTAAATCGTATTCCATCACACCGCCTGCCTGTAAAAAAATTCTTACAGATTTATGTTTAACCGGAACCGGCATCGTGATATGTTGATTTTACCTGTAAAGCTGTCCGGCTGCAATCGTGAAATGCTTATAAAGCCCGCGGTGGAACCATGATATACGGAACAGGCATTGATTCGGTATCAATCTTGAGAATCTCCGGATTGCTCGATAGATACGGGAAGCGGTTTCTGCAGAAGGTCTTCACGGAAGATGAGATCCGCGAAGGTCTCGCGCGAAGGGATTGCGCCCAATTCTTTGCCGCGAGGTTCGCGGCCAGGGAGGCGTTCTTCAAGGCTCTGGGAACGGGCTGGGGCCGCGGTATCTCCCTGAAAGAAGTGGGCGTAGTCAGGGGGTCCCGGGGTAGGCCCGGTTTTGTCTTTTCCGACCGGATGAAGCAGGCCCTGGAGCAAAGGAACATCGCGTTCTCGCATTTAAGCCTCACTCACGACGGGGACCAGGCCCAGGCTCTCGTCATACTGGAAGGAGGATGATCATGCTGGAAATACCGAAAAGCATGATAGGCGTAAGCGGCAAGCTTTTTGTAAATTCGATGCTTCTCAGGCAGGGGTTATCCTGCGAGCTCGCCGGTAACGGATACGACCTCGAAGTCTCGCTTTCAAAACCCAGGCGCCTGTGGAAGATACTGGTTACAACCAACCTTCAACCCAAGAAGGCGGGCGGCAAGGGAAAGATGGCGCTTGACTGGTGGGTCCCTGTCGACCATGACGCCGATTACATCGCCTGCGTGGATCTGAGTACCCTGCGCGTATGGCTGTTCAGGAGCCAGGAATACGCGAAACTGGCCCAGCAGAAGGCGGGCGGCAAGCACCACCTTTACATGTACACAAACAGGGACGTGGCGCTTCGGGGCCCGAAATCGATGAAATTCGACTACGAGTTCGAAAGCTACATCCTCGAGAACAGGATCTACCGGGGGATATTCGATAAATAGATGGCAATAAAGAACCGGTTCGGATGGTCGATCTCCCGCGAATCGATGTTCGACGCCTGCAGGCGCAGATATTACTTCCATTACTACCTGAGCTGGGGAGGCTGGAGCGCCTCCTCTTCTCTTCTGTGCAGGGAAACATTCAAGCTCAAGCGCCTCACATCGCTTCCGCTCTGGCGGGGGCAGCTGGTTCATTACGTAACAACCAAGGTCCTCGAATCGATGCGCAGAAAGGGCCGCATCCCCGCGGAGGAGGACGTGACGGGATATATCATCGAAAGGTTTCGCAGGCAGTTTGATTTCTCCGAAAGCCGGCTTTACCTCACGACGCCCAAGAAACGGGGCGGCAGGCTCGACATCGACTGGCTCGCCCTTTTCGATCACGAATACGGGCGGACGATCACGGACGAAAGACGGGAAAACACGCTGGACGAATGCGTCGAAGGAATACGGGGTCTTCTTGGAAGCCCCGTCCTGGCCGCGATCATGGAGACGGACCGATCCGCGTGGGTCATTGAGAATATCGACCTCGCGGAGTTCTCGCAGGTATTCGAGTTCGAGGGAGCCCAGGTGTTCGCCAAGACCGACTTCATTTTCAGGGGAAACGACGGGACGTTCAACATTGTCGACTGGAAGACCTTCCGCGGCGGTGATTCGGCGGAAACGGGCGGCGGGAAAGCCGGCGTCCAGATGGGCGTCTACGGATGGTACGCGGCGCGCGTGATGGGCGAACCCCTCGATAAAATCAGGCTTCACGAGGTCAACCTGCTCGGCGGCGGTTCACGCGTCGAGCATACGATAAACTGCGATAA
The DNA here is from genome assembly GCA_041309605.1 of Candidatus Krumholzibacteriota bacterium. GTDB lineage: Bacteria > Krumholzibacteriota > Krumholzibacteriia > Krumholzibacteriales > Krumholzibacteriaceae > JALOPX01. Next base: position 3,341 of record JBFYZH010000129.1, read on the forward strand.
CATCGACCTTTTCCTCGTTCATATCCGTTCGGGCATCGAAAAATTGGCGGGCGCCCTCGTCGGCGCCGATCCGGGACGCAACGAGCCCCTGCCGGCCGGGCACTTCCCGAGGACCGAAGGACGACACTGCGAGTACTGCAATTATTTCAGGATATGCATGGACGCCTCGAGCGCCCTGAGGTTCGACTGAACGGCGGGAAACGTCCGCCTGCGAAAGAATACGGTTGCCCCCGGGAAGCGCGATGATGCACAATGTCTTCCCATGAACGACAAGCCGGAAATCAAGGGCAGGCACGGAGGCGGGCACCTCTTCTGGGGAACGGTCTTTACCATATTCGGGATCATGGCTTTTTTTAGAAATGTAATGACCGTCGCGGGCATCCCTCTCTGGGCCCTGTCCTTTCTTTCACTCGGCATATCCCATCTGCTGAAAGCCCCCCGTGTGCAGAACCTTCTCGGGCTGAGCGGAGAAAGAGCGCGCAGGGTGACCCAGGCAGCCGGCATTCTCAACCTGGCCGCGCTGGCCTCGATCGTGATCTCGGTCGCGATAGCCTGGTCCAGTGCGTGAAATCCCCGCACAACGCATCCCGGGCCGGTTTTCATTCTTGCCATCGCGTTGCGGGAATGATATATAGAGAATCGACGATGTGTTTACCATGGAAGTTTTCGAGGCTGCAATAACAATACCGGCGACAGGGGGTCAACGTGGCGATAATAATGGACGGTTCGGGGCTGACGATCGAGAAACTCGTCAGGATCGCGCGACATAATGAAAAGGTGGAACTTTCTTCGGCGGCGCTGGAACGCATCAAGGCCTGCCGGGCGATGCTCGAAAAGAAGATCGCGGCGCACGAGATCATGTACGGCGTGAACACCGGGATCGGCGAATTCTCGGAGGTCGTGCTCGACGACAGCCAGATAAAGGATTTTCAGAAATATCTTGTCTATAACCACGCCGCGGGGATCGGCGATCCCGCCCCGGAGGAATATGTCAGGGGAGCGATGGCAAGCAGGATCAACGTCCACGCCCACGGCAACTCTGGAAACCGTCCCGAAATAACCCTGACGATGGTGGAGATGCTCAACCGCGGGGTCACCCCGTTCGTCTGCCAGAAGGGATCGGTCGGCGCATGCGGGGACCTCGCTCCGATGTCCCAGATAGCCCTTCTTATGATGGGCGAGGGCCG
>JBFYZH010000130.1:0-25801 GCA_041309605.1 Candidatus Krumholzibacteriota bacterium
GCATCCCTGGTTCTCGATCCGGTCCGGCGCGGGAATTTTCCGGTTTCGCCGTCGCCGCAGTCCAGGCCCGGCATCCTCCTCGGGATGCTGTGGATATTCGCCCTGCCCGCCGTTTACGTGGTCATGGATTTCCAGGTACTTTCGAGGTACATGCTGCCGGTATCGCCTGTAATAATAATCCTCGGCGCCACGGGAGCGGCCCGCCTTGCAGACAGGTTACTGCGAGGGCGGACCGCGAGGACGGCGGTGGTCATTCTTCTGGCGGCGCTGGCGGCGGTTCAGAACATCATCTTCTATTCCGCCGTCGTCGTCAGGCCGACCAGGGAATTCTCCATGGGGCTGGAGAACGTCGTGGCGGGTATGGGGAAATGGCTCGCGGAAAATTCGCGGCCGGAAGCGGTGGTTGCCGCTCCCGACATAGGCGCCGTCGGATATTTCTCCGGGCGCCGGATCCTGGACCTCGGGGGACTCGTCAGTCCCGAGATCAACCGTATGAGGGCTGATTTCGACGTGGAAGAGATAATAACCGGCGGCCTGTACCTCGATCTGGGGGCGGATTATCTCATGGACCGAAGCGCAATCCCCGCCAGGTTCGAGGGCAGGGTGATCAGGGGGGTGCGGTTCACAAGGGTGCTCGGCGGCATAGTTCCCAACCTCGGCATAAGGAAGCAGGAGCCGGTATCGTACGTGCTGTACCGGCTGTCGCGTGAAGAGGGGGAGCGATGAGAGCGCCCGAACCGGTCATCCCCGGCGATATCCCAGAGGATAAGGTCCCGAGCCTGCTTCGCAACTGGTTTCTCGGTTCGAAGGCCAGAAGGTATCTGAGCCGAAGGCGTTTCGTGACGGTCTGCGGCCTGACGCCGTTCTCCGCGGGGGGCAGATCCCTCGATGTCGGTTGCGGCTGGGGATATAACCTCTTCCTGATGGGAGCGAGAGGATACAGGGCCGTCGGGATCGATATCGTGCAGAACGATTTCACGGCCGCGGTGAGGATCGCCGGCGCGAACGGATCGCAGGCCCTGCTCGCGGGAGCGGATGTCAGCGCCCTGCCATTCCCCGACGGGACGTTCGAGGCCGTCACAGCCGTCGAGACATACGAGCATATTTTCCATCCGGACAGGACCAGGGCGGTTCACGAAGTATACCGGGTCATGTCGCCGGGAGGGGTGTTCGTGCTCTCGACACCCAACTATTTTTCACTCGTCGAGGCGGGCAAACGGCTTATCGTCAGGTTCCCCGCGCTGCGCGGGCTTTTTCCTCCGATGTGTTATCCGGTGCAAGACGTTTCCAGGGAGGATTACCATCCGTACAGTTACCACAGGCCTTCACCCGTAAGGGAGATCAGGGCCGTTCTCGAATCGGAGGGGTTCACGGTACTCGATTCGAAGCGGATAATTTTTATCTGGAAATCGGTTCCGGATTTTCTCTTCCCGGCCTGCATGGCGATCGAGTTTGTCCTTGAGCGCCTCCCCTTTTTAAGATCTCTCGGCAGCACGCTCATAATCTCCGCTCGCAGGAAAGAAGCCTGATTCCATGCCTTCCCCAGCCGCCCGCCCTGTTCCGGGGACCCGCCTCTGAAGGTCGCAGAGGCTTGCGGGCAGATTGGAACGGTATCGGATACGGAGGCAGGAAGTGGGAAATTGTGGTTTGCCGGTCTTTTTTTTGACTTTTTTTTGGGCACTCGCATATCTCTAATAATAACAACAGGATAAAATTTAAATAAATTAGTATGAGGATGGGATTTTTACTTGACATGTGGTAGAAAATGGGATAAAGTGGGGCGCAATGGTAGAAAAAGAGCCCGAAAAGGCGAAGCGGCTCTTCGTCGAAACGCTTTCTGAATATCGGGCGATCAGGTAAAAGGAACCGGCAGAACCGAAAGACAACGATGCAGAACTTTCTCGGCAATTTCGAATGCGCGCTCGACTCCAAGGGGAGGTTGATGATTCCCGCAAAATTCAGGCGCCTGGTGCCTGAAGAAACGGGAAGTCTCTACGTCATCAGCACGGGCAAGGAAAACTGCCTCAACCTCTATCCGTTGAACGAGTGGAACGAGGTCGTCGTGGCCAGGCTGCACGAACTTCCTCCCGGCCCCGAGAAGAGACAGTTCATACGTTTCTTCAGCAGGCAATCGCGAACTCTCAACCTGGACAAGTCAGGAAGGATCGCGGTCCCGCCGGGGTTCCTGGAATCGATCGGCAATCCCAGACGAGTGGTCGTGGTGGGTGTCCTGAATTACATGGAAATATGGGCGCCCGGGGACTACGAGAAGATCAGCGGCGAGGGCGACGACGCCTTCCGCAACGGCAACCTGGAGATATAGGAAAATGAGGATATACCGTACCGAAAGGGAAGGGGTCGCGGTCTTCAGGATATCGGGGGTCGTAAGGCGCGAGGACGCGCTTATGCTGCTACAGTCCCTGGGACATTCCCCGGGCTCGGTCAGTGGATCCTTCATCCTCGACTTCCAGGGTGTGGAACACGTCGACTACCATGTCTTCGTACTTTTCGAGGAATGGTTTGCCGGTGCGTCCGGTGTCGTCATGAGCGGGCTGAGCGATTATATTCTCGATATTTTCGCCTTCGTCCAGCGCAGGAACGTGATACCGATTTACCCCGACTGGAGAAAAGCCCTCCACTACCTGATCGGCGAGCGGGCCAAGCTCGGAGATCCCGTGCCCGTCGGCATGGCAGCAGGCAGTTAAAGCGGAGACAAAACCGGTGCAGCATGTGCCCGTAATGGTTGAACAAGTGAGCAGGTTTCTCTTGACCGATTCGGAAGGTATTTACGTGGATGCGACGCTGGGACTGGGCGGACACGCGATGAATCTGTTGGACGCGGCTCCACGGCTGCGCCTGGTGGGTATCGACAGGGACGGGAAAGCGCTCGAGGAAGCGCGACGCAGGCTCTCGAGGTTCGGCGACAGGGTGGTTTTCATACACGGTAACTTCAGCGACATAACCGCTCACCTCGAAGGGAAAAAATACTGCGGTTTTCTCGCCGATCTTGGGCTTTCCTCTTTTCAGATATCGGATCGGGAGAGGGGTTTCAGCTACATGGAGGACGGTCCGCTGGATATGTCGATGGGAAAAGGCGGACGTCCTGTCGCAAGGCTGCTGGCGGAGGCTTCCTCCAGGGAGATAGCCAGGATCCTGCGGGATTACGGCGAGGAGAAAAAAAGCGGCGTCATCGCGGCGGGTATCGTGAAGGCGAGGAAAAACGGCGCCTTGACGACGACCGCCGAGCTGGGTTCGATAGTCGGCAGAATAGTCCCGGAGCGGTTCCTGATAAGTACGCTTTCGCGCGTTTTTCAGGCTTTGAGAATTTGGGCCAACGATGAACTGGAAAACATCAGGACCTTCTTACCCCAGGCGGCCGCACTTCTGACACCAGGCGGCCGCCTGGCGGTTCTGAGTTACCATTCGCTCGAGGACAGGATAGTGAAGAATTATTTCAGGCAGGAAGAAAAGGGATGCATATGTCCTCCGGATTTCCCGGAATGCGCCTGCGGCAGGATCCCGACGTTGAGTGTCCTGACCAGGCGTCCCGTGCTTCCGGAGCCCGTGGAAGTGGACAATAACCCGAGGGCCAGGAGCGCCAGGCTCCGAGTGGCAGAAAGGTTGTAGAGATGAGGACTCATACCGATTACTTGGACGGCGCGGCGATGGTCATCAAGAAGGCTCTCGAGGGAAGGATAAGCCCCGTGAATTTTCTTCTCATCGTGGGTTTCTTTTCGAGCCTCGTGCTTCTTTATATCTCGCTCCACGTGCATTTCCAGACCCTGTCCGGGCAGATCAACAGCGGCGTACTGCGCGCCGACAAACTGAGCGAGGAAAAGATCTTTCTCACGGCGGAGCATAACAGGCTTACCTCTCCCGACAGGATAATCCCCCTTGTGCAGGAACTGGGTTTGAAAGCGGGATCGATGGAGGAAATGAAGCGGGTCGCCTGTTACGACGATCGTAAACAGTTAAGGAAGGAAGCCGCCTGGTGGGCGCAGGCCGGCGTCACTGGAAGCGACACCTATATGCCCGCGGGCAAACCGGAGAAATGATGTCGACCAGGTTCTTTGAGTGGCGGATACGTCTTGTTTCTGCAATCGTTACCATAACTGTCTGTGTTCTCCTCTATAGAATTATCCAGGTACAGATTCTCCGGCATGAGACCTACGAGGACTGCGCCAGGCGTCAGTGGCACAAAAAAGTGACATGGTCGGCCAGGCGCGGTTCGATATTCGATCGCAACGGGTATCCCCTGGCCGTATCCCACAAGACGTACACGATCGGGATCACGCCGAGGGATTTTCCCGCCGACGAGAGTTGCGCCGCTTATCTGGCCGGTGTGACTGGCAAAAAGCTTTCCTCGATAAAACGGCTGCTCACCAGGAGCGACAGTTATATCCCGCTCGGGAAGGATATCAACCTCTCCGCCGAACAGGAGGCCAGGCTGTCGTCCTTTCCGGGCGTAAAACTCGATGCTCGTCCCGAGAGGCTGAATCCCATGGGAGCGATGACACCGGCATTCATCGGTTCCGTCGATCTTGAGGGTAACGGGAATGCAGGGATAGAACAGGCTTTCCAGAAGTATCTGAAAGGCACCGACGGCTGGATTATCGTTAACAGGGACGCGAAAGACCAGGCCTTCAGGCCTATCAACGCCCCGGGCAAGGAACCGGTCGAAGGGTGCGACGTCTACCTGACCATAGATTCAGGGATACAGTCCATAGTCGATTTCGAACTTGAACAGGCAGTCGCCAATTACGGCGCAAAGGGGGGGGCGGCGATAGTCGTGGACCCTGGATGCGGCGACATATTGGCCATTTCCGAGAAATGTTCGGGGTCCGGCGGCGGGCTGCGCGCGTGGAAGGATCAAAATGCGCTTTATTCGACGAGCTGCATGTACGAACCCGGCTCCACCTTCAAACTCGTGACGGACGCCTATCTCATCGAATCCGGAAGGGTCGACCCTTACGACGTGTTCTACGGGGAGAAGGGGAAAGCCTCCTTCGATTTCGGAAAGTTCACGGACGATCATGAATTCGAATGGCTGACGTTCAAGGAATCTTTCACCCATTCGAGCAACATATGCACCATCAAGGCGGTCAAGGACAGCGACAGGAGGGATTTTTACACCTTCATGCTGAACATGGGATTCGGCGGCAGGACCGGCATCGATCTTCCGGCGGAGTCCAAGGGAGGGCTCCGCGAGCCCAGGGAATGGTCCGGCCGTTCCATGGCCAGCATATCCATCGGGCAGGAGATCGGCGTTACTGTGATACAGATGGCAATGGCCTACAGCACGCTGGCGAACGACGGAACTCTTCTGTCCCCGCGGGTCGCCCTGGAGGTAAGGCGGTCAGGAGAGGGCCCGGTCCGTTCTTATCCGGCCGTAAGGATGAGAAAAGTGTTTTCGGACGCAACGGCCCGGACGTTGATCGATTTCTGCAAGGGGGTCGTCAAGGACGGCACCGGCACCAACGCCATGGTGGAGGGGATCGAAGTGGCAGGCAAAACAGGCACTGCGCAGAAATCCGACGGACACGGGTATCTCGAAGGCAGATACATGGCCAGCTTCATAGGTTTCGCGCCGGCGGACGATCCGCAACTCGTGTGCCTGGTGCTTCTTGATGAACCGGAGTACAAGTACCATTACGGAGGTTTGTCGGCCGCGATTGTATTCCGCAAGGTCATCGAGGGGATCAACCTGTCGACCGATCTGCTTGTCGACGCGCGGTCGAGCACGGTGGCCGTAATGGATACGGAAACTGACCGCGCGGCCGTTCCGAGTTTTCTGAGACTGACCTTTTCCGAGGCCGAGAGGCTCGCAAGCGGCCGGGGATTCAGGTTGAACTGCAGCATGAAGGAAGGGGAGGTCTATTCCCAGGTTCCGGGGACGGGGACGTTGGCCGCCCCCGGCAGCGAGATATACCTTGCCTTCCGCGACCCGGCCGGAAACCACCCGGAACAGGTATGCGTGCCCGATCTTCTCGGGCTGCCGATCCGCAAGGCTCGCAGGATGCTCATCGAGTGCGGACTCTCGGGCAGGATAGAGGGATACGGTATCGTCGAGAAACAGCTGCCCGAAAGCGGGCAGATGGCCGAACCCGGTTCCAGCGTCACGTTGTGCTGCAATCCCGTAAAGGGCATGGCGGAGCCGGACGAGCCGGAGACTAAAGGGCAATCGGCAGGAGATGAAGTAAAAACCGCCGGGAGTGACTGATTGAGACTGTTAAAGCTTCTTGAAGGAATGAAAATAGAGACCGTGATCGGAATGCGCGATGTCGAGATCACCGGTATAACGACCGACTCCAGGGATGTGAGGAATGGTTACGTCTTCGTTGCGGTCGCCGGCCACAAACTGGACGGCCATGATTTTATCGCTCAAGCCGTGAAAAACGGGGCTTCGGCGCTTGTCACCTGCAGAAAAGTAGAGGCGGCCATCCCCGTGATAGTGGTCGGGAACGCTTCCATGGCCGAACCGGTTATCGCGAGGAGGTTGTTCCACGAACCGGACAGATCGCTTCTTCTGGCCGGCATCACGGGGACCAACGGGAAGACCTCGACCGCTTTTCTTCTGCGTTCGGTGTTCGACAAGGCCGCCGGGCCGGCCGGTTTGATCGGAACGGTCGGGTACGGAACCGGGTCCTCCATGCAATCCTCCGAACGGACCACTCCGGGAGCCTCGGGGTTGTACTCGATACTCGGCGGATTCGTCGCCGGGGGATGCAGGTCGGCCGTGATGGAGGTCAGTTCGCACGCCGCCGTTCAGGGAAGGATAACGGGTCTTGAGTTCGACGTCGGAGTTTTCACCAATATCACGAGGGATCATCTCGACTATCACGGAACACTCGAAAAGTATATCGAGGCGAAGGAGATTTTCGCCAGATCGCTCGATCGGCCTGGAAGATCGAAGAAGAACGGGACCCTCGTCTACAATACCGATGATATCCATGTCAGGCGTATAGGCGATATGTTCGGCGGCGACAGGATATCCTACGGGATCGGCCCGGAGGCGATGGTCAGGGCCGAGAATGCAAGAGCCGATCTCGGCGGGACGTTTTTCACGCTCGCCACCCCGGTCGGCCGGATCGACGTTAATCTGAAACTTCTCGGCAGGTTCTCGATCTACAACGCGCTCGCCGCGGGGAGCGCGGCCCTCGCCGCGTCGATGGGACTGGAGGATATCAAGGCGGGGCTCGAAGGCGTGGACGGAGTGCCGGGCAGGTTTCAGGTGATCAGGGAAGGATCCGGCCCGGTCGTCGTGGTCGATTACGCCCACACGCCGGACGCGTTGGAAAACCTGCTGCGTTTCTGCAGGGAACTGGAGCCCGGCAGGCTGATAACCGTTTTCGGGTGCGGCGGCGACAGGGACAGGGGAAAGAGACCGATGATGGGAAAGGTGTCGGTCGAGTACAGCGATATGGTGATCATAACAAGCGATAATCCGAGGACGGAGGACCCCGGGGCGATAATAAACGAGGTGCTCGCCGGCGCGGCGGGATCGAAAGTTCCGGTGGACGTCGTCGCCGATCGTTCCGGCGCCATTTCGGCGGCCGTCAGGAAAGCCGGCGAGGGGGATATCGTGGTGATCGCCGGAAAGGGACACGAGGACTACCAGGAAACATGCGGCGTGAAAATCCATTTCAGCGATGTCGAGGAAGCGGGAAAAGCCTTGCGAGACGTGGAGGTGGGATATCAGGACTGAGATCTCATGGGTCGCCGAAGTTCTGGGAAAAGCGGGGTACGACAAGGCGGGCGCCCCGGTCGACGGAGTGTGCACCGATTCGAGGGGCGAATGCGGGAATAAGATCTTTTTTGCGCTGACCGGCGCCACCGGCGACGGTCACGATTACCTGGAAGAAGCGGTTTCCCGCGGCGCGGCGGCGCTGGTCGTGGAGAAGAGACGCATAAAGGAAGCGGTCCCGGTCGCGGGGGGGCTTCCCGTCATCGATGTCGACGACACGTTGAAAGCGTTGCAGCGGCTCTCATCCGCGTGGCGCGACAGGGTGGCGCCCAGGGTCATAGGCATCACCGGAAGTGTGGGAAAGACGGGGACGAAGGAACTTATCGCGGCCGTCCTCGCGAGCAGATACAGGGTCCACGCGACGAGGGGCAATTACAACAATCATATCGGAGTCCCGCTGACCCTGCTTTCAATGCCCGAAGATACCGAAATGCTCGTGGTCGAGATGGGGGCAAGCGGCAAAAACGAGATCGGGCTTCTCGCCTCGATCGCCAGGCCGGAAACGGGGATCATCACCAACATCGCCCCGGGACATCTGGAAAGTTTCGGTTCGATAAAAGGGGTGGCCAGGGCGAAGGCCGAGCTGGTCGAGAGCCTTCCCGGCGACGGCGCCGCCGTGCTCCCGGCCGACGACGAGTTCTTTGCCTTCCTGAAAGAGCGTACGGGGTCAAGGGTACTGTCGTTCGGTTTCTCGCAGCAGGCGGATTTCAGGCCGATCGATATCGAAAAAAAGGAGGAGATGGGATACACATTCCGGCTCGCCGGCGTGAGTATGGAAACACGCAGATATGGAAGGCATCATCTCCTGAACGCGGCCGCCGTCGTCGCGGCGGCTTCCCTCTACGGAATGAGCCCCGATGAAGCCGCTCCCGTCATAGCCGCCGCGGAAACGGTCGGAGGGAGAGGTTCCGTATACGATATCGCCGGGATCATCTTTGTAGACGACTCGTACAACTCCAATCCGGCCTCCCTGAAATCAGCCATAGACGCTTTCATGGAAATGCCCGTGAACGGCAAAAGATGGCTTGTGCTGGGCGACATGCTCGAACTCGGCGAGGCGGGAATGGAACTGCACGAACAGATGGGGGTCTATTGCGGGAAAGCGGGCGTCGACGGGCTGCTCACGCTCGGACGGCATACGGTGGAACTGAACAGAGCGGCGGCCGAACAGCGCAGGGCGCCGGCCGATATCAGCCATTTCGTCGACACGGCCAGGCTCGCCGCGTATCTCGATTCTTTTCTCGCCGAAGGCGACTGTGTCCTGGTCAAGGGATCAAGGAGCATGCACATGGAGAACGTCATTGAGGAGATCGCGGCTCTGCGAAAGACCGGAAAAAGGATGGTGTGCTGATGCTGTACCATCTCCTCTATCCCCTCAAGGAATATTTCTTCGCGTTCAACGTGTTCCGCTACATCACCTTCAGGGCGGCGTACGCGACCGTGACCGCGCTTCTCATATGCTTCATATTCGGGCCGAAGCTGATACGCTGGCTGACCAGGCTCCAGATCGGCGAAAGAATCAAAAAGGAGGCGCCCGAAAGGCACGGTGAAAAGGCCGGGACCCCGACGATGGGCGGCGTTCTGATCATCGCCGCGATCGTGGTGCCGACCCTGCTCTGGTCGAATCTTGCCAACCACTACGTGCAGGTCGCCCTTGTCGTGACCGTCTGGACGGGTCTGATCGGGTTCCTCGACGATTACCTCAGCGTGGTAAAGAAGAGAGACAAGGGACTTATCGGCCGGTACAAGATTCTGGGCCAGTTGATATTCGGCGGGGCTCTCGGCGCCTACCTCGTGACCAATCCTCTGGTCAGCCACGGGATGACGTCGACCGCCGTGCCTTTTTTCAAGGATCTCTATATTAATTGGGGATTTTTTTACGTTCCGCTGGTGATGCTCGTGATCACGGGGACCTCCAATGCCGTGAATCTCACCGACGGACTCGACGGACTGGCGACCGGTATCGCCGCATTCTGCTTTCTGGCTTTCGCGTTACTGGCCTATCTCGGCGGTAACAGAGTCTTCTCGGGGTACCTGAACATCTTCTACCAGGAGGGGGCCGGGGAGCTGACGATCTACTGCATGTCGGTGGTCGGCGCGGCGCTCGGGTTCCTCTGGTTCAATACTCATCCAGCCCGGATCTTCATGGGCGATACCGGATCGCTGGCTCTCGGCGGGGCACTCGGAACCATAGCGGTGCTTTTAAAGAGCGAACTGCTTCTGATCGTGATAGGCGGCGTATACGTCGCGGAGGCCCTCTCGGTGATCATACAGGTCGGTTCGTTCAGGATGACCGGCAGAAGGGTCTTCAGGATGGCTCCTCTCCACCATCATTTCGAACTGCTGGGGTGGAGCGAGAGCCAGATAGTGGTGAGGTTCTGGATCGTGGCGGCGCTGTTTCTGCTTCTTGCCATGAGCACGCTGAAGCTGCGCTGAAAAACGGAAACGGACCGCGCGGAGCGGCCGTTTTGAAAGGCAGCGGTTACCTGAATGGGAAACGGAACTGGAAAAAGGATCATCGTTTTCGGGATGGCGAGAAGCGGCATCGCGGCGGCGAGGCTTCTTCGATCGAAAGGGCGCGATGTGGTCTGCTCGGATGAGAACACATCGGTCGGGATGCCGGGGGATCTTTCCGGCGCGAGCCTGGTGTCGGGGGAGTTTTCGCCCGGCCTGCTCGACGGCGCGGCCGAGGTCGTCATAAGTCCTGGAGTGTCCAGGGAGCATCCGCTGATGGCCGAAGCGGCCTCGAGGGGTATCCCGGTGATAAGCGAACTCGAGCTGGCGTTCAGATACGCCGTCGCGCCGGTCATAGCGGTCACGGGAACGAACGGCAAATCGACGACTGTTACGATGATCGGAGAGATATTGAAAGCCGCCGGAAAGGATACGATCGTGGCCGGGAACGTCGGGGTTCCTTTCAGCGGCGTCGCCGGGGCGCTCGGGCCGGACGGTTTTTTCGTCATCGAAGTGAGCAGTTTCCAGCTGGAGGCGATAAAGGGATTTCACCCGGTATCGGCGGGTATCCTGAACCTGACGCCCGACCATCTCGACCGGTACGGAAGCCTCGACGAATATTACGGATTGAAGGAAAGGATCATGAGCAACTGCACGGAGAACGACAACTTCTTCTATAACGCGGAAGACGGCGCCTGCGACGCGATCTCATCGCGTTTCCCGGGAATGCTGTCGCCCTTTTCCTCCGTGAGGGCAGTCGCCGGAGGGGCGTACCTCGATGGCGACCATCTTGTCAGGGTAAATGCGGAAGGGGGAACAGAATCGATCATCGGCAGGCGCGACCTGGGAGTGATAGGGATCCACAACGTGGAGAACGCGCTTGCGGCGCTCGCTTCCCTGCAGGGCCTCGACGTGCCGGCGGAAGCGTGCCGCCGGGCTCTGTCCGGTTTCAGGGGTCTGGAACACCGGATGGAAAAAGTGGCCGTCATATCGGGTGTGACATATTACAACGATTCAAAGGCCACAAACGTCGAAGCCGCCGTGAAGAGCCTGTCGGGACTGGACGGTCCCGTCGTGCTGATAGCCGGCGGGTACGACAAGGGGAGCGATTACAGGAAATTTTCCGAAATACTCCCGGGGATCAAAGCCGTGGTCACGATCGGAAAGGCGGCGCCTCTTATCGAAAAGGCCCTCGATGGAAAGGTTTCGATGGAGAGGGCCGGATCGATGATGGACGCTGTGGAGAAAGCCTCCCGCCTGGCCGGGCCGGGCGACCTGGTCGTGCTTTCTCCGGCCTGCGCGAGTTTCGACATGTTCAGGAATTTCGAACACAGGGGCGAAGTTTTCAGGGAATGCGTACTTGGAACGGGGGGCGGACAGGATTGAACACGTACCCGAAATACGATATAAACCTCTTTTTCATCACCTTCCTCCTCGTGGCGCTGGGGCTGATCATGGTTTTTTCGGCGAGCCAGGTGATAGCCAGGGAACAGTTCAGCTCATCGTTCTTCTTCATACAGAGACACGCGATAAGAGTGGCGCTCGGAATCTGCTGCCTGCTCGTGTTCATGAAGATACCCTTCGGCGTCTACAGGAAGGTGGCGGTGTACATGCTCATCGTTTCCATAATACTTCTGGCCGCGATATTCATATGGGGCAGGGAAGTAAGGGGAGCGAACCGCTGGCTGCACGTGTTCAATTTCATGCTTCAGCCCGTCGAAGTTGCAAGATACGCGCTGATAATTTTCCTGTCCGCAAGGATAACGGACGTAAAACGGAGGATCACCGATCTGAAACATGGATTCCTGCCGCTGATGGCGGTGGTCATCCTCGTGGCGGTGCTCATCGGGTTTCAGCCCAATCTAAGCAACGCGATACTGATCGTCCTGCTTTCCCTGACCATGATGTTCATCGGCGGATGCAGGATTCGCCACATAGTTTCGTTCGGCGCGGCGATAGCCGCCGCCGGCGTTCCGCTGCTGTACAGTTTTCCACACGTGCGCGAAAGGTTCTCGGTGTTTTTCGACAAGGGGGCGGACCTTCAGGGACAGGGGTGGCACGTGAACCAGTCCCTGATAGCCCTGGGCTCCGGATTCATCTTCGGCTGCGGTCCGGGAAGAGGGCATCAGAAGTACAATTTCCTGCCTGACGCGCATACCGATTTCATCTATTCGATAATCGGGGAGGAACTCGGGCTTCTGGGGACGGTATCCGTGCTCGTTCTTTTCGTCATGCTTTTCAACAGGGCGCTGAGGGTGGCGAAAAGAGCTCCGAATTCCTTCGGATTTCTTCTTGCCGCAGGGATCGGGCTTTCGATCTTCTCGACGGCGATAATCAATATTTCGATGACCCTCGGCCTGATTCCCGTCGCGGGTCTTCCACTTCCGTTCGTGAGTTATGGGGGGTCCTCGCTGATCACTTCGATGTCCGCGGTGGGGATCCTCCTCAGCATATCCTCGAAGGGCCGCGACAAGCAGGGCTTGAAGAGGCCGGGTTCCGGCGACAGGAACGCGTGCGGCGTCTATGCCAAGCGGCGTGAGCCGAAAGAGATGGTCTGGTAATGGAAAAGACCTTGAAAGTCATGTTCGCGGGTGGAGGCACCGGGGGGCACGTTTATCCGGCCCTCGCGGTGGCAGAGGCTCTCTCGGGTCGTCACGCCGGCTTCGAGGCGCTTTTCATAGGGACAAGGGCGGGACTTGAGGCGAAGGTCGTGCCCGAATCGGGAAACAGGATAATCTTCATCTCTTCGCGCGGTGTCAGGGGGCGCGGGGTGACCGGAAAGATCAGGACCATGTTCAGCATCGCGGCCGGTATCGTGAAATCGTCGGTGATCATCATGCGGTTCAAACCGGACCTTGTCTTCGGATCGGGAGGCTATGCCAGCGTCGCGGCCGTCTTCGCGGCTCTGCTTCTCGGGCGAAGGGTCGTCATCCAGGAGCAGAACTCTGTCCCGGGACTGGCCAACAGGTTCCTCGCACGCCGGGCCGAAAGGATCTATCTCGGCTTCAGGGATGCCGCCGCTTACTTCGGCAAACGAAAAGGGATCGTCTTTACGGGCAATCCGTTAAGGCGGGATATAGCGGAAATGATCGGACCGCAGATGCCCCCGGCCGGGAAACGCGGCAAAGCCCGGGAATCCTTCGGCCTGTCGCAAGACAAGCCCGTGCTGCTGGTCTTCGGCGGAAGCCAGGGAGCGCGGACCCTCAACAGGGCGGCGGCCGGATACCTGATGGCCAGCGAAAACGTACAGGGGATCGTTCAGACGGGCCGAAGGGACTATGCGGAGATGAAGGCTTCGCTCTCCGCCGCGGGATCCAGGGTTTTCGTGACGGAGTACATATCGAACATCAACAGCGCCTACATGGCGGCCGACGCGGCGCTGGCCCGTTCGGGCGCTCTGAGCGTTTCTGAACTCGCAGCCGTCGGGCTGCCGTGCGTCCTGGTCCCCTATCCGTTCTCCGCCGACGACCACCAGACCGGTAACGCTCTCGTTCTGGCCCGCGCGGGCGGCGCCGTCATAATAAGTGACGGCGATCTGGACGCCACGACTCTCGAGGGCGCCCTGTCCGGGATGATCCATGATCCCGGCGTACTCTCGAAAATGAGAGAGTCGCTTCGCACGGTCTACGTGGCCGACTCCGCCGTAAAGATTGCATCCGATATAGAGGGACTTCTCGAGATGGTTCCCTGTTCAGACCGTGGGGGCGCGAGGCCGGGTCGCGCGGAGCGGGCAGGCGGCGAAGAACGAGGAAGGAACGGGCAATGCTCGGTAAAGTGAAACACGTGCATTTCGTGGGCATCGGCGGGATCGGGATGAGCGGCATAGCCGAAGTGCTGCTGAACCTCGGGTTCGAGGTCAGCGGATCCGACCTGGATAGGAGCGCCATCACGGAAAACCTTGCCTCTCTCGGGGCCCGGATAGAAAAGGGGCACAGGGCGGACAACATAAGGGGCGCGGATATAGTCGTCGTATCGTCGGCGATATCTCCATCCAACCCGGAGATCGCGGCCGCCGGCGTGGCGGGGATACCGGTAATCCCCAGGTCCGACATGCTGGGCGAACTGATGAGGATGAGGACCGGTATCGCGATCGCCGGAGCCCACGGAAAGACCACGACGACCTCTTTGACCGGTGTCGTCCTTCAGCAGGCGGGACTGGATCCGACTATCATCGTCGGGGGAAAGTTGAAAAGCCTCGATACGAACGCAAGGCTCGGGGAGGGCGAATTCCTGGTCGCGGAAGTGGACGAGAGCGACGGCAACTTCGTCCGGCTTTCTCCGGCCATGGCCATAATAACCAACATAGACGCCGAACATCTCGACTTTTACGGAAGCCTGGAGAGGATCCAGGACGCGTTTGTGAGGTTCGCGCGGCAGGTCCCATTCAACGGGGCGGTCATCTGCTGTTTGGACGATCCGAACGTCAGGAGCGTCATCCCCCGCATAGACCGGCGGATAATCACGTACGGCTTTTCGGCCGATTCCCACGTGCGCGGCGAGATAACGAAGGAGTCTCAGGACGGCACCTCCTTCAGGGTCTATATCGGGGGGAAGGAAAAAGGCGAAATATTTCTGAGGCTTCCGGGAAGGCATAATGTTCAGAACGCCCTGGGTGTCTGCGCCCTCGCCGACGAACTCGGCATCGCCCTGGAGATCGCCGGGAAGGCTTTCGCCGGATTCGAGGGCGTCGGAAGGCGGTTCGAGTTCAAGGGCGAAAAGGACGGCGTGATCGTGATGGATGACTACGGTCATCACCCGACCGAGGTCAGGGCCGCCGTCGAAACGGCTCGCCGCAGCTTCAAGCGCAGGCTGGTGGTCGTATTTCAGCCTCACAGGTACACGAGGACGCGGGACCTGCACCAGAGGTTCAACGAGTGTTTTCTTCAAGCCGACGAAGTTTTCATCACCGACGTGTATGCGGCCGGCGAGCGCCCGATACCTGGTATCTCCGGCGAACTGGTCTACAGAAGCGCTCTCAAGGGGGGAGTGAAGAAGATGACCTACATCCCGGCATGGGAGGATCTGTGCGGCGCGGTTTATGGAAGTCTCCGCAACGGGGACCTCCTTCTCACGCTGGGAGCGGGAAACATCTTCAGGCTCGGCGAAAGATTCCTGGAAGGAAAGGGCGGCGAATGACGGTGTACTGGCGAAATAAGGCGGGTACGGCAGGGAGCGGCGGAAGCAGAAGGATCCGCCCTGCCCGGATAGTATCATGGGTACTGGTCTCGGTCGCCATCGGAGGCATGGCATACTCATTTTTCTTCACCGACGTTTTTGAACTCAGGGAGATCAGGCTGCATGGCGGAAGGTACATGCCGGAGGATTCCCTGAGCGGCATCCTCACCACGCGCCTCGGCAGTAATATATTCACCCTTCCCCTTTCCTCCGTGAGAAAAAACCTCATGGTTTTTCCCGAAGTGGCCCGGGTCACCTTCCGGCGGCGGCCCCTTCACGGGCTTGATTGTTACGTGGAGGAAAGGATACCGGTGGCGCTGATCGATCTCGAGACGATATTCGGATTGGACGCCGAAGGCGTGATCCTGCCGCAGAGATCGGGGCCGTGGGACGTGGACCTGCCGCTGATCACGGGAATAAGCCGCGAGGAGGCGCGCAGGGACAAGGGCGCGAGGATGATATTCAAGTCCATGGAGATTCTTCAGCTGTTGAAGGATTTCGATTTTTCACCGGCCGAGCAGCTTTCCGAGATTCATGTCGAAGGTGAAGACGTGATTCTCGTATGGATGGGTGAGGGCACGTCGATACAGATGGGAAGGGGAAATTATTCCGAGAAGGTCAGGAAGCTGAGGGCAGTATACGGGACCCTGGGCGAGGACGGTCCTTTCCCGGGATTCATCGATCTGAGGTTCGAACGACAGGTGGTCATCCGCTGATTGTCAGAGGGAGGTGAGACACGGGTTATGCATCCTGAATTCATAGTGAGCCTGGATATCGGAACCACGAAGGTGGCCGCCGTCGTGGGCGAATACCGCGACGGCACGATGAGGATAATAGGGGCGGCGAGCAAGCCTTCCGGCGGCATCAGAAAAGGCATGGTCGTGGACATGGAGGCTGCAGCGGCGTGCGTGAATCTCGCCCTGGAGAATGCCGGGAAGATGGCGGGTGTGGAAATCCAGGGTGTCTGTGCCGGGTTTTCAGGTCCCCATATCAGGAGCATCAACAGCCGTGGCGTAATTTCCCTGCCCGAAGACAGGCGGGAAGTCACGGCGGCGGATGTCGGCAAGGTGATAGAGTCGGCGGGCAAGGTGATACTTCCCGCCGATATGGAGATTGTTGATACAGTCGTACTCGATTTTATAGTGGATAAAAACCGGGGTGTAAGGGATCCGGCCGGGATGTCGGCCTCCCGTCTCGGTGTCGAAGTGCACCTTGTGACCGCTCAGGCCTCTTGTGTCGAGAACTTCGTCAGACTGTTCGAAAAGACCGGCGTCGAAGTGCTTAATCTCGTTTTCCAGCCGCTCGCGTGCGCTCACTCGGTGCTGACCGGGGAGGATATGGAATCGGGCTGCCTGCTCATAGACATAGGAGGCGGAATAACCGATTTCGCGCTGTTCCATGGAGGATGTGTAAGGGCGAGCGGCGTCATACCGGTCGGTGGCAACAATATTTCGAAAGATCTGGCCATAGGCCTGAGGATCCCTGAAACGACGGCCGAGGACATAAAGCTCAAATACGGACTGGCGCTGGAATCGCTCGCGGGAGAGGACGAGACGGTCCTGGTTCCCGGTGCCCGGGAAAACGGCGGCGGAGAGATCCGCAAAAAGATCATCGCCGCGATCATCGAACCCCGGTGCGAGGAGATCTTCAGCATGATCAAATCGGCCCTCTCCTCCACCGCCGCCTTCAAATCGTTGGGATCGGGTGTGGTCCTGACGGGCGGGGGGTCGAAGATAATGGGAATGAAGAGCGTGGCCACCCAGGTATTCGGTCTTCCCGTGAGAAAGGGTCTGCCGGAGGGTCTTCAGGGACTCTCCGAGATAGTCGCCGACGAAAGCTGGAGCGCCGGCGTGGGCCTTCTGTTCTTCGAGAGTGACAGGCTCGGCAGGCTCGAAAGCTCAAAATGCGCCCGGCAGCGTTTCGGATGGATGTTCGACAGGTTTAGAAAAATCGCGAGTTTGTTTCTGTAGTTTAACCATGTCTGAGAAAGGGGCGGTAAGATGCGGTTTGAATTCGATGAGATCAATGAACTGGCTCGTTTGAGGGTAGTGGGCGTGGGAGGCGCCGGCGGAAACGCCATCAACAGGATGATTTCCGCCGGGCTTCAGGGAGTTGAATTCGTCGCCGTGAACACCGACGCGCAGGTGCTCGAGCTTTCGCTCGCGCACAAGAAGATGCAGATCGGCGGAAGGCTCACCAAGGGTCTCGGTTCGGGCGGAAAGCCGGAAGTCGGAAGAAAAGCGGTCGAAGAGGACTCCGACCTCATCAGGGAGATGCTCGATGGAGCGGATATGGTGTTCGTGACCGCCGGGATGGGCGGCGGGACCGGAACGGGGGCAAGCCCGTTCGTGGCGAGGATAGCCCGTGAAATGGGGGCCCTTACCGTCGGCATCGTGACCAGGCCCTTCAGTTTCGAGGGAAAGAGAAGGGAAATGCAGGCCCTGGAGGGGATCGATCTTTTGAAAAACGAGGTGGACACCCTGATAGTGATCCAGAATGACAGGCTCCTTTCCCTCGTGCCTTCGGACATGCCGCTGACGAAAGCTTTTTCCAAGGCCGATGAGGTGCTTCACCATGCCACCAAGGGTATATCCGACCTTGTCATGACGCCGGGGCTTATAAACCTTGACTTTGCCGACGTACGTTCTATCATGAGCGGAATGGGGGGAGCTCTCATGGGGACCGGAACCGCGGAGGGCGAGAACCGCGCGGTCGAAGCCGCCAGGATAGCGCTGAGCAGCCCGCTCCTCGAGGACGTATCGATCAGGGGAGCCAAGGGCGTGCTCGTAAATATAACGGGCGATCAGAACATGACTCTCCATGAAGTGTCCCAGGCTACGGCGATCATCAGCGAGGAAGCGGGAGAGGATGCGAACGTTATATTTGGCGCCGTGATAAATGAAGAAGGCTCCAGCAGCATCAACGTTACGGTGATAGCCACCGGTTTCGAATCCGTGGAACGCGAGATCGTCCCCCAGATGAGAATCCGGGAAAAAGTCCAGGAAAGGTTCGAGGTCGAAAAAATCGTCGAAGCCGGTCCGCGGATGCCTCGGTTCGACGGTATGGAGGGTCTGGATCTCGTGGGTGTGGGATGCACACACGAGTCGAACCTGGAGATACCGACCTTTATGAGAAAACAACTCGATTAAACGCCGGGAGCGGATCTTGTCTATCTGGGGAAGATTGTTCGGACTCGAAAAGAACGCCGATTACGAGTCGGGCATAAGGTATTTCAACGAGGGAAAATACGATCTCGCCATCGAGCAGTTCGAGCGCGCCATAGAGAAGCTCGGAGCGAACGACCCGGTCTACGCTCTCGGGATGTTCTATGCGGCGGAATCGCACGTGCATCTGGGTACGGCGCTTTTCCACGCCGGCGATCTGGAAGGAGCATTCGGGCATTTCAAGGTGGCGATACGCGAGAATCCGACCTATCCGGATCTCTATTACCGGATGGGGGTCATCTATCACAGCCGAGGACAACTGGACGAAGCCGTCGACATGCTCGAAAGGGCCGTGGAACTCAACGACAGCTATTTCGAGGCGGTCTGCTATCTGGGAATCATATTGTTCGAAAAAGGCGAAAAGGAAAAAGCCGATAAAATGTTCGGGAAGGCTTTGCTTCTGGGTGCGGGCAGCCCGAGTCCGATCAGCAAATTCCTGAGCGAACACATGGCCGGAAGGGAGACGGATATCCCTCCGCTGGCGAAGATCCGGGAATTCGTCAGGACCGATACCGAATTCGACATCTGCATCAAGGACGGAATCGAAGCGTTCAATACAGGGGATTTTACGATGGCGGCGGGAGCCTTTTCCGACGCGGCCCGCATACATCCCGATTACCCCGATGTGAGGTTCAAGCTGGGGCTGGCGCTGCTTCGTGACGGCCGGCGGGAAAAGGCGAGAAGCGAGTTCAATGAGGCGCTCGCCGGAAACGAAGGATATACGGAAGCGAGATTCTATCTCGGCATGGCGTATCTGGACGACAGGATGTTCAGGGAAGCGCTCCCGCATTTTGAACTTGCCGTTTCAGAACGCCCCGGATACGCCGACCTTCAGTGCTATCTCGGTTCTACCCTGTTCTATCTCGGAGAGCACGAGAGAGCAAGGGCGGCCCTTGAAAAGACCCTCGAGATCTCTCCCGGATATTCGAGAGCCCAGTACTACTACGGGCTTCTTCTGTACCAGATGGGAGAAAAACAGAAAGCCGTGGATTACCTGACAAGCGGCATAAGCGGAAACGACAAGCCGGGCGACGCCGATATCAGCGTCGCGCTGGTGCATCTCAGGGAGGAAAACCTTGAAGAGGCGATGAGAGTGCTCAGGGAAATCATCGATGCGGGGGGGGAGAGCGCCGATGTCCTGTACTTCATCGGCGAAGTCTACGAGGGGATGGATAAGTCGAAGGAAGCCGAGGAATTCTTCAGAAGGTCCCTTGCCGTCAACGGCCGTTTCGTCAGGGCGCGGGAGAAACTTGCCATGCTCCTTATAAGGCGGGGAGAGTATCTGGAAGCGGAGAAGCTTCTGGACTCCAACGGCGACGATTTCGCCGACCTGTACAAGATAATGGGCGATATCCAGTTCTTCAAGGGTGACCTGGACGCCGCGGAGGCGTATTACAGAAAGAGTCTGGACGTGAATTCCGAGTATGGAGAGGCGCTGGTTTCTCTCGCCCTGACGCTGAGGCAGAAGGGGATGGACGACAAGGCCGAATCCATCCTTCACAGGCTCATCGAGATCGATCCCGGAAACCTCGTCGCGAGAAATCTGATCGCGGACGGCCTTTCCGGTTCCGATTCGAGATGATATCCCGGAAAGGTCACGTTGACTGCCCCTCGAAAAAGATCTTCATCGAACGGAAAACCGCGCGAGACATTCCTTGAGACATTCCCCCGGCCGCCGAAGCACGCAAGGGTGCTGTTCGCGGGGTATCCCGCCGGTTACTCCGTGGCAATGTCGAATCTCGGGTTCCATTTTCTGTACGGCTCCCTGGCCAGAAGCGGCCGTTTCAGGGTCGAACGGTTTTTCGGCGATACCTCGCCGGTCACGTTCGAAAGCGGCAGGAGGATCCGCGACGCGTCCGCCCTGCTCGTCTCAATATCTTATGAGGAGGATTATCTCGATCTCGTTCGTATCCTGATCGGTTCCGGGATCGAGCCTGAAAGGGAAAAAAGGCGGGGCGAACCCCTGGTGATCGCCGGCGGACCGGCGGTAAGTTCGAATCCCCTGCCCCTTTCCGATATTATCGATGTCGCCGTGCTGGGCGAGGGGGAAACCGCGGTCGGCATCCTCGCCGACCTGCTCGACGAGTTGCCGGACGGGTCGCTCCCGGATCTGCCCCTGCGTCTTGCCGGCCGTGAAGGGTTCTTCCTGCCAGGCGTGCAGGGATCGAAAGCCTCTTTTTCAGGTGAAAGACAGAAGGAGGTTTTCACCAGATCGGTGATTATTTCTCCCGATACCGTCTTTTCCGATACGATGCTTTTCGAAACCGGCAGGGGGTGCGCCGGCTCATGCGGATTCTGTCTTGCCACGTCGATATACAGGCCGCTTCGCGCCGTGTCGATCGCCTCGATCGAAAAGGCCCTGGACGGATTGGACGAACCGGTGAAGAAAGCGGGCCTGGTGAGTACCGCTGTAACCGCCCACCCCAGGTTCCATGACCTGGTCGATCTCTTTCTCAGAAGGGGAATATCGCTCGGATTCAGTTCGATCAACGCCTCCGGACTGGATGCGGGCGACGCCGCGATAATAGCGCGCGCGGGGGCCAGGAGCGTCAGCCTCGCTCCGGAATCCGGCAGCGAAAAGCTCAGGAAAAGGCTCGGCAAGAACGTTCCCGACGAGGCATATATCGATGCCGTCGGCCTGCTGGCGGCGAGCGGGATATCGAATATCGGTTTGTATTTCCTGACGGGATATCCGGGGGAAGACGAGAATACGATCGACAGGACCCGTTTATTCCTTGAAAAGATCAGGCGGTCGGCGGGAAGGGCCGCGCTTACGGTAAGTGTCAACGCGATGGTACCGAAACCCTGGACCCCGCTCCAGTACTACCCGATGCCCGGGGCCGATATTCTCAGGACGCGAATCGAAGCGATAAGGGCGGTTTGCAGGAAGATCCGGATAAACTGCCAGGCGAAGTCCCTGCGCTCGTCGATGAGACAGGCGGTCCTGTCGGTCGGGGGAAGGGAAGTCGGAATGGCGCTCATATCGTACTCGTCGGGCGGCATTTCCTGGAGAAAGGCGCTTGCCTCCAGCGGTGTCGATCCGGATCTTCCTAACAGGGAAAGGGGCATCGAGGGGAGTCTTCCCTGGTCGGTGATAGAAGGCCCGGAAGGCGGGGGGACGCTTCTCGACAGGTACAGAAAGATCATCGCCTGACGATCCGGGGCGTCCGGTCGTCGACAGGACCGGTAAAACGCCGGCCCCGGCGATAAGTTAAGGACCGGAAAGCGGGGTTTTCCGGTCCGGGTTGTCCGTTAAAAGGAACGTGTCGGTATGCAGCGATCTCTAAAGGGCCTTCCTGGCCTTGCCGCCCTTGATACACCGGGTGCAGACCCAGGTCTTGATGATCCCTTTGTCCGTTTCGACGCGGATTTTTTGAAGATTGGGAAGCCAGCGGCGCTTGGTAAGGTTGTGTGCGTGGCTGACAGTATGCCCCACCATGGGTTTCTTTCCGCAAATAGCGCACTCTTTGCTCATCGTATTCCTCCGTACATCGACAAAAGATTCTATAATCTAGAAGATAAGGCATGTTTTTGCAAGTATTTTTATGGAAAAACGAAGTGAAAGAAAAGCAGTCCTGGCCGAGAGCAGCCAGTTCGTAAAGGGTGTGGGGCCCTCAAGGCAGGGCATGCTCGAGCGTCTCGGCATCGAGACGGTGGAAGACCTGGTACTACATTATCCGCGCAACTATTACGATCGCAGCGATCTGAAGCACGTAAGCGGTATGGTTCCTGACAGCCAGGGTGGCTTTACCGGCACGGTGCTTGCCGTGTCGTTGCGCAGGCTCGGGCGGGGGCGTTCCATGCTTACGGT
Organism: Candidatus Krumholzibacteriota bacterium; assembly: GCA_041309605.1. GTDB lineage: Bacteria > Krumholzibacteriota > Krumholzibacteriia > Krumholzibacteriales > Krumholzibacteriaceae > JALOPX01. The sequence goes on from JBFYZH010000130.1 coordinate 22,409, forward strand.
CGCCGTCGGCGACGAGACCGGAATCATCAATCTCATCTTCTTCAACCAGCCATACCTTGAGAAGCAGTTCCGGCAGGGTAATTCCGTGATAGCGAGCGGCACGGTCAAGCTGTACAAGGGGCAGAAGCAGATGGTGTCCCCTGAATACGAGATAGTTACGGGCGAACCTGGAGATGAGTTGATCCACACGGGAAGGATCGTGCCCGTATATCCTCTCACCGCAGGTATATCGCAGAGGATGATGAGAAGGATCGTAAAGTCCGCCCTGGACAAGAGCATCGGTAACATACCTGAAAACCTGCCGGAGTGGATCACCGGTCAGTCCGGATTCCCCGGCAGGGAAGAGGCGCTCAGACAGGTTCACTATCCCGGCAGCTGGGAAAGTCTAAGATCCGCGGTCGACCGCTTGAAATTCGAGGAGGTCTTTTTCCTGCATATTCTTGTTCTGATGAGAAGGAGGTTTCTCGGTGAAGGCAGGCCGAGACCGGCCATCCCCGCGCCGCATCCCCTTCTCGAAAGGTTCATCGGTTCGCTTCCTTTCGAGATGACCGGCGCCCAGAAAAGGGCGCTTGTCGAGATTGCCACGGATGTTGAAGGGAGCAGGGGGCTTTCGAGGCTTCTCCAGGGGGATGTGGGCTGCGGAAAGACCGTTGTGGGACTCGCCGCCATGCTGATGGCCGTCGGCAAGGGGTTCCAGGCCGCGCTGATGGTCCCCACGGAAATACTGGCCCAACAGCATTTCGGTAAGATAAAGCAGTATCTTGAAGGGTTTCCGGTGACTGTCGAACTCCTTATAGGGTCGCTAGGTTCCGCGGAGAAGAGGAAGATCCACGCCGGCATAACCTCGGGAGAGGTCGATATGGTGGTCGGCACGCAGGCCCTGATACAGGAGGGCATCGATTTCAAACAGCTCGGTCTTGCCGTCATAGACGAACAACACAGGTTCGGAGTGCGGCAGAGGGCGAGACTCGGACGGGGGGATCTTCTTCCGCATTTCCTGGTCATGACGGCCACTCCGATACCGAGAAGTCTCGCGCAGACCGTTTATGGAGATCTGGATCTTTCCGTGATAGACGAACTTCCGTTCGGCAAAAGAAAAGTGCGGACCGGTCTTGTGTCCGAGAACCGGCTCGACGACGTGTATGGCGCGCTGAAAAGAGCCTTCGACAACGGAAAACAGGCCTTCATTCTGTATCCTCTCGTGGAGGAAAGCGAAAAGACCGATCTGAGGGCGGCCGTCGATGAGTTCGAAAGGTTGCAGAGGGACGAATTCGCCGGTTATCCGCTCGGGCTTCTGCACGGAAGGATGAGTTTCGAGGAGAAATCGCGGGCGATACAGATGTTCCGCGACAGGCAGATAATGGGACTGGTGACCACCACGGTCATTGAAGTCGGAGTGGACATACCGAACGCATCGATACTCCTTATCAACCATCCGGAAAGATTCGGGCTTTCCCAGCTCCACCAGCTGAGAGGCAGGGTCGGAAGGGGAGGAGACGAGGGGGTATGCTATCTGGTCACGGGATTCCAGGCGGAAAGCGATGTAGGAAAACGGCTCGAATTTTTTGCCGGAACCGATGACGGTTTCGCCGTGGCTGAAATGGACCTGAAACTGAGGGGGCCCGGAGAGATATGGGGCCTGAGGCAGTCGGGATATCCGATGTTCAGGCTGATCAATCCACTCAGCGACAGGCAGATCGTCGATAAGTCGTGGGAGGATGCCCGGGACCTTCTCGCCCGGGATCCTGAGTTGAAAAGACCGGAAAACAGGGTTGTAGCGGATTACTTCCGCCTGTATTATAGATACAGAATGGAACTTGCGGATATCGGCTGATATGACCGGCCGGGACTGGAGGAGAACTTGATATCCAGAGAGGAAGGGTTGGCCCTTGTCGCGAAACACCTCAGGAAGAATAATCTTGTAAAACATGTCCTCGCCGTCGAGGCCATAATGAGGGTTCTTGCCGGAAGATTCGGCGAAGACCCCGAGAGCTGGGGCCTCGCCGGGCTTATTCACGATCTCGATTACGAAGAGACGGAAAAGTCACCCGAGAGGCACGGCCATGTGACCGTCGACCTGATATCCTCTCTGGATGTCCCGGAGGATATCCGTCACGCGATTCTGGCCCACGCGGATCATGTTGATCGTATCTCACTTATGGACAAGGCGATATACTGCAGCGACCCGGTTACTGGCCTGATTGTTGCATCAGTGCTGATGCATCCCTCAAAGAGCCTGGCCGGTACGGACGCCGCCTTTGTGGGAAAACGATTCAAAGAAAAGAGGTTTGCCGCGGGGGCAGACCGGGATGCTATTGCAGGTTGTAGCGAACTGGGTCTGGATTTGCACGAGTTTCTCGAGATATCGCTTGACGCCATGAGGAAGATCTCGAAAGATCTCGGGCTGTGACAAGGGCAGGCCGGTCCGCCATCAAGCGAAGGAGCAGACGAATGATCGTCACCTGTGACGGATGCCAGACAAGATATATGCTCGGAAACGACAAGGTCCCCACGAAGGGAATACGGGTCAGATGTCCGAAGTGCCGTTTCGTGTGGAAGCTGACACCGGCCGCCGAAAAACCTGTTTTTGAGGTTAGCGGGGGGAGGTTCGCATCGGAAGCCCCGATAGTGGAGACTCCCGTCGGCGGATGGAATGCGTCGCCGCAGAGAGCGACCGTCGCCATGGCCGAACCGGAGATGAGCGCGATGGAAAGGGAGGCCGAGATCCAGTCCCCGGTTCCGGGGATGGCATCTTCGTTCACCGAGGTCCAGGAGTCGCCCGATGTCAAGAAAAAGCGCGAAAGGACCAAAAGGCTCGCGAGGGTCTTTGTCAGCGATATCCTCGTCTACAACAAGGAAAAGAGGAACCAGGCGCTGGCGGACGGTAATCTGATGGCCGTTCTCGGTCCCGAGATCAAGAAGGCCTGGGAAGCTTATAAGGAAAAGGTCGGAACGGACCTTAGGGAGTCGAACGATTATTTCCGGGAGGCCCTTAACGAGATTCTTGCCGACGGGCAGGAAGTGTTTTAAAACGCGTGTGAAAAAGATCTCTTTATACATTCTCGATCTCGCTCCGGCGGTGCATTCCGAGTTCTTCAGCGATGTACGGCTGCCCGATGAGGTCGATGTAAGGGTATTCAAGACCTATCCGAGATTCCTGAAGGGCCTGCAGGCTCCGGAGGCCGGCGATCCCAATATCCTGCTATTTCTCCCGTCGGGAAGGTTCGACAGCACCAAGGCCCGCCAGTTACGAATTCTGAAGATCGATTCTCCGATGTACATCATTACGCCTGAATGCGACGAAAAGGCTTATCTTTCCTATCTCTCTATGGGCGTGAACGGGATAATGACCCCTCCGTTCAACAAGGTGGATGTGCAGGGCGTAATGAACGG